>QYQI01000085.1 GCA_007280825.1 Ignavibacteriales bacterium | reverse complement strand
GAATTTATAGAACTTTGTTACATCCTTTCTTTAATACTTATGAATAACTTATTTTGTTGCAATAAGTTATAAAAAAAATTATATTTCGTTAAGGTTTGTTCACTATTGAGCCAAAAAACTATATTGTACGAAGTTGGGACAGCTTAAATTAGTTGTACTCTTGAAAAATTGGTTTAATCATTAATAATTATGGCATTCATATTGTTTAACAATATTGTTAATAAATGATGTTTGTAAGTGAATAATAACAATCAAAAATATCAGATAGCTCTCGATAACAGAGAGTTAAAGCCTCCTAATAGAAATCTTGGAGCTGAAAAATTAAGAGTGATTTTCTTATCAGGCATTTTTTCTCTCTTCTTAATTATCACAATCATTCTAACTCTCCCGCTCACAGTATTGACTTGGAGTGGCTTGTTTGTTTATGCTTCTATCGTATCACTAGTGATTTTCTTATTTATTTTATTGATAAGATATTTTGGTACACTATTCATGGCTTATTTTTATATTACAAGATATACTGTTCAGGAAAAGGAAGGATTCTACCCGTTCATCTCTATTATAGTCCCTGTTTTTAATGAAGGAGTAGTTCTACAACATTCAATCGAATCTTTACTAGACGTTGATTATCCTAATTATGAAATAATTATTGTTAATGATGGCTCAACT
Source organism: Ignavibacteriales bacterium (assembly GCA_007280825.1). Lineage (GTDB taxonomy): Bacteria > Bacteroidota > Ignavibacteria > Ignavibacteriales > Melioribacteraceae > Fen-1258. The sequence goes on along the minus strand of QYQI01000085.1, from coordinate 16,525 downwards.
GATGATACTGCTGCAATTGCTGAAGAACTTGTCGGTCATCAAAGAGGAAGAAGTGGATTAATTAAAATTTCCTTAATAAATAAACCTAATAGCGGTAAAGCAAAAGCTCTTAATGCTGGTATACAATATTCGGAAGCTCAGTTTGTATTGTGTATGGATGGTGATTCACAATTAACACCTAATTCATTGCGAATGGCTGTAAGACATTTTATAAATCCTGCTGTAGGTGCAGTTGCCGGAAACGTAAAAGTCCAAAATAGAAAACATCTTTTAACTGATCTTCAAGCACTTGAGTACTTAGAAGGACTAAATATGCCGCGAAGCGCCCAGGGTTTTATTCAAATGGTTAACATTATACCTGGACCAATCGGTTTATTTAGAAAAGCAGCATTGAGAGATGCCGGTTTTTATTCAAGCGATACATTTGCTGAGGATGCAGATATAACATTGAAAATCCTTGCCCAAAATTGGAAAATTGTTTATGAACCAAATGCTATCGCATTTACTGAAGCTCCTGCTTCAATTTATCAATTATTGAAACAAAGATATAGATGGACACGCGGTATATTACAAGCTATTAGAAAACATAAACGACACTTAATCAATCCAACAGTAAATTTTAACAATAGTATAATATTATGGCAAATGTTTTATGAAGCACTAATTTGGCCGACTATGAATATTTTTGTTAATCTTTATTTTATTATCGTAGCTTTATTTTATGGATTATCAAGTTTTATCTTTTTATGGTGGATGGGTATAGCCGTGCTTGATTTAATGGCGGCAGTTTATTGCATAGCTGCAGAAAAAGAAGAATTTAGATTGGTACCATATGCAATTATTTATCGTGTAGTATTCATTCTTTTAATTGATGTTACAAAAGCAATGGCAACTGTGGAAGAATTTCTTGGTATAAGAATGATATGGGGAAAACTCGAGCGAACCGGACTCGGAGGATTACCAAAAACAGCAAATAATACAGCCGGTGCCAGATAAAATGAAAAGACTTAACAGAGGTTAATATGGAATTAATTCCTATACTTTCATTAATCATTTTGGTCGCAACTATCTCAACCTTTATTCTTGCTGTTGGTGCATATATCCTCTATAAGGTTAGGGAACGTAAAGGTATCACAGCTCAAGCTGCGCAGCCTTCTGCAATTCCTGCCGAACTTGTAGCTCCTGCACCTTTAATGCAAGAGCAAAGAGCATTTACACCAGAGAGAAGAACATTCGAACCGCAATCTCCTCAACAGGAATATGGTTATGAGTATCAGCGTCAACCTGCATATATTCCGCAAGAAGAACAATCGCGCGGTCCTGAGCAACCTACTTTCGTTGGTTCGGCTCCGACAAATGGCCAAAGAGGAACTGGTGAAAATGCTCGAACTAACGAATCTGAACGTTCGACATCAGGCTCTAAGAAGAAATATATGCGTTATACTAATGAAGGTTATGTTGAACCAACACGTCAAGATCGTAAACAAGAGGATAATCTAAGGTGGCGGTAAGAGAAGCCAAAGGGCTTAAAGTTAATTACCTTATTATTTTCTTAAGCGGATTGGTATTACTTATCACCGCTTTTCTTGTTTTTTTACTCATCGTAAAAAATATATACGGTAATTACGAACTGAAAGAAATCCTGCCTACAAAAAATAACCTTAAGTTTTTAACCGATGAGAAAAAAGAAAAGGCAGGAATACTTTATTCAAAGTATACCGAAATTATGCTTCCTTCAGGAAGTACTTGGTTAAGAGATAATGTTGATACTTGGAAAAAATTTATCAAAAATTCAAAATTAGATTATGATGTTATCTCAGATCAGACTATTGAATTAGGTGAACACTTTAATTATAAGATGATCGTTCTTCCCGGTTCAAAATCATTATCCGACAAAGAAATTATGCAATTAAAACGCTATGTAGAAAATGGTGGTAGTTTGTTCGTTACTGGCGGTCCTGCAACATATTCAGATGAAGGTAAGTGGAGAGGATGGGATTTTTTCAAAGAAGTTTTTGGTATGAACTTTAACAGAGAAATTAAACCGGAAGAATTATATAAAGTTCACACACTACGAGGCAATTTACCACTTACTGCACAAATTCCTACCGGATATGCTCTTAAGATCGCCACTTGGGATAGACCTATTTATGCAGAAGTATTAGAACCGCGTACAACACAAGTTAGTTTCTGGTATGATTTCAGAAGGGAAGCGGGGCTTGTTAGAGAAGAAATTCAGAAGAGTGCAGGCATAGCATACGGTAGTTACGGTAAAGGCAGATTTGTTTGGTATGGTTTTGAATTAAATTCCGTTCTTGGTGTTCAAAAAGATTATGTCTACTTCGAAAGACTTTTCAACAATTCAGTTAACTGGCTTATTTATCAACCTACAGCTTTCATAAATGATTGGCCTACTTCTTATGATGCGGCTATGATAATAGTTCCAACAGTAAAAGAACAGCCTGAAAATATTAATTATCTTGGTAATGTTTTAAGCTTTACTAAATCCCCTACAACTATCTTTGTTGATCCATTACTTGCAAAACAAAATCCCGGATTGTTAAAATCAATTGCAAAAAAAGGAGATCTTGGCGCTATTGTTGATATTGGATTTCTTGAATCTGCAGATGATACGGTCAATAAACTTTTTAGCAAAGAAGTCCAATACTCTACCTTAAAATTTGTAGCTGATACGTTAAAGAAAGTATCAGGAAAAACTGTAAAAGCATTAATGCCTTTGAATGGTTATTATGATGATAATACGTTACAATCTATGTCTCAGCTAAATTATGAATTCTTGGTCACTGATTCACTAACTGACCGTTCTGTTCCTGAAATACGTATAAGAAATAATAAACCGATCATGATAATTACCAAAACAGCGCGCGATGATTATGAAGTTGTTCGCAATTATGGTTTAGTAAATCCTGCATTTCAAAGATATACTTACGAAGAAGATATTGATCGTGTGTTATTTGAAGGTGGACTTTATGTTTTTAAAGTTCATACTGATTATCAATTACAGCCACAATATTCCTCGGTTATAAAAGATATAGTTAATTATGCAAAGAGCAAGAAAATTTGGGTCACTTCACTTCAAGAATTAGGAAGTTGGTGGGTTCACCGCTTGGGTGTTGAAGTCCGTTATGAAACTAGAAGTAAAAGAAGAATTGCTGTTGAGTTAAATAATCCCCGTGATGAAAGAGCAACTGACTTAATTGTACAGGTAAATTTTAATAAAAGAGTAAAAAATGTTTCTGTTTCATCTGATATAATTAATACTAAGATTCCAAAATATAAGTTAGATAGTGATTCCAAAACTATTTACTTCTATTTAGATAAAATGGAAGCACATGAAACACGTTCGTTGTTAATAGATTTTGATAACATTGGCAGTTAAAGACTAAAATTTATTTCAACACTGATAAGTCATCTTACAATTGCAATGGCGCTTTTCACCTTAGAACATAAAAGGGAATACCAGCCAAAAAAGCTTGCCAATATTTTTAAACAGAATTATTCTTTTTTGTATAATTTGCAGTTGTGTAAGTACTATTAAAAGTCTAATCATTTTTAATAATAATTATCAAAACTGATATCCATTTATTAAATTGAATATTGTAAAAAAATCATTCAAAGAGAAATAATGAAATTGATCAGTTATATAAAGAAATTTACTCAGCCTATTCTTTTCCTTCTATTAGCAATTACATTCGGTTGTGTCGAATCAATTACTGATACTCAAACTTCTACCACACCTACAATTGATGTTTGGAGTCCAAAGACTAATGACACGGTTAAAGTCGGGAAAAATACGATTAATTATCAGGCAGCCGATGGTCCCAGTGGACAAGGACTTTCTTTTTATGAACTGTATGTAAATAAAATTTTTGTAAAAAAATATACACAAAATACCGATGGGACTGATCCTATAATCTATCTCGAAGTTGATTCAACTTTAATTCACACTCGAATTAATTATTCTTTGAAAGTTTTTAATACAATCGGTAAGTCTAAAGAAAGTAAATTACAAGAAAATATTTTTGTTAAGGATAAGGTACCAATTGCTCCATCAAGTCTCTTATTAACACGAATAAATGATTTCTCAGTCACTCTTAAATGGAATGATAATTCAATAAACGAAACCAGTTTTGAATTATGGAGAAGAGACCTTGGCAACGGTACAGTAGTAGACTATAGAAAAATTAAAACACTACCTGTAAATACAATTAGTACAACCGATGGCAATTTATCTCCATATATTGATTATTTCTATAAAGTTAGAACCATCAATGAATCCGGTTCTTCTGAATATAGTAATGAGATAAGTACAAGCAGTCTACCCGGTGGTCCATGGAATTTACAAGCAGAAGCAACCGGGACAAATTTAGTACGATTAACATGGGTTGATTTTGTTGTTAACGAACTAGGTTTTCAAATTGAAAGAACAGATCCATTTACAAATAATTATAAAGTTCTTTCGATTACGGGATCTAATGTTACTGAGTATATAGATAATTCTGTTACTGCTAGTAACTCTTATAAATATCGTATAGCTTATTTCACACCAACAACTCAAAGTGGTTATTCAAACGAAGTATCTATTTCTACTTATTACACTGACGTTTTACCTCCGACAAATTTAAACGCTTTTCCTTTGTCGGGCCCCGCTCTAAAATTAACGTGGACTGATAACAGTAAGAATCTTTCTAAAGGAACGGTGATTGAAAGAAAGGTAGAACCGGATGGTCAATTTATAGAGATCGGGAGTACGGCTTCAGATGTTTTTGAGTTTATCGATCGAACAATTAATAGCGGTAAAACATATTCCTATAGAGTCAGGCAAAAGCTCGATAATAAAGTTTATACACCATATTCAGCTATACTCCGATTTCCTTAATTGATGATTATGAACAGCGAAACAAAATATAAAACTCTGATAGATAGCCCTAATATATCTCCCAGTTTAATTATTGATAAAACAGGGCGAGTTATTGCCTTCAGTAATGATTTTAAAAAAATATTACCTTCAATAAATCCGCAATCTAATTTCTTCGAACTTTTTGATGAAGTAAAATTACTAACACTTCAAAGAATGTTCATTGATGTAAGAAAATATGATACTCCCGTAAGAGATATGATAGATCTTGAAATAGATAAAGTTAAATATAATTTTGAAGTTGTATTCTCACCTTTGCGTAGTGAAAATAATGTTTACTTCCTGATAAATCTTAATCACGAATCATTTGTCAAAAATACAACCGAGACACAAAAATTTTGGATATCTACTTCGGAACTCGAAAAGATCGCTTATGATAAAAGGATTGTTTCGATCGTAAATAAAATCAAGCTTAATTATCCTTTCTCATTTATTGAAAAAGCAAAAGTTCAAAAAGATATAAATGAACTTGATGGTTATTTCTGGATTAAAGAGTCATCCGGAAAATTAGTTTTGGTAAATGATAAATACGCAGATTCGTTAGGATTTAAGTCCAATCAATTAGAAAACAAAAACGAACAGGATTACCTTCCGAAATATTTGGTAAATCTTTATAAAACAGTTGATTCATACATTATTGATTCTACAAATTCAGTAATATTTGAAGGCATTGTTACTCCCGTTACAAGCGGTACTAATAGAAATATTTCTATTGTAGAATTTCCTTTATGCGATCTTGATAATAACGTTGTTGCAATTATCGGATTTTCACAAAAGAAAGAACATCACATTCAAGAGACTAAAATTGAATCGGGTAATTTTATATTTAAGGATTTGCCTGTTGCTATTCTATTAATAGACAAAAATTTTAAAATAACATCTTACAGCAAAGAGTTTGTCCGTCTGTTAAACCTCAATGATAAAGTAGATTTATCGCTGATGGATTTAAGTAAAATATTTGAAAAGGGATTTATATCTCAATTCGAAAATTATCTGAAAAATGCAGATAGACATCCGGACGTAAAAACCAATTACTTATTTGTAGAAAAAGCTCAACTTAATACAGAAGTAAGCTTTAAGAAAATATTTGATCTGAACGGTGAATTTTACGGGACGCAGATTATTATAACTCAAAAACTGGATGCGGATCAACAGATAGAAACAAAAGCAAAAATGTACGAAGCATTAATTGAACATTTACCAGAAGCCATGTTTATCTATGATATAGAGAATTTAAAATTTCTTGATGTGAACGATGCAGCATTAAAATTATATGGTTATAAACGAAACGATTTTTTAAATATGGATCTGACAGATCTTTACGCTCCCGAAGATATCCAAACATTGATTCAAACCGGTGATAGTAAAATTGTTCAGGGAAGTTACAGCGGACCGTGGAGACATAAGAAGAATGACGGCACTTCTGTTTTGGTTGAATTAAGAAGATCTTCAATTGAGTTTAGAGGGAAGAAATCACATCTAAATCTTGTAAGGAATGTTTCCGAACAAGCAGAGTCTAAAAAAAGAACTCAGATTTTAGAATCAGCATTTGATAATACAAGCGATCCGGTAATTATAACTGACAAAGATGGTTTTATTACTGAAATTAATGAACCGGTATCAAAACGCTTTGGCTACTCAAAAAAAGATTTGGAGACACGTCCTTTTATTTCTCTCGTCGCAGATGATGATCGTGCTAAGATAAATAAAAATATTTTTCATTCTGGAATTCTGAAACCGACCATTTTAGATGTTGAAATAAAAAAACCTTCCGGAATATTTGTTAAGACTAATTCGATTGCAACACCTATAAAAAATTTCAGCGGCGATATAGATTCATTCTGTTGGGTTATCAAACCGATTGATGAACCAGTTATAACTAAAGATGTAAAGAAAACCCAAGAAGATTCCATCGAGAAGATTGATCCTCCGTTTCTTTCAAATGTTTTTCATGAGCTTCTAACACCAATTAATGTGATACTCGGTTTTACACAAGAGCTCGGAGAAAGCATTCAAAAACCAAATGAAGAACAAAAAGAAGCTGTTGATATTATAAAACAAAATCAAAAATTACTTCTTCAGATTATGGATAACGCCGTTGAATACTCAACACTTGAACAGAAAGTTGTAAAACTTAAGTCCGAACATATCAAGTTCGTAGATATGTTAAATGAACTTAAAGAGAATACTAAGAAAACCGCTGAAGATAAAAAAGTTGAACTTTCATATGGCAAGATTTCTTCTGCATTGGAAATCGAAACAGATCGGCAGAAGATCGTTTCATTACTAAGCTTATTTATCAAATTTGCAATCCAGATTACCAAAGAAGACAAAATATTTCTTTCGGCTTCTGTTTATCAGGATAATTACTGCGCAGTCAGCATTAAGGATACTTCTGAAACAATTACTCCTTACTTGTTAAAAGCATTTAATGATATTTTCGCGGATGAAGAGAATATGACCAGAAGAAATTACGGCTTCTCACGATTCTCTGTTAAACTCGCCAAAAAATTGATTGATTTATTATCAATTAGGAAAGAAACGATTACTAAAGATGCTGATCCGATTGGATTTGCATTGGTAATACCGCTTAAGTTAGTTATTAATGATACGAAAAAATTAGAAGTGGAAACTGTTCCTCAACAAAAAGTTAGCAGCAAACAACCAGAAAAAGTTTCTACTCCGTCTTCAGTCTCAATAGAGAAGAAACCGTTAGATCTCACACAGCTTACATGTCTCTACTTTGAAGATCAAGTTGATTCACAAATGCTGTTTAAGAGTCAGATGAAAGACCTTAAGAATATTGAATTCGCTCCAAGTTTTGAAAGTGCATTGCCTCTTCTCAAAACAAAAAAATTCGATTTCCTTGTAATGGATATTAATTTACAAGGAGAGTATAACGGACTAGATGCATTAAGAATTATTCAGAAGATGCCCGGTTATAAAAATGTTCCGGTCATTGCATCGACCGCATATCTATTACCCGGTGCTCGCGATAGTTTTATTGCAGCCGGATTCAATGATTTTGTTTCTAAACCATTATTAAGAGATAAATTAATGGAAGTATTAAAAACTCTCTTTACATGATTTCATTTCTAACTGCATTTAATAATTCACAAATTATTTCGCTTGACATTTCTTCCTCTGCTTAATAGGTTGAATCGTAGGTGATCATTTATTTTGTCAGGTTATGAATTATAAGACATTTTACAAGTCTCCGATTGGATTAATTGAGATAGGCGGGACGGAAAACTCAATTACATCATTGTTCTTTATAGATGAAGAATTTAATCCCGATGTGAAATCGAATCCATATATTGAAAAATATGTAGAACAGCTTGATGAATATTTCAAAGGTAAGAGGAAAATATTTGGACTAAATATTCAACCAGAAGGAACAGATTTCCAAAAAAGGGTTTGGGATGAATTATTAAAAATACCTTACGGTGAAACTAGATCATATATGGAGATCACAAAAATACTTGGTGATCAAAAAGCAATTCGAGCAGTTGCAAATGCTAACGGACAAAATAAAATTTCGATCATCATTCCTTGCCATCGTGTAATTGGAAGCGATGGAAGTCTAACTGGCTATGGTGGCGGATTGTGGCGGAAGAAATGGCTTTTAGAACATGAACAAAAATTTAGCAACACTGAAATGCAGCTTGAACTTACTTTGTAAAAAAAATAGTCATTAGATCATAAAAAATGAGGGGCAAATAAAACTTGAAAAATTGAAAGTATATGGATAAAAAATAACTTGCAAATATTCTTGTGATAGACTAAATTTGGTCTAAAAATAGGTTACAGAATGAAATTAAGTGAATCGGTAAAATCAATAAGTTATCTCAAAGCGAATGCTGCTAATTTGATAGAGGATATTAATAAAAATCAAAAAACTTTTGTTATTACACAAAATGGAGAAGCAAAAGTGATTGTACAAGACATAAAAATTTATGAAAAGACGCAAGAAACTTTAACTTTGCTAAAATTAATTGCTATGACTCGTAATAAAAGTAGAGCAGCTAAAGGAATTAAAGAAACATTCTCTGACCTACGTAATGAGTTAAGAAATTTTAAGTGATAATGAAGTACAAAGTTATTATTGATCCTCAAGCTAAACATGATCTAAAAGAAATATTCGTTTACATTGCAATAAACGATAGCATTCAATCTGCAAATAAACTTATAGATGCATTATTAGAAGAAACCTTCTACAAACTTGAAAAATTTCCGGAAAGGGGGCACATTCCATTTGAATTAAGACCTACCGGAATAAAAAATTATTTAGAAATACATTATAAACCTTACCGAATCATTTACGAAATCGAACACGATTCAATATATATTCATTCTGTAATTGACGGCAGAAGAAATATCCAAGAAATATTAAGTAATAGATTGTTACGATAGAAACTCCATATTATCCTTTGAGCTAATTTTAGGATTTAGCTAAATAGTTGTAACATACTGACTATAGTTTATTGATTACAAAAATTGCAAAACTTTTTTTATTCCCATCCATTTTTCGACCTCATCGTCTTTATTTTAACTCCATTAATTTCTATTATTCAATCGCCTTTTTTAAAAGTTTTCTTAAAAACAAGATTGATGGTAGGATAATTTCTAAAACAAAGAAGCTTTCCTTAAAATTTTTACAGAATCTTGAGAAATTAGACAAAAAAGAAAGATTATAAACTCTTCTTGATGGCAAGATATTTGAATTTCGTAACAAGTTAAAATCGAAAAAAAATAATTATATAAATTATTGAGGATTAAATGGGAAGAAGGAAAATTACGATTGATGGAAATGAAGCTGCCGCTCACGTTGCGTACCGTGTTAGCGAAGTTATTGCTATTTATCCGATAACACCATCTTCAACAATGGGTGAGTTATCTGATGTGTGGTCGGCTAAAAAAATAAAAAATATTTGGGGAACAGTTCCAAGCGTTACAGAGATGCAAAGTGAAGGCGGTGCTGCCGGAGCCGTGCATGGTTCTTTGCAAAGCGGTGCTCTTACTACAACATTTACAGCTTCTCAAGGATTATTTCTGATGATTCCAAATATGTATAAAATTGCCGGTGAATTAACTCCTGCCGTTTTTCATGTTAGCGCTCGTTCGATTGCTGCCGCGGCTTTATCAATTTTCGGCGATCATAGTGATGTCATGGCAACACGCCAAACCGGATTTGGTTTGATATGTTCGAATTCAGTTCAAGAAGTTATGGATACTGCTGCAATAGTTCACAGAGCAACTTTAGGATCAAGAATTCCATTCATTCATTTCTTTGATGGATTTAGAACATCAGCCGAAGTTGTTAAGATGGAAGAGTTAACAGATGAAGATATTCGTGCTATGATTGATGATGAAAAAATAAAAGAGTTTCGGCAGAGAGCTTTGAAGCCGGAAAATCCTTTCATAAGAGGAACAGCACAGAATCCTGATGTTTATTTCCAAGGAAGAGAAACGGTAAATAAATTCTACGACGAGTGTCCTGAGATTGTTCAAAAAGCGATGGATAAATTTGCATTGGTTACAGGTCGTCAATATCACTTGTTCGATTATTACGGTGCACCGGATGCTAAGCGTGTTATTATTTTGATGGGATCCGGAGCTGAAGCAGCAGAGGAGACAGTTGATTATTTATCACAAAGAATGGAAGAAAAGGTCGGTATAATAAAAGTAAGATTATATAGACCATTCTCTGCAAAACATTTACTTACTGCAATTCCAAAAACAGTTGAAAACATTTCCGTACTTGATAGAACAAAAGAACCGGGCTCGCTTGGCGAACCATTATACCTTGATATTGTGACTGCAATTTCAGAGGCAATGAGTTCAAACAATCCTCCGTTTGCAAAGATGCCGAAAATCGTAGGTGGACGTTATGGTTTATCTTCAAAAGAATTTACTCCGGCAATGGTAAAAGCAGTTTTCGATAATATGAAAAAACCGGAGCCGAAAAATCATTTCACTGTTGGAATAAATGATGATGTAACATTCACAAGTCTTGATTGCGATGAAAACTTTATGATCGAAGGTGATGAAGTAGTTCGGTGTTTGTTCTATGGATTAGGTGCTGATGGAACAGTCGGCGCGAATAAAAACTCAATAAAGATCATTGGTGAAGAAACTGAAAATTATGCACAAGGTTATTTCGTATATGATTCTAAAAAATCCGGCTCCACAACCGTATCGCATTTAAGATTTGGTAAGAAACCGATCCGTTCAACATATTTAATTCAAACTGCAAAATTTGTCGGCTGTCATACTTTCGGACTTCTAGAAAAATTTGACGTACTTGGAAATATTGAAAACGGCGGAACATTTTTATTAAATAGTCCATTCAGTAAAGATGAGACTTGGGATAATCTTCCAATCAGAATTCAGCAGCAGATCATAGATAAAAAATTAAATTTTTATTTGATTGATGGATATGCTGTTGCTAATAAAACCGGTATGGGAAGCAGAGTTAATACGATCATGCAGACATGCTTCTTTGCTATTTCTGGAATACTTCCTAAAGTGGAAGCGATAGAACAGATTAAGAAATCAATTCAGAAAACTTACGGTGCCAAAGGCGAGGAAATTGTAAAGAAAAATTTTGAAGCTGTTGATCAAACTCTTGAAAATTTATTTAAGATTGATGTCCCATCAAAAGTAACAAGCAAGATCGAAATTCCTTCAATCGTTTCTGATAAAGCACCGGATTATGTACGCAATGTTCTCGGCAAAATGATGGAAGGCAAAGGTGATAATGTAAAAGTTAGTGAAATGCCGATTGACGGAACATTTCCTTCTGCAACAACACAATGGGAAAAAAGGAATATCGCACTCGATGTTCCTTCATGGGATTCCGAATGGTGTATCCAATGCGGCAAATGTGCTATGGTTTGTCCTCATGCTTGTATCAGAATTAAATCTTACGACAAAAAATATTTGAATGTAGCCCCGTCCACTTTTAAAATGATGGATGCAAAAGGAAAAGAATTCCCCGATGGTTATGCTTACACAATTCAAGTTGCCGTTGAAGATTGTACCGGCTGCGAAATGTGTGTAGAAGTTTGTCCGGCAAAAAATAAAAAAGAAACGCGTCTCAAAGCGCTTAACATGACTCCTCAAATTCCGATTAGAGAACAAGAGAGAGCTAATTGGGATTTCTTCTTGACGTTGCCTGAACTTGACAGAAGACTTATCAACACAGGAGTTATTAAAGCACAGCAATTACAGCAGCCGTTATTTGAATTCTCCGGTGCTTGCTCTGGATGCGGCGAAACTCCGTATGTAAAATTAGTATCTCAGTTATTCGGCGATCGTTCGATAATTGCAAATGCAACCGGATGTTCATCAATTTACGGTGGGAATTTGCCGACAACTCCTTGGGCAAAAAATAATGAAGGAAGAGGACCGGCTTGGGCAAATTCGCTGTTCGAAGATAATGCTGAGTTCGGAATGGGAATGCGCCTCTCGATTGATAAACAAAATGAGTTTGCAATTGAACTGATCTTAAAATTAAAAGATCAAATTGGGAATGAATTATCAAATGCAATTCTTCATGCAGATCAAAAAGACGAAGCCGGAATTTATGAACAGAGAGAAAGAGTAACAGAGCTCAAAAAGAAACTTGAAAAAATAAAATCTAAAGACTCAGAAAAATTATTGGAAGTTGCAGATTACTTAGTAAAAAAATCTGTTTGGATTATCGGCGGCGACGGGTGGGCTTACGATATCGGTTACGGCGGACTCGATCACGTTATTGCTTCCGGAAAGAACGTAAACATTTTAGTTCTTGATACAGAAGTTTACTCTAACACCGGTGGACAAATGTCAAAAGCTACTGGAATGGGTGCAGTTGCAAAATTTGCCGCAGCTGGTAAACCAAATGCTAAGAAAGATCTGGCGATGATGGCAATGATTTATGGAAATGTTTACGTTGCAAAAGTTGCAATGGGTGCTAATGATGTTCAAACTTTACGTGCTTTCATTGAAGCCGAAGCTTACAACGGTCCATCATTAATCATTGCATACAGCCATTGCATAGCTCATGGAATAAATATGGCTAAAGGGATGGAGAGTCAGAAAGCAGCAGTTGATAGCGGTTACTGGCCGTTGTTCAGATACAATCCAGAAAATTTTATTGAAGGAAAGAATTCGCTTAAATTAGATTCAAAAGCTCCGAAGATCAAACTCGAAGATTATATCTACAAAGAGAACAGGTACAAGATGCTAACTAAATCTCATCCGACCGAAGCGAAAGAATTATTAGTAAAAGCTCAGGAAGAAGTATTGAAGAAATGGAAATTCTACGAACAGATGTCTTCGTTCGAAGCCGGCAAAGACGGTAGCGGAAAAGAGGAAACTAAAAACTGACGAAGTCACTCCGAGCCTGATGATAATCGGGAAAGGTGTCTGAATATTCTAAAAAATATTTGAGGAGTAAAAATGGATCTGACAACAAAATACATGGGATTGAAATTAAAGAACCCGATCGTTCCTTCTGCTTCTCCGCTATCAGAAAGTATTGATACTGTAAAAGCAATGGAAGATGCCGGAGCTGCTGCCGTTGTTGTATATTCTTTATTCGAAGAACAGATCTCGCATGAATCCGGTGAACTTGATCATTATCTCTCTGTTGGAACTGATAGTTTTGCTGAAGCACTTAGTTATTTCCCAGCACAGGAAAAATTTCATCTCGGTCCTGATCAGTATTTAGATCATATCGCCAACTTAAAGAAAGCTGTAGATATTCCGATCATTGGAAGTTTGAACGGTGTTAGTACCGGCGGATGGATTAAGTATGCACAGAACATTGAGCAAGCAGGCGCCGATGCTCTTGAACTTAATGTCTATTACATTGCTGCAAATCAGAATATAGTTGGTTCAGAAGTTGAGAATATGTACGTGGATGTGTTGAAAGAAGTAAAAAAGAATGTGAAGATTCCTGTTGCAATAAAATTAAGTCCATTCTTTACTTCGATGTCAAACATGGCGCGTAAACTAGATCATGCCGGAGCCGATGCTCTTGTACTCTTCAACAGATTTTATCAACCCGATTTTGATCTTGATAAACTTGAAGTTGTCCCGAATCTTTTACTTAGTACAAATTGGGAAATGCGACTTCCATTAAGATGGATTGCAATTCTCCACGGTAATATAAAAGCAAGTTTGGGAGCTACAAGCGGAATTCATAATTATACTGATGTATTAAAAATTATGATGGCCGGAGGCGATGTTGCAATGATGGCTTCTGAACTTTTACTTAATGGGGTTGGACGTATCGCACAAATTTTAGACGGAATGAAAAAATGGATGGAAGAAAAAGAATATTCTTCTATTGATATGATGAAGGGAAGTATGAGTCAAAAGAAAATTGCACAACCTGCCGCTTTTGAAAGAGCAAATTATATGAAGACACTTCAAAGTTTTAAAACTCTTAACTAAATATATTAGTTTTTGAAATTATGCAGTATCATTATCTCGAATCCGGATTTAATCCTGCTTTAGATTGTGACCCCGTACAAAGTGTTTGTCTATACAAGTATTCCATTAAGATTAGAGAAAGTTGCCGGGCAAACCGAACAGTGAACAGCTAAAAAACATTTTCATTTGATTTTATTTATAACCGTATATTGGTATTAGAATAATTATAAATGTTTAGGAATAACAAAATATGCTTAACAATGGCTTCAAGGATCTTGGACTTTCCGATGAAACACTTCATGCAATCCATTCAAAAGGATTTGAAGAACCGACAGAAATCCAGAAAAAAATTATCCCGCTTATATTAGAAAACAAGATTGATTTAATAGGACAAGCCCAGACAGGAACAGGTAAAACTGCGGCTTTTGCTCTTCCGATTATACAATTGCTCGTACCGCGTGCAGGTCACCTTCAGGCGTTAGTTCTTGTTCCGACTCGTGAACTGGCTATACAAGTTGCCGAAGAATTTAATTCTCTTCGCGGAAATAAAAATATTCATGCCGCTCCAATATATGGCGGGCAATCTTACGATACTCAACTTAGAAGATTGAAGAAAGGTGTGGATGTTGTAGTAGGAACTCCCGGTAGAATGATTGATCTACTCAATAAAAAAAGTATGTCACTTTCGGAAATATCATTCGCTGTTCTTGATGAAGCAGATGAAATGCTGAACATGGGTTTTGTCGAAGATATAGAAGATATTCTTTCAAGAACAAATCCGAATAGAAGAACACTACTTTTCTCGGCTACTATGCCTGAAAGAATTGCAACACTTGCTAAGAAGTATATGGGCAAGCGCGAGATCATCCGCACAAAACATTCAGGAGAAACAATTCAGCTCACTGATCAAATCTACTATGAAGTAAAAGAATCCGATAAAATAGATGCGCTCTGCCGTATAATCGATACTACAACTGAATTTTACGGATTGGTTTTCTGCCGTACAAAACATGATGTTGATAATGTTACTTCTAAACTGAATGACCGGGGTTATGATACGGAAGGTTTGCATGGTGATATTACCCAAAATGTTCGCGAAAGGATATTAACAAAATTCAGAAATAAAAAAATTAATGTATTGATCGCTACTGACGTTGCAGCGCGCGGTCTTGATATTGAGGAACTAACTCATGTAATTAATTTTGCATTACCGCAAGATCCGGAAGCATATCTTCATCGTATCGGCAGAACGGGACGTGCCGGTAAAGAAGGAACAGCTGTAACTTTTATCACTCCGGAAGAATACCGCAAATTAATGTTTATAAAAAACTTTACACAAACCGAGATACGCAAAGAAAGAATTCCTCAAATTAACGATGTTATCAATTTTAAGAAAGAAAAAATTGCTGCTCAATTGAAATCAATGATGGAAGTAGGATTGGCGCATAACTACATATCTCTGGCAAAAGAGATGATCAAGAATCACAATCCGGAAGATGTTGTTGCAGCTTTGATAAAATACACATATCAGAATGAACTCGAAGAAGAAAATTATGCAAAGATCCACGACCTCTTCGAAAGAAAAAGATCGCTAGATTCAAGAGATGATAGACCGATGGGAAGAAAAGAATATTCACGAAGGGATGATCGTAAAAAAGGAAATGAAAGAGGTGATTCAAAAGAAAATCGTTTTGAAAGAAAAGGAAAATTCAGCTCTGATAAAGGTAAATCTAGAATGTTTCTTGCTTTAGGCAAGAAAGATGATCTTAATCCAAAAGAATTATTACTGATGCTCAAGAAAAAAGCCAATGTTAGTTCTGAATTAGTTACAGGTATTCAAATATCGGATGCGTTTTCATTCTTTAACGTACCGCCAAAAGAATCCGAAATTATTTTGAGCAAGCTCAATTCTAAGGATAAAGGAAAAAGACCGATCGTTGAAAGAGCTAAAGGAAAGTAGTGATTTGTTGTTTGTTCCTCATAAATTATGTTTTTAATATAAAAGAACATGGAAAGAACAAAATCTAAAACCTCTCAAAGTTTTATAAAGCTAAAAGGATGTAATGATTGATTTTTTGATAGAGTATAATTAATTTAAACACACTTGAGAGTAATCAACCGATTAGTGGTGTAAGAGAATCAAAATGTAAATTATTTTAGTTC
>QYQI01000098.1 GCA_007280825.1 Ignavibacteriales bacterium | reverse complement strand
CCTTTTAAATAAAAATAATATTTAATGAAAAATATTCTTTACTTAAATAGAACTAATTGTTATGTTACTATTGTTTGAAACGTTTCAAAAATATAAAACAGATTTTAAAGGAATTAAATGAAAAAGGTTGTAATCACACACGCCAAAAGAACGCCGATCGGATCTTTTAACGGCTTGTTAAGCAGTTTTAGTGCGCCGCAGTTAGGCAGTATTGTTATAAAATCTCTTATCGAAGAATCAAAAATTGAAGTGTCAAAAATTGATGAAGTAATTTTTGGCAATGTTTTAGCCGCCGGATTAGGACAAGCGCCTGCACGCCAAGCGGCATTGTTTGCAGGGCTTCCTGAAAAAACAGAATGTTTAACAATAAATAAAATGTGCGGCAGCGGATTGAAAGCTATTATGCTTGCTCATCAAGCAATTATTTGTGGAGATGCAAATGTAATTATCGCCGGTGGACAAGAAAGTATGTCAAACGCACCATACATTTTACAAAATGCTCGCAACGGTTACCGCTTAGGTAATTCTTCAATTTATGATTCGATTCTTGTTGATGGGCTTACTGATGTCTATAACAATATTCATATGGGTAATTGTGCTGAAGCTTGTGCAAAAGATTTCAACTTTACACGAGAACAATTGGATGAATTTGCTGTTCTCTCCTACAAGCGTGCAATCAATGCTCAGAAAGAAGGAAAGTTTAATGATGAAATTGTTGGTGTAAAAATAAAATCGAGGACCGGAGAAACTGTTGCAACAAAAGATGAAGAACCTGAAAAAGTAAACTTTGAAAAAATATCTTCACTACGTCCTGCGTTTGATAAAAACGGAGTGGTTACTGCAGCCAATGCATCGAAATTAAATGACGGTGCCGCGGCTTTATTAATTATGAGTGAAGAAAAAGCAAAAGAACTTGGATACATACCTTTAGTCGAAATAGTTGCTCAGAGTTCAGCGGCAAGATTGCCTATTGAATTTACCACAGCTCCGGCTGATGCGATCAATAAAGTTTTGACCAAAGCAAAAATGAAAATTACCGACATTAACCTATTCGAAATAAACGAGGCGTTCGCTGTTGTATCATTAGCAGTTAGTAAATTATTGGGATTATCTTCTGATAATGTAAATGTTAATGGCGGTGCAATTGCATTGGGTCACCCGATTGGCGCAAGCGGTGCAAGAATTATGACAACACTTCTGTACGAAATGAAGAAGAGAAATTCTAAATATGGTCTTGCTTCACTCTGTATCGGTGGCGGTGAAGCATCCGCTGTGATTGTAAAACGTTACGAGTAATTATGAATTTCGAAGAAAAAATAAAGCATGAAGTAATTAAAAATTTTGGTGTTGCTTACCGTGCCTTTGGTTTAAGTAAACTTATGGGACACATAGTTGCTCTATTGATTCATTCTTCTGTGCCGATCTCGCTCGAAGAGATTGCAAAATCTCTCCATCGCAGTAAAGGTCCTGTTAGCCAAATAATGCGCCGTCTTAGAGATAGAAACTTGATACGTCGTGTTTGGCAACCAACGAGTAGAAAAGACTTTTACGAAATCAATCCGGAAATCTTCGAAAATGCTTATCGTAATAATTTAGAGTTAGTGAAAAGCAATACACGTCTTGCAAAACAATTGAAGAATATTGTTGGCAAAGAAAAAAACTCCAATCTGGGAACACTAAAAATGCGGTTGATCGAGATGGAAAAGTTCTATGAGATAATGGAAAAACATCATGAGAACTTTTTAAAAGAATGGGCTAAAGAAAGAGACAAACTTTATAAATAGAATTGTGAGAAAGCAAGAAATCCTGCTTTCTCATTTTGTTGAAATTATCGTTTGATAAATTTGAAACGTTCAAAACAAGAGAAGATAAATGAAAAGATTAGAAAATAAAGTAGCGATTGTTACGGGTGGTGCACAAGGCATCGGCAAAGCAACTGTAGAAAAATTTGCCGCTGAAGGCGCTACTATTATCGTTTGGGATGTTGATGAAACCAAAGGGAATAAATTATCAGATGATTTAAGACTTCAAAAAGTTACCATAAAATTTATGAAAGTAAATGTTGCTGATTTTCAAGAAGTAGAGAAAGCAATACTCCAAATTATAAATGAATTTGGTAAAATTGATATACTTGTGAACAATGCTGGAATTTTACGCGATGGTACTCTTGTTAAAATGACACATGAACAATGGCAACAAGTAATTGATGTAAACCTTACTGGTGTTTTTAATTGTACAAAAGCCGTTGCACCCTACATGATTGAAAAGCAATACGGAAGAATAATTAACGCTACTTCTGTTGTTGGTTTATACGGAAATTTTGGACAGACAAATTATGTGGCAACAAAAGCCGGTGTTATTGGAATGACAAAAGTTTGGGCGCGTGAACTTGGACGCAAAGGAATCAACGTTAACGCTATTGCACCGGGTTTTATTGCTACTGAAATGGTTGCATCAATGCCTGAAAAAGTAGTTACAATGATGAAAGAAAAAACACCGCTTGGGCGATTAGGTAAACCGGAAGACATAGCAAACGCATATTGTTTTTTAGCAAGTGATGAAGCCTCGTTCATAAACGGAACTGTCCTTAGTGTTGATGGCGGAGTGATAACATAAATAATTGAAAGAATAATCCAATTAAAGATAAAAATGAGAAACGCATACATTAAATCTACCGGATCGTTTGCACCTGACCGTGTGTTGCCTAATAAGTATTTCAATGAGTTGCTGGGTGAAGATGTTGATACTTGGCTTGTTGAGAATCTTAATATACACGAACGACATTGGTGTAATGAAAATGAGTCCACAAGTTTTTTATGTGTACAAGCGGCTAACAGAGCTTTGGTAAATGCAAAACTAAATCCCGAAGAAATTGACTTAATAATAGTATCAACCGATACACCAGAATACATTTCACCATCAACTGCTTCAGTTGTTCAATATAAACTTGGCGCAAAGAATGCTGGAACTTTTGATATCAATACAGCATGTTCCGGTTTTGTAACCGCGCTTGATGTTGCATCAAAATATATTCGTTCAGATGAAAGCTACAATAACATTCTTGTTATAGGCGCTTATGCTATGAGCAAGTATCTTGACATGACAGACAAAAAAACAGTTACGCTTTTTGCTGATGGAGCAGGTGCAGTTGTTGTTTCACCAACTAATAATTCTCAACGCGGATTTTTAGCCAGCAAACTTTATACAGAAGGTCAATATCATGATTGGATGGGAATTTATGCTGGAGGTACTTTCCAGCCAACAACAAAAGAAGTTCTTGAACAGAAAGGGCAATTACTAAAATTCGCTCGGAAATTTCCTAAAGAAATAAATCCAGTTATGTGGACAAAAATGATCAGAGAGATTACTCAGCGATTAAATCTTACACCAGAAAAAATTGATCATTACTTTTTTACGCAACTGAATATTAATAGTATTCATGAAACTCTAGACAACTTGGGAATTGAACACGAGCGGGCGCATACAATTATGGATCATTACGGTTATACCGGCTCTGCCTGTATTCCAATGGCTCTTGATGATGCTGAACAAAAAGGGAAATTAAAAGAAGGCGATGTTGTTGCGTTTATTGGTTCCGGCGGCGGACTCGCATTTGCAAGTGCGATTTTTAGATTATAATAAAGAAAAGATATGAACGATACAAAAACAAACAGCGATGTAAACAAAATTCCAGCTTACTCCTGGTATGCTCTTGCATTACTTACTTTAATTTATGTAATGAATTTTGTTGACCGCGTTCTAATTTATCTTCTCTTTGCACCAATCAAAAAAGAAATGTTGTTTACAGATTTTCAACTTGCACTTCTCGGATCAACTTCATTTGTAATCTTTTATACACTGATGGGAATACCATTTGGAAGAATGGCAGACCGTGTTTCCAGAAAAAAATTAATTGCATTCGGTTTAACAATCTGGAGTATCTTTTCCGGTCTAACAGGGTTTGCAAATAGCTTTTGGATGATCTTCATTTGCAGAATGATGGTTGGTATTGGGGAAGCTACTTTGGGACCGGCTGCATTATCTATGATAAGCGATTATTTCCCTTCTAAAATTAGAGCAACTGTTCAAGCGATTTTCTCTTCTGCAATTGCAATTGGTACTGGAGTTGCTTTTTTCTTTGGCGGATGGATCAGCGATGCAATGAGTTGGAGATTTGCATTTTATTTCCTCGGGTTTCCGGGATTAGTTTTAGTAATTGTAGTTTTGTTTTTAAAAGAACCGCAGAGAGGAATTCGAGATTCAGCCGCATCAATTGAGAAAAGAGATTGGAGATTATTACTGAAGAATGCACCTCTCAGATACATTTTATTTGGTTATGCTTTTTTCGCTGTAGCTGCTAATAGTGTTTCTATGTGGCTTCCTACTTTTTTTGTGCGGACACAAAACTTAAGTATTGCTAAAATTGGTTTGTGGATCGGTCTTGGAACTTTAATTGGCGGATTACCCGGAACTATTTTAAGCGGATGGGCTGCAGATAAATTCCGACTTAAAGGACCGGGCGGAAGATTACGTTTTACAAGTTTGTTGGCATTTCTATGCATTCCAATTTGGTTGTGGATTTTGAATAGCGGAAGTGTAACACTTCAATTCTTTTTGATTGCAGTACTATTAGGTTTAGCTCTTTCATGGCTCGGACCGGCTGCTGCAGATGTTAACGATATTGCTGGTCCTCATCTGCGTGGTCTCGCAATTGGTTTATACTTTTTTATTGTAAATGCAATCGGTTACGGACTTGGCCCGCCCCTGTATGGAAAGCTGAATGATATTTTCAATGTTGCACAATATCCCGAAGTAATGAGGCAAACTTTATTGGTAAGTCCCATTGCTTGTTTTATCGCCGGTATAATTTTATTTCTTGGAAGCAGATCATTGGAGAAACAGAAGTGAATCATTTTGATTGGTTAGCCAAGTGGGCAAAATATACTCCTAATAGAATGTTCCTTCGCGAGCACGATACAAAGATGGAATGGACTTATTCAGATTTCAATCACCGTGCTAATTAACTCGCAAACTATTTTGTTGATGAACTGAAGATTAAAAAAGGTGAAAGGGTAGCAGTCTATTCTAAGAATAGGGCAGAATATGTTTTGATATTTCTCGCGTGTATCAAAGCAGGTGCTATTCTTGTCCCGCTAAATTTTAGATTAACTCCGCGTGAACTTGATGTGTTGATTCACGATGCTGAACCTCGGCTATTCGTTTACGAAAGTGAATATCAAAAAGAAGTTGAGAAGTTAGAAACGTTATCAAAAATTCCAATCAAGAAAACGGTTCAAGAGATAACTCCATTTTTAACTGAACCAATCACAAATCACAAACCACCAATCACTCAGATTGATCAAGAAGATCCAGTAATGATTTTATATACTGCCGGCACTACGGGATTATCTAAAGGAGCGATAATAAATCACCGAATGCTTTTTTGGAATTCGATCAATACAGCATTAAGACTAGACCTTACTACTGAAGATCACACACAAAGTTTTGCACCGTTTTTTCATACCGGTGGTTGGAATGTTTTGTTCACTCCGTTTCTTCATCATGGCGCTTCGCACACACTTCTCACAAAATTTGATCCTGATTTAATTCTTCAATTAATGGAAAAAGAACGGGCAACAATTTTGTTTGGTGTTCCAACGATGTTACAAATGATGTCTGATTCCCCGATCTTCAAAAAAGTTGATCTATCATCTGTACGTTATGCTATTGTTGGTGGCGCACCTATGCCGATTCCTCTTATTAATATTTGGCATGAGAAGGGAGTTTATATTCGTCAAGGCTACGGCTTAACCGAAGTTGGACCGAATGTTTTCTCTCTACATCAAGATGATGCAATTCGTAAAAAGGGTTCAATCGGATTTCCAAATTTTTATTTCGATGTAAAAATTGTTGACGATAACGAAGCCGAACTCGGTGCAAATGAAGTCGGTGAGCTTTGGCTAAAATCTCCAGCTGTTATGCCCGGTTACTGGCGCAATTCTGAAGAGACAGCTAAATCTATAACTGATGGCTGGTTTCATACTGGAGATATGGTGATGAAAGATGATGAAGGATATTTTTTTGTAGTTGATAGAAAGAAAAATATGTTCATCAGCGGTGGAGAAAATGTTTTCCCCGCTGAGATTGAAAAATTCTTACTGTCAAACGCGGCAATTAAAGAAGCTGCGGTTATTGGAGTTCCTGATGAAAAGTGGGGAGAGGTAGGCAAAGCGTTTATTGTTGTAAAAGGTGGAGAAAAAATTTCTTCAGATAATCTGCAAGAATATTGCAAAGGGAAATTAGCCAAATATAAAACACCAAAATATTTTGAGATTATTCAATCAATTCCTAAAAACGATGCAGGCAAAACAGATAAGAAAAAATTACTCGCATTTCACGAAAATAAAATCACAAATCACTAAAGGAGGTAGTATGAAGAAGTTATTATTATTAGTAGTAGTTGCCGGATCATTAATTTTCACGTCATGCAAAAAAGACGACACAACTACATCACCTGTTGTTGTAGATCCCATTGTTGGAGTTTGGGTTTCTGAAGGTGCCAATGTTGCATACGGTTTAGGTGTAGCGCCATTCAACATTTCTAAGATTGTCGCTACATTCAATGCGAACTATTCCTATACAGTTGTACAAACTGATAAGAGTAATGTTAATACAACTTTAACAGGCACTTATACAAATCCAGTATCTACAAGTACGGATGCAAGTGCTACCTATGGCACTCAGGGTGCAACAATTTATAATATTGTTGCTAATCAAAGTTCTCCATCTTCTGTAACAGCAACCGGTATTTACGCAATTAGCGGAACAAAAATGACTTATGAAGTCATTCAAACAACTCCGGCATTATCAGGCGTTTCTGCACCGACTGCTGTTGGTGGATTTGGAAGTACTACGATTGCAGGAACAAAATATGCAATCTATGTTCAAAAATATGTAAAACAATAGCTTTCAAAAATTGCCGGGGCTTTGAAAAAATGTTCCGGCAGTTTTCCAATTTCAATTGGAGTACAACATGAAAAAAATATTTACGAGATTCATTCTGGTGTGGTTTGGTATTGCATCATTGTTGATTGCGCAAAGCACACAAGAAGAACTTAAAAGAATTCCAGATCAAAAAACTCCCGAGTTTAAATTTATTGGTTACTGGTTCTCAAGAGGAACAGCTTCAGACATTGCCCCGACAAACGAACTTCTCAGAGGACAAATAATTGGAAGACTGTTTGGGCCAAATACAACAAACACAAGTGAAAAAACTTCTTCGTACTTCGAACAAAGATTTGTTCCAATGTTCATCTATACTCCATCTATATTAGATGGAGTTGCAACGTTTAGGAGTTTGTTCAAAATTGATATGACCTGGGGTGATGCGGCATATGGTGTTGGCGGTAATCAAGGCGGTGGAATTAATGCAGGACAGGTAAACTTACAAACTCTTCTTGCTAACGTGGACATTAGACCGAGAGATGCCAACTGGAATGTTGTTGTAGGACTTCAAAGAATTTTCGACAATGTTAGAGATCCAAATCAAACTGCAGTCAGTACCGCTCAAACCAGCAGTTTTAAATTGAGTTATTGGGGTACACAAGGTGTCGGTATAAGTATGTTTGCAAATTTAAACTCAACAACGCAATCACGTTTTGGCTATTACCAACTCTATGAAAATATCATTCAAGAAAATGACGATGTTACACTCTGGATGTTCGATCTTGAATCAAGAGTTGATCCATTACTGGAACTTGGTGTAGATGCTTGGTATGTATGGGATAGAGGAAAAAATGCCGGTGGTATTTCAGTATTGGGTCAAGGATTAAATAGTGGATTAGCAGAATACAACGGAGCGGTCAGAGTAAATTTCCCAACTCAACGTTATGAAGCTGATATTTTCTGGCTTGGAACTCATGCTGCTTATAATAGAGATTTTCTTGCAGGACGATGGTGGGCAGATGCATACGTAATGTCTAACTTCGGAAAAATTGATACTGTCTCTGCAAAAAACGAATCAAAAAGTTATGCAAATATTTTGGGCGTTGCTGCAAACGCATCGCTATCATATAAATATGGAATGACCGCAAACGATAAAATTACTCTTGAAGGACTTTTTACAACCGGTGATGGAAATGGTGCTGCAGACGGAACATTGAGCAGTGTTATAACCGGAAACGAATGGGGCTCACCGACAGGAATTTACAGTTCGCATAAAGCATTACTTCTTTTTCCTGATCCGCAAGTAGTTAACAGATATTATTCAGCCGTTCATGATATATCGAATATGGGACTTGGTGTTACTGCAGGGTTTTTCTCAGTCACGAAAGATTTTATTCCAAACAAGTTTAGTGGTAAAATTGGTTTGGCTACTGCAATGTCAAACGTTACACCGACTGGCGGCTCATCGTATATCGGAAGCGAGGTCAACGTAGAGTTCAAGTACAACATAAAAGTTTTTCTGACTGTTGGAATAAGTGCAGGCTACCTAATGTTAGGTGATTTTTATAACGCACCGTCAACAACATATAATAAAATGCATCCGAAAGATCCGTGGGTGATTTTTACTTCACTTAGCTGGTTAATGTTTTAGGAGAAAGCCATGAAAAAATTATTTCTATTTGTATTGTTACCTCTATTCTTTCTTGGAGGCTGTTCCGGTTTTCTCTACACAAATCTTCCTCCGGTAGAATTTCAGAATATTGATTACGGCTTTCCTACTAAAACTGTTTTAAATAATCCTTCTATTTCTTTTATTGATGTTGGTCATGGAGATAAAACAATTTTACTAGTTCATGGACTTGCAAGCAATGCAGGGTTTTGGAGATATGCTATTCCTGAACTTTCAAAAAACTATCGTGTGATTGCAGTTGATTTACCCGGTTATGGTAAATCTCAGAAGGGAGCTTATCCTTACAGTATGACTTTCTATGCCGATCAAATAAAACGTTTAGCGGATGAATTAAAATTGGACAAATTTATTCTTGTCGGTCATTCAATGGGCGGACAAATTGCAATTACATTTTCGTTGAAATATCCGGAGCGATTAGAGAAACTCGTTCTTGCTTCTCCAGCAGGGGTAGAAGAATTTGAACAAGGTGAAGGCGATTGGTTGAGAAGCGTGATGACAAAATCCGGAGTGAAGAAAACGACCGAAGATGGTATTAGAAGAAATTTGGCGATGAATTTTTATTCATGGAATGACAAATGGGAATGGATGGTTGAAGAAAGAGTTAGAATGATCAAAGCAAAAGACTTTGATGAATTTGCTTACACGGTTGTTCGCTCTGTTAATGCTATGCTGGATGAACCAACCTTCGATAAGATTAAAAATATTTCTGTACCCACATTAATTGTGCATGGAAAATATGACGGATTGATTCCAAATCCATATCTAAATCCGGGATTTACTGCTGATGTGTTTCAGTGGGGTGCGAAACAAATTCCAAACTGCAAGCTTTATGAGATTGATAATTGCGGACACATGCTTCAGATTGAAAAGCCGGAAGAATTTTCTAATGCCGTTTT
>QYQI01000162.1 GCA_007280825.1 Ignavibacteriales bacterium | reverse complement strand
CCTCCTTACCTCATTCACTGTTCTTCTCTCGTCCTTCTTCATTTTCTCCCAAACCGTTTACGAACACATCTCTTCAACTGGTATTTATCAGTTTCTGGATGAAATGGCAAACGAAAAAATAATTACTGTTTTTAGAAAGAAAGAGATAATAGAAAAGATTCAGAACAAGCTTCCTTATTTATTTCAATTAGCAGAGCAAGAAAGCTCACGTGCAGGAAAATTAGGAATGGAAGTTGGATCAGTTCGAGAAAGAGTAATTGTTGCATTATTAGTCTCGAGGTTTGGCGAAAAAAACGTAGAAACAGAGATTCCAATTACTGAAGCGGAAATAGACGTAAGGGTTTTTGGAAATCCGATCTCAATAAAAACTTTTACAGGAAAAACCTTTACTGGAGTTAAACTGATTTGGACAGTTGACCCGAAAAGCGCACTTGAATTCTCACAGAAATATTTTCCTATCTGTGATATGATTTTGGTTCAGATTAACTGGAGTAATGGCGGCGGTTTTTATTATATCAAAAAAGAAACACAGCAGAAAGTCTTTAATGAAATTGGAAGAGAAAAATATATTAAACTACCAAAACTGGACACAAAGCCCAGGGGAGTAGAGATTACTAAAGAAGCATTGAAAATGCTTGCGGAAAACGCTGACACGACGAAGATTACCATTGATTGGAAAAGAAAGGATATCAACTTCAATCCGTATAAAAGATGGGTTGAGTTATGGGAGGAAGAATAATATGCGTACAACAACAAGAAATAACGGAACAAAAACGAGCGCCTTCGGATCGCCTGGCAGAATCAATCATGACGCCACAACTTTTTATGAAAGCAGGCTTTATGAAGGATTGCGAGTAATAGAAACAAAAGATTTTACAGAAAACCCAATAGCAGAAAATCATTTAAACAGAATATTTATTAAATCAAGCGAGAGGATGGAAGAGCTGCCAGACAACTCTGTTCATTTAATGGTTACTTCCCCACCATATAATGTTGGAAAAGAATACGACGACAACCTTACTCTTAAAGAATACAGGGAATTAATAAAAAATATTTGGAAAGAAGTTTACAGAGTTCTTGTACCAGGAGGGCGCGCGTGTGTTAATATTGCAAACTTAGGCCGCAAACCGTATTTACCACTCCACTCATATATAATAGACGACATGTTAGAGATGGGTTATTTAATGCGTGGAGAGATTATTTGGAACAAGGCAAATAGCGGAAGCCCGTCAACAGCGTGGGGTAGTTGGTTATCCGCAAAGAATCCAATTCTTAGAGATATTCATGAATACATATTAATTTTTTCGAAAGGCTCATATGGGAGAGAACAAAATAAATTTCTTAAGAGCACTATAAACAAAGAAGAATTTTTAGAATTAACAAAAAGCGTTTGGACATTTTCTGCCGAATCAGCAAGAAAAATAGGGCACCCCGCACCATTTCCACTCGAACTACCATATCGGCTAATTCAACTATATACGTTCGAAAATGATATAGTGCTAGATCCATTTATGGGAAGCGGACAGACGGCTATCGCAGCAGTAAAAACAAAACGAAATTATATTGGTTACGATATAAGTAAAGAGTATGTAAAGTTGGCCGAAAAAAGAATAAAAGACTTTGTTGCATTAAGCACTACCCCAACGCTCTTTGATTCACCAAAAAAAATTAAACCACTAACAAAACAGCAAACAAATAAAAAATAAGATTTCCTATGACCACAATTTTTGAAAAAGTAGTCCCCGTATCACTCGAAGAAGAAATGAAATCATCTTACATAGATTATGCGATGAGCGTAATTGTTGCGCGCGCATTACCCGATGTAAGAGACGGATTGAAACCGGTTCACCGCAGAGTTTTATTCGGCATGCACGAGCTTGGAGTTCCTCACAACAAGCCGTATAAAAAATCCGCACGTATAGTTGGTGAAGTGCTTGGTAAATATCATCCGCACGGAGACACTGCCGTTTACGATTCAATGGTGCGCATGGTTCAAGATTTTTCTCTGCGTTATCCTTTGGTGGATGGACAAGGAAACTTCGGTTCCGTTGACGGCGATTCACCGGCCGCAATGCGTTACACTGAAGCTCGCCTTGCACGCATAGCAGATGAAATGCTTCGCGATCTTGATAAGAACACGGTCAGCTTTGCTGCAAACTTTGATGAATCACTTCAAGAGCCGACGGTTCTGCCATCTTACTTACCAAACTTATTAGTAAACGGTGCAAGCGGTATTGCGGTTGGCATGGCGACAAATATTCCGCCGCATAATCTCGGTGAAATTGTTGACGGACTTGTTGCAATAATTGATAAACCGAAAACAACTCCGGAAGAATTGATAAAGATTGTTAAGGCGCCGGATTTTCCAACGGGCGGAATTATCTACGGTTACGAAGGAGTGAAAGAAGCATTCCTTACCGGACGCGGAAGAATTGTTATCCGTGCTAAAGCAAATATTGAAGTGCTAAAAAATGACCGCGAGAATATTATCATCACGGAAATTCCGTATCAAGTAAACAAGGCAACGTTAATAGAAAAAATTGCAGACCTCGTCCGCGAAGGAAAAATAGACGGCATCTCAAACATACGTGATGAATCAGACCGCGACGGCATGCGTGTTGTTATAGAATTGAAACGGGACGGACAACCGGCATTGACTCTAAATCAACTTTTTAAACACACGGCTATGCAGGTAACGTTCGGCGTTATAATGCTTGCGCTCGTAAACGGACAGCCGAAAGTTTTAACGCTTCAGCAGATGATGCAGTACTTCCTTGATCACAGAATGGACGTACTGAAAAAACGCACACAGTTCGATCTTGATGCGGCAGAAAGACGCGCGCACATTTTAGAAGGATACATTATTGCGCTCGATAATATTGATGCAGTAATTCAGACGATCAAGAAATCGAAAGACACCGAGACCGCAAAAAATAATTTAATGAGGAAGTTCAAGCTTTCGGAAATTCAAGCGAAGGCAATACTCGATATGAGACTGCAGCGCTTAACGGGACTTGAACGACAGAAAATAGAAGACGAATACAAAGAGACGATTAAGTTCATCGAAAAACAAAAAGGCATTTTAAATAACGAAAAGAGAAGATGGACAATAATTAAAGACGAACTTCTTGCTCTGAGAGAAAGATATGCCGATGAACGCAGAACTTCCATCGAACGCGAACTAAAAGAATTCTCGCTGGAAGATATAATCGCAGAGGAAGATGTTGTTGTAACAATTTCTCATGCGGGATTTATCAAACGCTTTCCGGTTAGCGGTTACAGAAAACAAGGAAGAGGCGGTAAAGGTGTAACCGGCGCGGGAACAAGAGAAGAAGATTTTATTGAGCACATGTTCATTGCGTCAACGCATCACTACATAATGTTCTTCACCGACCGCGGAAAATGTTATTGGCTTAAAGTCCACGAAATTCCCGAAGGCGGACGCGCGACCAAAGGAAGATCAATTTTAAATCTTATCGAAAAAGATAAAGAAGAAAACATCACCGCATTCGTAACCGTAAAAGAATTCACCGATGATAAATTTATTGTGATGGCAACCGAAAGAGGAACCGTAAAGAAAACAGTTCTCTCGGCATATTCAAATATCCGCAAAGGAGGAATAAACGCAATCAGTCTTGCTGCCGGCGATCGCTTGATAGAAGCTAAGCTTAGCGAAGGAAAGAATGAGATTATCATCGGAACAAGAAACGGTATGGCAACACGCTTCAACGAAAAAGATGTCCGCAATATGGGCAGAACAGCAACCGGCGTGCGAGGAATTAGATTAGGCAAAGGCGATGTTGTAATTGGAATGCTTGTAATACGCAACGCAACAACATTGATGGTTGTTACAGAAAAAGGATTTGGTAAACGTTCCGAGATAGAAGATTACAGATTATCAAGACGCGGCGGTAAAGGAGTTATTACAGTAAAGACATCGGATAGAAACGGAAAACTGATTGCGATGAAAGAAGTAAATGACGCAGATGAACTTGTAATTATTACAACAGGCGGAATGGTAATTAGACAAGCAGTAAAAGAACTTCGTGTGATGGGAAGAAACACGCAAGGTGTTAGGTTAATACGTTTGAACGAAGGCGACGACATTGCCGATATTGCCCGCGTAATTCCCGAAGAAGAAAACGGAAATGGAAACGGAGAAGAATAATTAGCAACTGTCATTCTGAGCGAAGCGAAGAAGCGCAAAACTATTTTTAGAGATTCTTCATCTCGACTTTGTCTCGATTCAGAATGACACAACCAAGGAAATTAAAAATGTCACACAACAAAAAATTACAATTCGATTCTAAGACAGTTCATGCAGGAATGAATGATTACGAATTCGGTCCGGTAGTTCCGCCGATCTATCAAACCTCTACATTTAAATTCGAATCCGTAGAACAGGGCGCATCTCTTTTCAAAGGAGAAGGATGCGGATATATATATACACGATTAGAAAATCCAACCATCGAAGCAATGGAAAATGCAATTGCCGAATTGGAAGGCGGGCACAAAGCATTAGGTTGCGCGAGCGGAATGGCCGCGATCAGCACAATATTTTTTACATTACTTAAATCCGGCGATCATGTTGTGTGTTCAAAATTTGTTTACGGACCAACACTAACTCTTCTTCAAAACATTCTAGGAAAGTTCGGAGTTGGATCAACGTTTGTTGATACAGCATTTCCCGAAGAAATTGAAAAGGCAATGAAGCCGAACACAAAAGTTGTTTATGTTGAAACTCCGGGCAATCCAACTCTTGCAATTTCAGATCTCGAAGCAGCATCAAAAATTGCACACGCACACGGCGCGCTCGTTGTGGTTGATAATACATTTATGAGTCCGGCACTTCAGCAGCCATTTAAATTTGGCGTTGATGTAATTCTGCACAGCATGACAAAATTTTTAAACGGGCACGCAGACGTAGTTGCCGGAATTATAATCGTTAAAGACGAAGAGATGTTTATTAAGATGAGAAAAGTTTTAAATCAACTCGGCGGAGTAATAGATCCGTTCAATTCATTTCTTGTTCACCGCGGATTAAAAACACTTTCTGTGCGAATGCAAAAACATTGCGAGAATGCACAACTCGTAGCAGAGTATCTCGAGAATCATCCGAAAGTAAAATGGGTTCGCTATCCCGGACTTAAGAGTCACCCAAATTATCAAGTCGGCTTAAAACAGCACAACGGAACCGGCGGAATGATTGCGTTCGAATTAAAAGACGGATTGAAAGCCGGAGAAGTAATGATGAACTCCGCGAAGCTATGTACACTTGCAGTTTCACTCGGCGGTGTTGAAAGTTTGATTCAGCATCCCGCAAGCATGACACACTTTTCAATGGGCGAAGAAGCACGCGCGGCCGGCGGCATAACAAATGGTCTCGTTCGCCTTTCGGTTGGAATTGAAAACGTGAAAGATATTATCGAAGACCTAGAGCAGGCGCTTTCAAAAATACCAAAGAGGGAAAAAGCCGAAGCATAATCACAGCATTAAAAATAATTAATTTGTAAAAAATCTACCGCCAACCTATTTTTACCGCCAACTAACTCAACAAGTAAATTGTTAAAGGGACAACGATGAACAGAAAAATTTTTATTTCGGTAATTTTTCTTTTAACAACAATTTCGTTTGCTCAGAAATCTTCTTTAACGATTCCCCGGAACATTCAAAAAGCAATTGATAAAGGCACGCGTACGCTGGAAGGAAAACCGGGCACGAACTATTGGCAGAACAAAGCCGAATATAAAATCAAAGCAGAGCTGGAACCAAAAACCAGAACATTAACCGGAACAGAGGAAATTACATACTATAATAATAGTCCCGATACTTTAAAACAGATCGTAATTAAAATTTTAATGGATATTTACCGAAAAGGAAATATGCGGGATTTCGAAATAGACACCAAAGCTCTAACAGACGGAATGAAGTCAAATGGAATATTCGTTGACGGCAAAGAATACAAAACCGACGGAACAAATTCTAAACTACGAAGAGAAGGAACGAATTTATTTATTGAACTTGAAAAACCGATTGTTCCAAAGTCAAAATCAGAAATAAAATGCGACTGGAATTTTATCATTCCAAACACATCACAAATTAGAATGGGCGCATACGACAGCACAACTTTCTTTGTGGCTTATTGGTTTCCTCAAGTTGCAGTGTACGACGACATTGACGGATGGGACGTAGTTAATTATTCAGGTCAAGTTGAAACGTATAATGATTTTTCAAATTACGAAGTTAAACTAACTGTCCCGAAAAACTTTTTAGTCTGGGCAACGGGCGTACTTATTAATCCAAAGGAAGTTTTAGCAAGAGAAATCTATGAGCGGTATAAGAAAGCTTATTCCTCCGAAGCAATAGTAAAAATTGTTGAAGAGAAAGATTATCAAAAAGGATTGATAACGGCTGACGAAGAAAAGCTCACGCATAAATTCAAAGCAGAGAATGTAATGGATTTTGCTTTTGCCACAAGCGATCATTATTTGTGGGATGGCTCCCGCGTGGTTGTAGATAAAAAAGAAGGAAGGGCTTCCTTTGTAGATGCGGCTTATAATAAATCATCAAAAGATTTTTATAATGTAGCAGAAGTTGCACGCAAAGCGATTGAAAGTTTTTCAACACAAATTCCGGGGTGGCCGTATCCATATCCTGAAATGACAGTGTTCAATGGTGTGGGAGGAATGGAATACCCGATGATGGTGAACGATTCATCAGAGCCGGAACTTCAAGGCACAGTTCATTTAACCTCGCACGAAATATCTCACACATACTTTCCGTTTTTTATGGGAATCAACGAGCGCAAGTACGCGTGGATGGATGAAGGCTGGGCAACAATGCTTCCGTTTGATTTTCAAACCGCCAACGCACCGGGATACGATCCGAGAACAAGAAATGCATTAGGCTATAGTGATTTTGCCGGTAACGAACAGGACATACCGCCAATGGTTTTGTCTTACGAATTGAGAGGCGCTTCTTACAGAACCGCTTCATACCGAAGACCCGGCGCAGCATATGAATTTTTGCGTCAGCTTCTAGGAGACGATCTTTTCAAAAAATGTTTGCACGAATACATGAATCGTTGGAACGGCAAACATCCGATCCCCATTGATTTCTTTTTTACATTTAATGAAACAGCGGGACAAAATTTAGACTGGTATTTTAAACCATGGTTTTTTGAAAACAAATATCCCGATCTATCTCTAACAGCTAAAAATATTGAAGGCGGGGTAAGCGTAAACGTTTCTAACAAAGGCGGATTACCTGTTCCGATTAAAATAAAATTTTATTACGATGACGGAACCAATGCGTTTGTTTATGATAAAACAGCAAGCGAATGGAAAAACGGAAATATTGGAATTACGACCTTCGTTTCTTCAAAGAAGAAGGTGGTAAAGATAGAGCTCGGCAGTACGCAAACACCAGATGTTAATTTGAACGACAATACTGTTGAATTTAAATAACAATAAAAGAAACATTATCAGTACTTGCGGCATCTAAATACGAAACAGAATAGAGGAATTATGAAAAACTTGTTATCACACACATCAAAAATTTTCTTTACTATAATTTTATTAGCCGCTATAGCACACGCGCAAAGTTCTTCAATCTACATCCCCCGCAACATAGTTAAAGCATACGAAAAAGGAACACGGTCTTACGACGGCAAACCCGGCGTTAATTATTGGATAAATCATTCTGACTACAAAATTCAAGCTGAAGTTTTTCCTAAAGAAAGAATTGTAAAAGGAACCGAACAAATTAAATATTATAACGAGAGCCCGGATTCACTAAGCAGGATAGTTTTTCGTTTGTATCAAGATATAATGAAGAAAGGAAACTCGCGCGATTATAGAATTTCTCCGAGCGATGAAACAGACGGAGTGGTGATTGATACATTTATGATAAATGGAGTTGGAATCAGTACAAAAGTCAAAGGAAGTCTTTCCAGAAGCGCAACAAACATGAGTATAAGAAATTTAGAAAAACCAATTCCTCCGAAATCAATTACAACTATTGATGTTAAGTGGTCGGTCATAATTCCTAAAGAAACGCGCATAAGAATGGGAGCTTACAATGACTCAACCCTTTATGTTGCGTATTGGTATCCTCAAATTGCAGTTTACGATGATGTTGACGGATGGGACATGAGCGAATATGGAGGAGAGGTAGAATTCTACAATGATAAAAACAATTTTGATTTTGATATCACGGTACCAAAGAATTTTTTAGTCTGGGCAACAGGAACATATCAAAATTTGCAGGAAGTAGTAAAACCCGAAATCTATTCCCGTTATAAAGAAGCACAAGAATCCGACGGCATTATTAGAATCGTGCGGGAAGAGGATTTGAAAAGCGGTGCAACAGCAGACAAAGAAAAAAATGTCTGGAAATTTAAAGCCGAAGGTGTTCCCGATATTTCTTTTGCAACAAGCAGCGGATACATCTGGGATGGAATCGGCGCGGAGATAGACGCAACTGGGAAAAAAGTTTTTACTGACGCAGTTTATCCAATCAAATCTAAAGGATGGGAAGAAGTAGCTAACTTCGCAAAACTTTCGGTAGAAAATCTTTCTAAAGTTTGGCCGGGTGTTCCGTTTCCATATCCGAAGATCACTACGTTCAACGGAGAAACAATGGGCGGCGGCGGAATGGAAATTCCGATGATGACAAACAACGGCATGGGCTATACAGCAGCAGGTCAAGCCGGAGTTACGCTTCACGAAATTGCTCACACATATTTTCCATTTTATATGGGAATAAATGAACGCAAGTATGCTTGGATGGATGAAGGATGGGCAACTTTTTTTACTTCAGCATTGTTAGGTAATCTTGTTAAAGACGCAGACGAATTTACGGAAAATGTACTTTATGTTGGCAGAGTAATGGGCAACGAATATGATACACCGATGATACTTCCCTCAATTGCAACGCGCGGACCAATGCTTGGATTTAATTCATATCCAAAAGCGTCTATCTCATATTATGTTCTTAAAGATATTTTGGGTGATGAACTATTCAAGAAAGGATTGCATGAATATATTAACAGATGGAACGGAAAGCACCCGATACCCTGGGATTACTTTTTTACATTCAACGATGTTGCAAAAGAAGATTTAAGCTGGTTCTGGAATCCTTGGTATTTCGAAAGAGACTATCCGGATCTCGGGATTAAAAATGTAAGTTTAAAAAATGAGAAAGCAGAAATAGTAATTGAAAAAATTGACAACGTTCCCGTTCCGATTGATTTAAAAATAACTTATATAGATGACTCTACCGAAGAAGTTCATAATAGTGCTTCTTTGTGGAAAAGCGGAAAGAAAGAAATTACCGTAAGTGTTAATACGAAGAAAGAGATCAAAAAAGTTGAGATTAATTCAAAATTAGTTCCTGATACAAACGAAAAGAATAATGTTTTTGAAATGAAGAAAAAATAATTTCCGACTGATAAATTTAATCCTCCCCGCTTATGGGGAGGATTAAAAAGCGTTGACAATAATCATTGTTAGTTACACACCGAATTCATAAACTTGCCTAAGTAAATTCTTAAATCAAAAGATATGAGAAAACATTTTTTTTATACGGCGACACTAATTCTTTTTGGAATTTCTATCAGCAGCGGGCAGGAAGTAATACAAAAAGGGAAATCATTATATATCTCAAATACACTTGTTGTAAAGTTTAAGAAAGATTTTTCTGTATCTCCACAAACACTAAATAAATTAACACCAAAATTTTCAGTTCAGAATTTCACACAGCTTTTCCCGCCTCAATCAAAATTGAACAAGGGAGAAGAATCGTTAAGCCGCATTTATCTTTTAAAATATAGTTCACCAGAAAACCCTTTAGAGTTAGCGGCAAAAATTTCGAAACAAAACAATGTTGAATGGGCTGAACCAAAGTATATTCAAACGATTTCATATTCACCGAACGATTCGCTCTATTCTTTAGGACGGCAGCAAAACTTGAAACGTGTACTCGCAGATTCCGCATGGAATGTTACCAAAGGAGATTCAAGCGTTATCATTGGGATTGTTGATACCGGCGTTGACTGGACACATCCCGATCTTTTGGCAAACGTTTGGTATGACAACGGCCGTTTTGTGGGTTATGATTTAGGCGGAAGTAACGGAACGCCTGACAATGATCCAAGCGAGGATATTTCTTCACAGAACAGATATCATGGAACACACGTTGCAGGAATTGCTTGTGCGGTAACAAATAATCAAAAAGGAATTGCTTCGATCGGGTTCAATTGTTCTTTCATTCCGGTCAAAGTATCGCGCGGGGATACGCGGGATGCAAATGGTTACCCGTACATTTATTACGGTTATGAAGGAATAAAATATGCGGCAGACAATAAAGCGCGGGTTATTAATTGCAGTTGGGGAGGATTTGATTACTCAAATCTTGGTCTTGAAGTAATTAATTATGCAATATCGAAAGGAGCTTTAGTTGTTGCAGCGGCAGGAAACGACGGAGAGCTTACGGATTTTTATCCCGCCAGTTTTAATGGAGTTTTAAGCGTTGGCTGGTTGGAAACAGACAGTGATTTAATTTCTTCTGCCGCAAATTATGGAAGAACTATTGATGTATTTGCACCGGGAACTTCGATCTTATCAACATGGCACAACAATTCATATAATAGTATAAGCGGTTCGTCTATGTCTTCTCCGCTTGTTGCGGGATTGGCCGGATTGGTATTTTCAACACATCCTAATTATACAGTGCTTCAAGCAGGCGAACAAATTAGAGTTACTGCAGACAACATTGAACAATCAAATAATTCTAATTTAAAATATCTTTTGGGCAGCGGAAGAATAAATGCATTCAGGGCGGTTAACGAAACCAACACAACTTCTTTAAGAGCAGCGAACGTTAAGTTTATAGATGAAGGGAATGGAAACGGGGTGCTTGAATCCGGCGAAACAGTTTCAATTGAAATTACATTTAAGAATTTTCTAAAAGCTGTTACAAATGTTAACGTGCAATTAATTAATATCAACAACGACAACTCGGTTGTTTTGCTGAACGACAATTTTATCATCGGGCAAGTTGGCGCTCTGGATTCGGTAAAGAATCTGTCAAATAAATTTCGATTTAGAGTTCAACCAAATGCGTCGTTAAATCATAATT
The DNA here is from genome assembly GCA_007280825.1 of Ignavibacteriales bacterium. Classification (GTDB taxonomy): domain Bacteria; phylum Bacteroidota; class Ignavibacteria; order Ignavibacteriales; family Melioribacteraceae; genus Fen-1258. The sequence goes on along the minus strand of QYQI01000162.1, from coordinate 10,086 downwards.
TAAATCTACTCTTGAAATTTACCGGCACAGGGTATTCAGATTTTCAGTGGATAAGTGCGCGAATCAATCCGACATACGACACACATAATGTCGGCAATATAACGATGAGTATTACCAGCAAAGGCGCACTCGGGTTTAATGATTTTCCTAATAATCTAGAAGGATCAGGATTTAAATATAACGGCGGCGATAACCTTTTGTTCGAAGGCGCTTTTATGTATGGAACGTCTGCGAACAAAGTGATGGACGTAGCGCGAGTTACCACACAACAAGACACAGATTTTGTAACTGTTACTCCAGTCAGAATGATTCTGAATGATGGAGCCACGCAACACTCGGTTTCAGTTTTTAATGATAACAGAGCTGCAAATAAACTTGGCATAGAAACTAAATTCCACGCATATACTTATGTAAACGCGCCCAATGACAATTTTATTTTATTAATAACCGAAATGAAGAACACAACTTCGCAAAACATTAGCAATCTGTATGCGGGATATTTTTTTGATTGGGATATACCAGCAGATAATCCGACAATTGATTCAACAGCATATGATCTGACGGATAATTTCGGATATGCTTTTTGTACGAACAAAACACTTGCGAGCACAATTGTCGGCGCAGCGCTTGTTTCATCTAACAAATACGGATATTATCCGATCGACAATAATGCAACATCCGGCAGTGTAATATTAACAGATGTTAATGGATTTAGCGATGCCGAGAAATGGATAACACTTTTTAGCGGGATTGTAAATAATAAAATTGGTCCAACAGATATTTCTTTTGTGATTTCAGGCGGTGATTTTAGCATTCCAGCGCAAAGCACCTTAAAAGTTGGATTTGCAATAGCAGCAGGGGCAACCCTTAATGAATTAAGAAATGCAATTAAACAAAGCCGAAATAAATATCAAGACACAGTAGACTATAAAAATATTCCGACTGAAATTAGGTTATATCAAAACTATCCCAATCCGTTTAATTCAAACACAGTAATAAGTTATAGTTTGCCGAATGCTGGACAAGTAACGCTAAAAGTTTACGATCTACTGGGAAGAGAAGTATCAATCTTAGTTGATGATTACAAACAACCAGGAGTTTATAATTCTCAATTCTCAATTCGCAATTTTCAATTGCCAAGCGGAGTTTATTTCTATCAATTAAATGTAGGCGGCAACATTCAAACGAAGAAAATGATTTTGTTGAAATAAAGACAACGGTGCAATTTATTTTCTGGGACCAACAAAACTTATTTTGAAGTTTATAATTTCCGGACGGCTTCCTGTTCTAACAGGCGGACCCCAACCACCAACCCCGCATGAAACATAGTAGTGAGTATTTCCGTTAATGCCATAACCCCAACTTAAATCATAAATTTTTTCAATTATAAAATTAAGCGGCCAAAGTTGCCCGTAGTGAGTATGCCCGGAAAGCTGTAAATCAATTTCATTTTCGAGCGCTTCGTTTAATCCAAATGGCTGGTGGTCCATCAAAATAACCGGAAAAGATTTATCAACACCGGTCAACAAATCTTTCAATTCTTTTCTTTGTTTTCCCGCAAATTGTCTTATAGAGCGATCCTCTCTTCCAACAACAAAGAAAGCATTATCAATTTTTATTTTGTCATCCCTTAACACATTTACACCGTGAGCAATTAAATATCTGTATGCCTCTTCTACGCCGCCGAGATACTCGTGATTTCCTGTAATTGCATAAACACCGTACTTAGACTTAAGACGAGTCAATTCTTCTCCCACGTTATTTTTTATTACAGCAGCTAAGTCTTCATCAATGATATCGCCCGCAAGCAGAATAATATCCGGATTTAATTTGTTGATCTCGGTTACAAGTTTATTTAGAAATGATTTACCGTTGATGGTTCCAAGATGAATATCGGAAGCCATTGCAATGTTTAGAGATTTTAGTTCCCCCGCATGTTTATAGATTTTCATCTTATAAGTTTTTGTTATAATAACTTTTGTGTTGATGTATCCGCCAACAACGGTTACAGTAACTAAGACTAGAACAATAAGCGCGGTTATGCGTCTGGTCTTTTCGATATTGTGTGTAACGAAAGCCGGAAAGAAAGGAATAATTAAGTTTATTAATCTCAATAAGTCAATTACAACAAGAACCAGAAAAAAATAAAACATAAAAGCGATCCAGAACGAACCGATCCAGACCAACGTATCACTGAAATAATTTACAGAGAGGTGCTCTAAAAATCTTCCAGCAATAAATGAAAGAATAATTATTATCGACGTGATTACGAATAAAGATTTGTAAGATTCCGGAACGACTAAAAGCGCACGACGGATAATGTAAAAATTTATTAATCCGTAAATAGAAAAGACGATTCCGAAAAAAAGAAGCTGCTGAGATAATTTCATTTCTTGATAATTATATTGTTGGAGATATTATTCTAAGTTAAAAATCTGAAACGCCTAGTTTATTTTGTCCTTTTTATTTTAGAGACAGCTTTTTCATAAAGCGAAACATATTTACCGGCAGATTTTGCCCAGGATAAATCTTTATTCATTCCATTGATCTGTATCTTCCGCCAGGTCTCTTTGTTGTGGAATTCATAAATAGCATTTTGAAGAGCGCGGATAAATGATTCCGAAGTATATTCTTCAAACAAAAATCCATTTCCTGTTTCATCGCCATTCAAAATAGAATCTTTCCAATCTTGAACCGTGTCCGCAAGACCGCCGGTTTTCCTTGCGACGGGAACGGTTCCATATCTAAGAGAATAAATTTGATTTAGCCCGCACGGCTCAAAATGTGAAGGCATAGCAAAAATATCCGCACCGGCTTCGATTAAGTGAGAAAGCTCATTATTAAAACCAAGATACGAAGAAACTTTCTCTGGAAACTTGCGAGCAATTTCGCTAAACATAGCTTCATATTTATATTCGCCGCTTCCAAGCATTACCCATTGAACGGGTAAATCCATCAAGCGGTTTAACCCGAATGAAAACAGATCAAATCCTTTTTGATCAACAAGCCGGGAAACAATTCCTACAAGCGGAATATTTTCGTTAAACGGAAGACCGAGGTGTTCAAGTAAAAACTTTTTATTTTTAATCTTGCCGGATAAATCTTTTACAGAATATTTATTCGGAATAAATTTATCGGTTTCCGGATTCCAAATATTATAATCAATGCCGTTTAGGATTCCGAAAAAATCTTTCTTTCTGATTTCCAAAAACTTTTGCATGCCTGCGCCATATTCATCGGTTAAAAGTTCTCGTGCGTAAGTTTCGCTTACGGTGTTGATGATATCGGCAGTTAGTATTCCAGTCTTTAAAAAATTAACACCACCATAATATTCACCGATTCCGCCGGGCAGATAATGTTCATGTTTGATTTCAACTTTTTCGAAAGCGGATTTAGAAAATTTTCCTTGATATGCAACATTGTGAATTGAAAATACGGTTGCGGTTTTTTCGAATAGTTTATCCCAGCCATAATTCTCCCTTAAAAGAAGCGGAAGAACTCCTGTTTGCCAATCATTGCAGTGAATAACATCCGGCGCCCAGGCAAGCCGCTGAAGTATTTCTATAATTCCTTTTGAGTAAAATAAAAATCTTTCATCTTCATCAAGATCGTTTGTATAAACACGGAAGCGGTGGAAGTAGTGCGGACAATCAACAAAGTAAACTTGAACATTTGAATTAGGAAGTGTTGCCGAATGAACATGAACCGAGCGGGTCAATCCAGCTATGCGGATAGGAATTTCACCGATGTCCCATTGATAATGTAAGCCATGTTCTTCTTCCCCAAAGACATTATACTTTGGAAGAAAAACTTTCACTTCATGACCGAGCTTTGAAAGCTCTATCGGGAGAGAACCGGCTACGTCCCCGAGTCCTCCGGTTTTTACATATGGAAAAACTTCGCTTGAAGCGAATGCAATTTTCATTATTCTTTCTAAATGAGTAAATGATCTTCGTAAAGATAAGAAGTGTAAACTAATTTATCTCGATTGCTCAATGCGTACACGGACATCAACAGCGTAGTATTTATCATCTTCTCCAATGATCAATGGATTCAGATCAAACTCAACTATGTTTTTGTTTTCAATCATCATTTTAGCGCAAGATAAAATAATTCGGTTCAACATTTTTATATCATTTGATTTTTCTCCGCGCACACCGTGAAGGACCTTCCCGATTTTTGTTGAGCCAATCATTGTTTCGATATCATTATCGGAGAGATAACAAGATTTAACCGAGACATCATCAAACACTTCAACATATTTTCCACCGGAGCCGAACATAATAATCGGTCCAAACGATGGATCTCGGAAACCGCCGATTAATAATTCGTGTTTAGTTTTTACAAACCTTTGAACAAGAAAACTTTCTACATCATAACCGGACTTGGAGAAATTTTCTTTAATTTCTATTGTCGCTTTACGAAGCTCTGTTTTGTTTTTTATGTTCAAAATTACAGCACTCAACTCCGTTTTGTGAATTACGTTTGAATTAATTCCTTTCAAAACAAGGGGGAAAAAATTATTACCGGCACTTTCTAGTTTTGAGGGCGCTATCAATTTGCTTTTTATTAACGGTAAAGAATAGTCCGCACATAATTTTGTTATTTCAGTTTGCGACAAGAATCCTTTTGCGAAGGAGTTCTTGTGCGGCTTCAAACTTAAAAGAGATTCATATTTCTTTTTGTTTCCTAATCTCTTTTTTTGTGATGAAGAATAGAACAGCATGTTCGATAGAACTTCCGGTGGATCTTCTGGATTTTTGAATAAAGGAAATTTATTGGAGGATTCTGTTCGATACTTATTCCAAAATTCCGGCAAAGGCATTACAACTTGAAGTATCGGTTTATCGGATAAAATAGAATTAATATTTTCTATAACCTCAAAAGGTTCAACCATAACGGGTTCAACAAAAATCGAAATAACGGCATCAACATTTTCATCTTCAATAATTATTCCGATCGCTCTTTTAAATACAGAAGCATCTGCGCCAGGCAAAAGATCAACAGGATTTTCAACGCTTCCTTCGGGATGGACTATGCCGCGAAGCAATTTTTTTGTTTCGTTGCTGAAAGTTGTTAAAACAAGATTCTCCCGCTCAAGAGTATCAACCGCTAAAATTCCCGGACCACCGGCATTGGTAACAACGGCAACTCTGTTTCCTTTCGGCATTGGAAAATTTTCAAATCCTTTTGCCGTATTAAATAATTCGTTGAGATCAGAAACGCGGATTATCCCAAACTGTTTCATCAATGCATCTACAACTTTGTCTTTGCTGCTTAGAGCGCCTGTATGAGAAGAAGCAGCTTTCATTCCGCTTGCAGTTTTTCCGGCTTTTAAAACGATCGTTGGCTTTGCAATCTCACCAAGCATAAATGGTTTAATAAACTCTTCGCCGTTCACAAAACTTTCAAGATAAAATGTCAGCGTTTTTATGTTGCTGTCGTTTTGCCAAAAATCCAAAAGATCATTTTCATTTACATCGGCTTTATTACCAACACTTATAAAATGAGCAAACTTTATATCTGTCTCTCGGAGGGAATTTAACACCGCCGCACCGAGAGCGCCGCTCTGCGACAAAAATCCTGTACTGCCCGTCTCTGGTTTCTCCGCAACAAATGTTGCATTGAGTTTTATGTTTTCCAACGTGTTGATAATTCCCATGCAGTTAGGACCCACCATCCGAGCGCAAGAGTTTTTTATTTTCTCAACGATTCTATTTTCTAATTCTTCGCCTTCTTTGCCAATCTCCTTAAATCCCGCTGTAATCAAGACAATTGATTTAACATTTTTGATTAACAGAGAATCAACAGAAGATTCAGCAAATTGTTTAGGCACAACAACAATTGCTAAATCAATCTTTTCGGAAATCTCCTCGATTCTTTTATAACATTTATAACCAAGAATCTCTTCGGCTTTTGGATTTACAGGAAACACGCTGCCCCTAAAGCCATAGCTTTTTATTGTGTTTAGTAATTCATATCCAATGCTTTTTTCTTTTGTTGATGCACCGGCAATGCAGATTGATTTGGGGTAGAAGAAATTATTTAAAGGATTCATCTTACATTCCTTAAGAGTAGGATTATTATGATACGATTATTACTACAAAAGTCACGAAACACTAGATAAAAATATGAAAACCATTCACGATAGTCATTTAACAAACACTTCTTCGCAAAGAAAAAGGAAATTCTTGCCTTCACAATCAATAAATATTATACTTGAACGTCAATCATTGGAAAGAAAGCTTATGAACGAGCAAATAAAACTCTCTGCAACATTTCCGGCTAAGCCAAAACGGATTTATGACGCATGGTTGAACAGCAAAGAGCATGGTGCGATGACCGGTGGCAAAGCAACAGTATCAACAAAAGTGGGCGGAAAGTTTACGGCTTGGGACGGATACATCTGGGGAAAAAATCTTGAGCTTGTTCCGAATAAAAGAATTTTACAATCATGGCGCTCAACGGAATTTCCTAAAGATCATTTAGATTCTTATCTGCTTGTTAAATTGGAAAAGACTAACGGCGGGACAAAAGTAACGCTTATTCATTCCGAAATACCCCAAGGGCAAAGCGCGAGTTATAAAAAAGGCTGGAAAGATTTTTATTTTACTCCAATGAAAAAATATTTTAGTAAAGAATAGAGCCAAATAATTTTTTTGATAAATCTCTTGTTTAGTCAGCTCAAAAAATTTTGGGTTTAAATCCAAACAGATTAATATATTAAACCAGCCGAATAATTTTTTCTATATATTTTTAAAAGTAAAAACAAAAAGAGATATGAAGAAAATTCACTTTGTAATCAACGGGCGTTTTAAGCATACTGAACGCACCATTAAAGAAATTGAAGATGCGTTCGGTGATGAATTTTTAGTTTGGGTCTCGGTTACAAATGGCAACGGGCATGCAATTGAATTATCGAGGAATGCAGTGTCGGGCGGAACAGATTATTTAATTGCGGCTGGCGGCGATGGAACGATGAGCGAGGTTGTTAACGGTGTAATGCATGTCGAGAGATCGAAAAGAGAAAACTTAATTATTGGATTGTATCCTTTTGGAAGTGGTAATGATTTTGCCAGAACGATGAAGCTAACCAAAAAACTTTCCGACCTTTACGCGCTGCTGAAAAACAATTCAACGATTCCGATAGATATTGGAAAGCTTGAATACAAAAAAATGAACGGCGAAAACGCCGTTAGATATTTTAACAACATAACAGATATCGGGCTTGGTGCTGAAGTTGCCAAACGCGTTAATGAAGGCAAAAAAATTTACGGACCCAACTTTGATTTTTTCAAAGCCACAGTGCTTGGCTTTTTGAAATACAAACGGAAGAAATTAAAAATAATTTCTGAAGAATTTAATTGGAGCGGCAGCTTGTTGATATTGTGTTTGGCTAACGGAAAATATTTCGGAAGCGGGCTATGCATTGCCCCGCACGCAAAAGTGAATGACGGAAAATATTCCATTACACTTGCAGGAAATGTGAGTTTGATAGACTACTTAAAAAATCTTTCGAATATCCGTAAAGGTAGATTTGTAAATCACCCCGAGCTGTATTACAAAGAAGTAGAAAGTTGTGCAATCGAGCCGATCGGGGATGAATGTTTAATCGAAGCTGACGGCGAAATGATCGGGAAGATTCCGCTTAAAGCAACTATGCTGAAACACGAAATCAAATTTCTTACACCAATCGGAGTTTAATATAATATTGTTACGCGATAGAACTTTTGGCAGGTTAATATTTTATTTTTCGTGCCAAGTCCGCTTTCCAAAACGGATTTTGACATACGTATTCTTATTTTAACTATCAATCCTGGAAGGAATGTAATAATGGAAAGAGAATATAAAGTTACAACCGGAGGAAGGATTACAATTCCAGCAGAACTAAGAAGAAAACATGGAATTAAATCCCCGGCAAAAATATTGATTGAAGAATTGAAAGACGGAATAAAAATTTATCAATTAAATAAAAAAACAAAAAAGAAGTTTCAGCTTTAGATTAGACAGAACAAAAAACATGTCCCGATTCAAACTATATATAGAATACGAAGGCACGCGGTACAGCGGCTGGCAAATGCAAAAGCAGAGCAAAACTGTTCAAGGCAAATTGTATGAAATTGCGGAAAGAATTTTCAAGGGAGAACGCTTAGAAATTTACGGTTCGGGCAGAACTGATGCCGGAGTTCATGCACTTTGTCAAGTTGCTCATCTTGAAGCGAAGACAATGCTTGCACCCGAAATAATACGAATGAAATTTAACGACGAACTTCCTTCCGATATTAATATTATAGAAGTAGAAAAAGTAAATCCTAAATTTCATGCACGGCACGATGCAAAAAGCAGAAGCTACATTTATCAAATCTCCAGAAGACGAACCGCATTCGGTAAACCATTTGTCTGGTGGATTAAAGATGATCTGAATTTTGAAAAGATGAACAATGCCTCAAAACTTTTTATTGGGATGCATGATTACAGATCTTTCTCAGACAAAGACGATGAAGAAAAATCCACAAAGGTTTTGATTGAAAAAATTCAAATGGAAGAAGACGGCGATATGATTTTGATCCGCATAATCGGTTCTCATTTTCTGTGGAAACAAGTGCGCAGAATGATCGGTGTACTTGTCGAAATTGGCAGAGGCAAGCTAACCGAAAAGGATCTGAAATATTTTCTTGAACACAATTCGCCCACTCCGGCACAATTAACCGCACCGCCATCGGGATTGTTTCTTGAGAGGGTGATTTATGGAAGCGAAAAACACGAAGAAAATTTTGATCCTATAATAAAAATTACTTCATTCGAAAGATCGAGAACATGATCAAGGGTGCGCCGACAACCGATAACCGATCACTGATAACAAACCACCGATCATTAATTACCAAATACTGGAAACCCCTCTTTGCAGTTATAGTTTGGGGGTTATCATTTATTGCAACAAAGAATGCGCTTGTAGAAGTAAAACCGGAAGTGATCGTTTTCATCCGCCAAATATTGGGGATATTATTTTTAGCGGTAGTACTTCTCAAGCAGAAAAGAAAATTTTCTATAAATCTCCGCAAGCAAAAGTGGATCTTTGTTCTTGCGGGAATAGCATGCTTTCATTTGTGGATTCAAGTTACGGGACTTCAATGGACAACAGCATCACACACCGGATGGATAATTGGCACAACGCCAGTCTTTATGGTTATACTTGGAATTATTTTTTTCAAAGAAAAAATTTCTGCTATGCAATCACTCGGAATTCTTATAGCGTTCTTGGGATTAATCGTGCTTATCAGCAAGGGAGATTTAACTTCAATTGATTTTATTAAAAACAAAGGAGACGTATTAATAATTGCAAGTTCGGTAACGTGGTCTATCTATTCTATGGTAAACAAAAAAGTTACCTTTACTCTATCTCCTGTATTAACGACATTTTATTTATTTTTAATTGTTGCGGTAATCATTGCGCCGTTCACAATTAATCAGAAAAATATTTCGGATGTTCTCCACTTATCGTTAAACGGTTGGGGATCAATATTGTTTCTTGGAATTTTCTGTTCGGGAATAGCATATACTTTGTGGGCGCAGACATTAAATAAAATGAGCGCTTCGCGGGTTGGAGCGTTTCTTTATATTGAACCGTTCGTAACTTTTTTTGGTGCATGGTTTCTACTGAACGAGCAGATAACTCTGCCAACTTTGTTGAGCGGATTGATTATTATTGCCGGCGTAGTTTTGGTGAATCGAAAGTAATCTCAAACATAAAATTTCAAAAATGAAACGGTAAAACGGGTCAAGAATGAATTCAAAATATTTATTTAAGAACTTTGCGTTGTTAATAGTTTTATTATTAATTCAAAGTTGCGGAGGAAAGAAAACAGTGGTAAAAAATCCGGCAGCCCTAGTTTTGATAAATGGAATTATCGCAACAGTTGAAGATGATAATCCTACGGCAGAAGCGGTTGCAGTTAAAGACGGGAAAATCTTTGCCGTTGGTTCAACAAGTGAAATAGAAAAATATGTCGGTGATTCAACCCAGGTAATTGATCTCAAAGGAAAATTTGTAATGCCGGGATTTAATGATAGTCACGCACACTTCCT
>QYQI01000060.1 GCA_007280825.1 Ignavibacteriales bacterium | reverse complement strand
GTCTATTTCCAGCTTTTTTGGGGTTCTATATAATTGATAAGTTTTCTACCAATAATAAAATTATTCTGTATTCCGTTAAAACTTTCTGCACCAATTCCATAACTAAAAATTCCAACTAAGTTAGCCGTATGTTTTTTTGTCACCCAACCTAGATTAATTTTATTTTCTTTAAGGTCACCGGATGTGATTGACATTCCGCCAGTTTCATGATCAGCAGTAATTACAACTAATGTGTTTCCATCTTTTTGGGCGAACTCGAGTGCTGCTTCAATTGCCGAATTAAAATCGTTCATCTCTTGAAATAAATATTCTTCATCATTATTATGACCGGCCCAATCAATTTGCGATCCTTCGATCATCAAGAAGAAACCGTTTTTATTTTTATTTAAATGTGAGATTGCTTTCTTTGTCATATCACCAAGAGAATAATTTCGATCACTTGCTTTTGCAATGCCATTATTCCCAAGTATAGCCGCAACTTTTTTTATTGTACTTGATTCATGCATCTCAGAAAAATCTTGGAAGATTTTATATCCATAAGAAGAAAGAGTATCTAAAAAATTTTTGTGATCTTCACGCTTACCACCAAAATCCAGAGGAACAAAAAAATCTGTTCCTCCGCCGATAACAAAATCAACTCCGCTGTGAACAAACTGTTCGGCAATATCAAATTCCTTATTTCTATGATTAACATGTGAATAAAAACAAGCGGGTGTTGCATTTGTAATTGAACTTGTTACAACCAAACCGGTACTCATTTTTTTATTTTCAGCTATCTCCAAAATGGTTTGAAGATATTTTCCTTGCGGATCTTGACCTACAACAGCATTGTTCGTAAGATAACCTGTAGCATACGCAGTTGCACCGGCAGCTGAATCAGTTATTAAATTATCTGCAGAACAAGTATTAACAAGACCGATTGTATAGAATTTTTTGAACTGATCATTTTTTGAGAAAAGAACTGAAGTCGAAACTTGACCTAGTCCCATTCCATCGCCAATTAATAAAATAATGTTTTTTGGTCTAGGATTGTTCTTAGAATAAAAAACGGTCGCACTTAATAAAAATACGACCGTTATTAAAAGAAATATTTTCTTAATCAAATAACTACTCCGGAATTAATCTATATAGGTCATCCAATTATGTCGGTCTTCTATTTCTCCGTAATAAATAGCGGATAATTCATTATACAATTTTGTACCGAGTTCACCGGCTTCTTTGTCGTTGAATTGCAATAGGTTCTCATTGAATTTCAATTTACTAACAGAAGAAATTACTGCAGCGGTACCAGTTCCGAAGATCTCAATTAATTCACCTTTCTTATAAGCATTAATAACTTCATCAATACTGATCATTCTTTCTGTTACATTGTATTTCCAATCCTTCAGAATTTGTAGTACAGACATTCTAGTAATGCCCGGAAGAATAGAACCGGTTAACATTGGTGTAGTAACTTCGTTTTTAAATTGAACAAAAATATTCATTGCGCCAACTTCTTCTAAATATTTTTGTTCTATTCCATCTAGCCAAAGTACTTGTGAATAACCTTCATTTTTTGCTTCTTGTTGACCCATCAAACTTGCAGCATAGTTACCGGCTGTTTTAGCTTCACCAATTCCTTTACGGACGGCGCGTACATATTTATTAGTTGCAAGAATTGGTACCGGTTTGAATCCTTCTGGATAATAAGGTCCAACAGGGCTAAGCATAATAATCAATTTGAAATTTTCTGATGTTCGCACTCCAAGAAGTGGTTCTGATGCGAACATAACAGGACGGATGTAAAGTGCGTGTCCCGGTTTTGTAGGAATCCAATCCTTATCAATACGAACTAATTCAAGCATAGCTTGAAGAACTAGATCAGGATCAATTTCCGGTATACACATTCTTTTTGCAGAACGGTTTAATCGTTCTACATTTTTTTCTGGGCGGAATAAAGCTATTCTGCCATCAACTTGTTTGTAAGCTTTAAGACCTTCAAAAATAGTTTGACCATAATGAAGAACCATTGCTGCTGGGCTAAGTTCAATGTTGCCGAATTTTCTTATTGTAGGATTATGCCAGCCGCCCAAGTCTTCATCGTAGTCTACTTCAAACATATGATCCGCATAAATTTTCCCAAACACTAACTTTTCGGGTAAAATAACTTTCGTTTCTCTTTCAAGTATTTCAATATTGAAATCGTTCATAGTTTCACCATTCTTTCTTTTTGTGGAATGGAAATAATTAAATAAAAAACCCGGTCTGTATATAGCCGGGCTCTCTTAAAAATCTAAATTATAATCACAATAAGACCGAGGATAATGATATTTATTTCGAGTATTTTTTTCATTGTCTCTTAAGGAAATTTGCATCCGACTTTCTACTATAAAAAATATGTAAAAATAAAAGTAATTGCCAATAGTAAAAGTTTGTTATCTTAGTCAAGGCACCTTAAGAATTTTTATAAGAAAAACGGAAACAAAGTAATATGGTTTTCGGAACATTAGCACTTACCATCACATTTTCACTAAATTGCCCGGTACTTCTCTCAGAAACTGAATCTAAATCACCGGAAGAAGTAATTTCAAAATTGAAACAACTTTCTTAGTTTTGTTTCGAAAAAAAATTAGTTTATATGATAACTGCCTTTGTTCAAAATGTTGGAAGAAAAACATTAGATTTTCTTCAGGAATTCGGACAAGTCGTTCAGCTTTTTGTTGAAATTATAAAATCAGTTCCTCATCTTTTCAAGAATCGCCGAAATTTCTTTTACCAGATGGAACATATTGGTGTTAATTCTATTCCGTTAGTTTTTATAATTGCCGTTTTTACCGGAGGTGTTGCCGCTTGGCAAGCCGCTTATCAATTGAAAGGATTAGCTCCATTATCTTTTCTTGGTGCCGCAACTAGCAGATCAATCATTACAGAGTTAGGTCCGGTACTAACTGCTATTGTTATTGCAGGAAGAGTTGGTGCTTCTATAGCGGCAGAAATTGGTTCGATGAAAGTAACTGAACAAATTGATGCTCTTGAAACAATGGGAATTAGTCCTGTTGCATTTCTTGCAACTCCAAGAGTATTAGCTTCGTTATTAATGTTGCCTGTATTAGTAATTTTTGCCGATGTTGTTTCAATTACCGGTGCATATTTGATTTCAAATTATTTTCTCGGAGTTTCATTCAATGTATTTTTTCTTTCAGTTAAACGTTATTTTATATTTAGTGATTTTGGTTTCGGATTAATAAAAGGAATGATGTTCGGCGGGGTTACATCATTGTTAGGCTGCCATATTGGATTTAGAACAGAAGGCGGCGCTGAAGGTGTTGGCTCTTCAACAATTCGTTCTTTCGTTCTCAGTTCTGCACTTATACTTATTCTGGATTATTTATTCTGGACTTTACTATTTTAAAATAAAGTGAATGCATTTTATTCCGTTCAATAATGTTCATACTGAATTATAGAACAATAAAAAGAATTTTAGATGTATTCCTCGCGATTATACTCAATTAAAATTCCCATCATTTCATTACAAAATTAAGAATTAACTTTTTTTAAGGATTTATTTTTTACAAATAGCTTTTTTCTCTTGCACAAATTTTATAATGAGTTTAATTTGCTTACCGAAAATGGAAGTCAATTATCCTTATTATGATATTTTGTAAAAGCTCCACAAAAAATAGATTTTCGGTTTTAGGAACTAACCACGCAATTGCTTCATTAGCTTCAAAGCATTACTGTAACTTTCACATAAATTTTTCTTTCCCCGAAGGGGTGTCCGAAGGACTCCTTGCGGAGGATTCCCATTATCTCTTTCTATTAATAAATCAATTATTCACAAATAACACAAGAGGAAGTTATGTCAGAATTTGTTAAGAATTTGATGGCTCAAGTGAAAGCCAAGAATCCTAGTGAACCTGAATTTCATCAAGCAGTGTTTGAAGTTGCATCTTCATTAGCAGTAGTTTTAGAAAAACATCCAGCATACCGTAAAGAAAAAATTCTTGAAAGACTTATTGAACCGGAACGGGTTTTTATGTTTAGAGTTCCTTGGGTTGATGATCAAGGTGAAATTCAAATCAACCGCGGTTTCAGAATTCAAATGAATAGTGCAATAGGTCCTTATAAAGGCGGATTGCGTTTTCACCCGTCTGTTAATCTTGGCATTCTAAAATTTTTAGCGTTTGAACAAGTATTCAAAAATAGTTTAACTACTTTGCCAATGGGCGGTGGTAAAGGCGGATCAGATTTCGATCCTAAAGGAAAAAGTGACGGCGAAGTAATGAGATTCTGCCAAAGTTTTATGAGTGAATTGTTCCGACACATTGGATCTAATACCGATGTTCCCGCCGGTGATATCGGAGTAGGCGGACGCGAGATCGGTTTTTTGTTCGGTCAATACAAAAAACTTCGAAACGAATTTACCGGAGTTCTAACCGGTAAAGGGTTGAATTGGGGCGGTTCATTAATTCGTCCAGAAGCTACCGGTTACGGCTCAGTTTATTTTGCCGCAGAAATGTTATCTACAAGAAAACAAACTTTAGAAGGAAAGAAATGTTTGGTTTCCGGCAGCGGTAATGTTGCTCAATATACTGTTGGAAAGATCTTACAGTTAGGCGGTAAAGTTTTAACATTATCTGATTCTAACGGATACATTTATGATGAAGTCGGAATTACAACAGAAAAATTACAATTCGTAATGGATCTGAAAAATGTCCGCCGCGGAAGAATGAAAGATTATGCAGACAAATTCAAAGGTGCAGTCTATACACAAATAGATCCTAACGCAGATCATAATCCGTTATGGAATCATAAAGCTGATTGTGCATTTCCGTCTGCAACACAAAATGAAGTTAATAGTAAAGACGCGGCTAATCTTTTAAAGAACGGTGTTTACGTTATAAGTGAAGGCGCAAATATGCCGTCAAGCATAGAAGCCATTGATCAATTTGTTGCAGCAAAAATTCTTTATGGACCTGGCAAAGCAGCTAATGCAGGTGGTGTTGCAACCTCCGGTTTGGAAATGGCACAGAATAGTATGCGTTATAACTGGACAAGAGAAGAAGTTGACAACAGACTTCAATTAATAATGAAGAGTATTCACAAAACTTGCGTTGATACTGCAGAAAAATATGGTACTCCGGGTAATTATGTTAATGGTGCAAATATCGGCGGTTTTGTTAAAGTTGCTGATTCAATGTTAGATCAAGGTATTGTATAATATAATAGTATAGTATAGAAAGTGGGGCGAGAGATCGCCCCATTTTATAATAGATATAAAAAATGTTATTGATTACTTTGCGCCAACCGATTTAGAGCTTTCATTATGCCTTCACAAACTATCAAGTTCGATAAAGAATTAATTCAGAAAAGCCGATATTCAAAGTTTCAAGACTTTCACAATTTGATGCGTTTCCGCATTCGTGATATTCTTCTCGTTTCCAGTCTGTATGATTCCTATATCTTTGAAGAAGATGAACGTCTTTATGAATTGATTCGGCAAGAATACCAAGGATTGAATTTGAGCCATTCGCCGGAATTGATTCAAGTATCAAACGGTGAGCAAGCATTAAATATGGCAATGGACGAGAAACGTTTTGATTTGATTATTACTACTCTTCACATCGAAGATATGTCGCCGTTAACTTTTGCCAAAAAAGTAAAAATGAGTGGATTAAATATTCCCGTCGTATTGCTAAGCTACGATAACCGCGAAATGACTGATTTAATTTCTACAAAAGATATTTCTGTTTTTGATAAAGTTTTTATTTGGCAGGGTGATTATAGAATCGTACTTGGTATTATTAAATTTTTAGAAGATAAGTATAATGTTGAACATGATACTCAGCAGGTAGGTCTTCAATCTATAATATTAATTGAAGATAATATTAGATTTTATTCTTCCTATTTGCCGATAATTTATACTGAAGTACTGAAGCAATCGCAAAGTTTAATTTCGGAAGGAGTAAATTTATCTCATAAATTTTTGAGAATGCGTGCACGTCCCAAAATTTTACTTTGTTCTACTTACGAAGAAGCCTGGAATTATTTTGAGAAGTATGAAGAATATATTCTTGGAATAATTTCCGATATAGAGTTTACTCATAATTCAAAACCGGATCCTGAAGCGGGAATTCTATTTGCAAAAAAAGTGAAAGAAAGACAGCCTGATATTCCGATACTTTTGCAATCAACAAATCTTTCCAAAGAAAAAGATGCTCTTTCTGTTGGAACAACATTTCTAAAAAAAGATTCACCTACTCTGCTTGAAGATCTTAAAAGATTTATGATAAATCATTTTGGATTTGGTGATTTTGTTTTTAAAAATGAATCCGGTCAAGAAGTTGGAAGAGCTCATACATTAAATGAACTGCAAGAACAATTGGAAAAAGTACCGGATGAAAGTATTTTATTCCATGCTTCAAGAAACCACTTTTCTAATTGGTTAAAAGCAAGAACAGAATTTTGGCTGGCACATCAACTCCGACCAAAGAAAGTTTCTGATTTTGAATCAGCAGATGCATTAAGAAAATTATTAATAGAATATGTACGGGAGTTTATAAAATCCCGGCAGATCGGGGTTATCTCAGATTTCAACAAAGAAATGTTTGATGTAACAACAACTTTCGCTCGTATAGGAGGAGGTTCTTTAGGAGGGAAAGCAAGAGGATTAGGATTTGTAAATAATCTTCTT
>QYQI01000123.1 GCA_007280825.1 Ignavibacteriales bacterium | reverse complement strand
TATTATCGGTTCAGTATTTGATTTACGGAAATGTACCCAATGATCATCAAAATCAATCCGCAATCCGTCCTCAAGATTTATTTTCTCAGATTTATATTTCTCAACAATTTTTTTAATTACATCATCCGGATTTCGTGGTGTCGTTCCTTCAGTAACCGGACCGAGTTCAATTTTCTTTTTAACTATAAAATACTGAGGTAAAGATTTTTTTAATCCGCTCATCTTTCCGCGGTACTCAATTAAATGCTGAAGTAATATTGCAGTTCCGGTAAGTGCATCTCTTCCAAAAACAGTTTGCGGTAAAATAACTCCGCCGCTACCTTCGCCGCCTATAACAGCATTTACTTCTTTCATTTTCTTTACAACATTTGCTTCACCAACAGGAGCTCTGAAGACCTGGCATTCAAATTCTTTTGCAACATCTTCAACTGCGCGTGTTGTAGAAAGATTTACAACAATATTTCCTTTCTTCTTTGAGAGATAAAATTTAACTGCTTGGGTGATCGTATTTTCTTCACCGAATGGTTCGCCTTTTTCTGTTATTAATACTAAGCGGTCAACATCGGGATCAACAACAATTCCTAAATCCGCTTTATGTTTTTTTACAGCTTCCATTGTTGCAGTTAAATTTCCCGGTATTGGCTCAGGCAATCGCGGAAAGATTCCGGTTCTCTCACAATTCATCTCGATAACTTTGCAACCAAGCTTACTCAATAATTTTGGCATTGAATAAGCACCGGCGCCATTTACGCAATCAAGTAAAACTCTAAATTTTCTTTTACGAATCTTTGCAATATTTATATAATCCATCTTTAGAACTGCTTCAATGTGATTATCCAAACCTTTTCTGTAACGGGTTACCTTACCTAATTTATCCCAGGCAGAAAATTTTTTATCTGTTTCATAAAGAAATTTCATCATGCCGGCATTTTCTTCAGCGCTCATAAATTCGCCGTTGCCGTTGAGCAGCTTTAGTGCATTCCATTCATTAGGATTATGACTTGCTGAGAGTTGAATTCCTCCGACCGCATTCAGTTTTTTTACGTTGAACAAAACTGTCGGGGTTGGGCAGATGCCGATATCAACAACATCATTACCTTTTGCAATAAGCGTCCCGATAACAATGCTGCGGACCATCTCACCGGAAATTCTACCGTCGCTTCCAACGATAATTTTTCCACTGCCGCAGAAATCAGCATAAGCAGACGTATAGTTCACCAAAACTTCCGGATCGAGTCCGTCACCAATTATTCCTCTGACACCTGAAATGCTGACCATTAATGTTGGCATAACAACCTCTTAATTGAGAACCTGCCTGCCGGTAGGCAAGTTGAGAATTTAGAATTATATTCAAATGGAATTTAATAACTTTTCAGCGAAAATGATTTATTAAATGAAGACTCAAAAAGAATTTATCATAAAAACTAATTTATTGCTTATTAAACATTTCGGTATTCCTCCGCGAAATAAAAAGTTGCCTGATCCTCTTGATATGTTGATTGCCACAATCCTTTCACAAAACACAAACGATAATAATTCTTATAAAGCATACCAAAATCTAAAAAGTCATTATAAATCTTGGAATGAATTGTATGATGAAAAAAGGACAACAGTCGAAAAGATAATTAGAGTTGCCGGATTAGCCAGAGCAAAATCTACTGCAATAAAAAATGTTATCAGCCAACTTAATCGGTCAACAGGAAAAATATCTCTTGATCATATCAAAAAGTTCTCAAGTGAAGATGCAATTAATGAATTAACCAAGTACAAAGGAATCGGTGTGAAAACCGCTAGTTGTGTTTTGTTATTTGCACTGGATAGAAATGTCTGTCCCGTTGATACTCATGTTCACAGAACAACAAACAGAATTGGAATCGTTTCGGAAAAAACACCCGATAAAACTTTTTTTGCTCTCAATAAAAATTTCCCCGAAAGAATTGCTCATTCATTTCATACCAATCTTATTCGTCTTGGACGTGAAATTTGTAAACCAACAAATCCAAGCTGTGGTATTTGTCCGTTGCTTAAAATCTGCAATTACCCGAATAAAAATTTTGATCTAAAGAAAGAAGGATTAAAACGGGATTTTATGCTGCTCGATAACGTGAACCGTGAGACGTATGGCGATAAACGTTAGTATCGAAGTTGAAGAAATTACTAATCATCGGTCACCAATCACTAATAACCCAAATTGAACGAACATGTAGTAAAACTTGTTTTGATTTATAAAAAGGAGCTTAAGTTTGTTCTCAGAGCTCATATATTTATATTTCAGCACAATTTCCAATATGATTGAAGGATTTCATTGAATAAACAGTATGACATTGCAATTCTTGGCGGAGGTCCGGGCGGATATGTAGCTGCTATTAGAGCGGCACAGCTTGGTTTCAAAACTGTTGTGATTGATAAAGATAATCTTGGCGGCATTTGCCTGAACTGGGGATGTATTCCAACAAAATCTTTATTGAAGAATGCCGAGATATTTGATTTGATGAAGAATCATTCAACTGAATTTGGAATTTCTGTTCAAGGTTTGAGTTTTGATTTTAATAAGATCATAAAAAGGAGCCGTGATATTTCCGACCGTATTACAAAAAATGTTGAACTGCTGATCAAGAAAAATAAAATTGACCGGATACGCGGGTTCGGGAAATTAGTTTCAAAAAATCAGATTGATATTTTTGATAGTACCGGTAAGAAGATTGATTCTGTTTCATCAGAAAAAATAATTATCGCCACTGGTGCAAGACCGAAATTTGTTCCGGCTATTCCTGTTGATAAAAAAAATATTATTACATCTACTGAAGCGATGAACTTGCCTGCACAACCGAAAGATTTAATCATAATTGGTGCAGGTGCCATTGGGGTCGAGTTCGCTTATTTCTATAATGTACTTGGTACAAAAGTTACCATCATCGAAATGATGGAAAATATTTTACCGGTTGAAGACAAAGAAGTGTCCGAGACACTGGAGAAAAATTTCAAGAAGCGCGGAATTGAAATATATACTTCAACAAAAGTTGAAAAAGCAGAAGTAAAAGGAAATGAAGTAATTGTAACAATTGAAAAAGACGGAAAGAAATTAGAATTGAAATCTGAAAAAGTTTTATGTGCAATCGGTGTTACGGGCAATGTCGAAGGATTTGGTCTTGAAGAATTAGGAGTTGAGCTTTATAAAAATCATATTAAGGTTAATAAGAACAATTACGAAACGAATTTTTCCGGAATCTACGCGATTGGAGATGTTATCGGTCCACCGTGGTTAGCACATGTTGCATCGGCAGAAGGAATTCATTGTGTTGAAATGATCAAAGGGAAGAACCCAAATCCGATTGACTATAATAACATTCCCGGTTGTACATATTGTAATCCGCAAGTTGCGAGCGTAGGGATGACGGAGGCTAAAGCACGCGAGAATGGATATGAATTAAAGATTGGAAAATTTCCATTCATGGTAAGTGGGAAAGCATTTGCAGTCGGTGAGAGGGAAGGATTTGTAAAATTAATTTTTGATGCAAAGTACGGTGAACTTCTCGGCGCACATATAATTGGTCCGGAAGCAACAGAGTTAATTGCAGAACTAACTCTTGCAAAATCTATGGAAGCAACTTTTGAAACAATAATTAAAACTGTTCATGCACATCCGACATTATCAGAATCAATAATGGAAGCGGCGGCTAACGCGTATGGCGAATCAATCCACATATAGAACTTTTGATTACTGCGATCTCGGTATGATTGATTACAATCAAGCATGGGATCTGCAGAAAGAAATTTTTAATCTTCGCCATCGAAACGAAATTAACGATACACTTTTTCTGTTGGAACATCCGCATACTTATACATTGGGTAAGGTCGCCGAGAAAGAAAATCTTATCAGTACAAAAGAACAGTTGCAAGAACTTGGTATCAGCGTTTATGAAATTGATCGAGGTGGAGATATTACTTATCATGGACCGGGACAGATAGTCGGTTATCCGATAATTAATTTAAGTGAATGGAAAGAAGATACACAAGAATATCTAAGAGGACTGGAGGAAGTGATAATCCAAACTTGTGCTGAGTATGGATTGAGTACAAATCGAAATCCAAAATATACCGGAGTATGGCTGGGAGAAAGAAAAATTGCTGCGATCGGAATTAAAGTGAGCAGATGGATTACAATGCACGGATTTGCATTTAATGTTAATACAGATCTTTCATACTTTGGCGGGATAATTCCTTGCGGAATTAGAGATAAAGATGTTACTTCACTCCAAAGTGAACTTGGAACAGAAATTAAATTGAGCGAAGTGAAAGAAAAACTTGTTAAGAATTTTCAAAAAGTTTTTGGCTATACTAAATTCATCATAAAAGAAAAAAATAGTTACATAAAAGAGTTTGAAAAGATATCTTCGTGACGTAGTGTCTTGGTGGTTAAAACTTTACCGCAAAGACATTTACCCCGTTGAATATTCTATTAAATTTTTGTCTATCCAAATTATTCAACGGGATTATTCAACGGGGCAGGGGCACAAAGAAAGGAATAGATAAATGGCAAAAGAAAAAATAGAAACTGCTATAGATAAAAGTAATGATTCAACTCCCACCGGTAAAATTGATTCATTCGGCGGAATGACTAAAGATGAATTGATGAATGCTCTTCGTCTTATGAATCTTTCCCGCACGATGGATCATAAAGTAATGAACCTGCTTAAGCAGGGTAAAGCATTTTTCCATATTGCCGGTGCCGGACATGAAGCAACACAAATTGCTTTTGGTCTTGCAATGAAGAAAGGTATTGATTGGGCTTTCCCTTATTATCGAGATATGGGTTTGATGTTGACTCTTGGTTCAAAACCGGAAGATATTTTTCTTGGATTCCTTGGTAAAGAAAACGATCCGATGACAGGCGGAAGACAGATGCCATGTCATTGGTCATCTAAAGAATTCAATGTCCCTACTCAATCCAGCCCAACTGGAACTCAGTTTTTACAAGCTGTCGGCGCTGCCCTTGCGATGAGGAAAAAAGGAATCAACGGCGTTGTTTATGTAAGCAGTGGAGAAGGAACAACATCTCAAGGTGAATTTCATGAAGCTGTTAATTGGGCCAGCCGTGAAAAACTGCCTGTTGTGTTTGTTATTCAAAATAATAAGTGGGCTATTTCGGTTCCGGTTAAATATCAAACCGCAGGGAAAGATTCTTTGATAAGCGAGATGATGAAAGGTTTCGATAATCTATTAAGAATTGAAGTTGATGGAACTGATTTTCTTCAAGTTAATGTTGTTGCCCAATCGGCATTCAAATACGCGCGTCAGGGTAAAGGTCCTGTTCTAGTTGAAGCACACGTAGTGAGATTACTCTCTCATTCATCTTCTGATGACCAGAGAAAATATCGTCCTGATGAATCGTTGAAAGAAGATTTGAAGAAAGACCCGATTGATCTTTTCTCCAATGTTTTGAAGAAGAAGGAAATATTAACTGAACTGGCATACATAGAATTTAAAAAAGAAATTGCACAACATGTGAACGAAGCTGCTGATTGGGCTTTGAAACAAGAAGAACCTTCTCC
>QYQI01000068.1 GCA_007280825.1 Ignavibacteriales bacterium | reverse complement strand
GGTAATGCTGCATAAATTTTAGCAACCATACCTTTTACTTCATCTTGTAATCCTTGAACAACACCGTTATTATCATGATCACCGTTACCATTAAAGTAGAACTTTACATCTGAAAATGAAGTACCCAATGTTGATCCATGACATGTTGCACATACTTCCATGTTATCTACACCATTTGGGTCACTCATCCTAAATGAATGTCCGCCGCTTAGAATTAAATTTTTATTTACATCAATTCGTTTATTAAAATTATACATATGGCATCTAACGCAAGCATCAGCCGTATAGTCAAAATGGAAAGATGTCACTAATTTAACACCTCCCAATTCCAACATGTTGCTGCTCATTAAAAAATCACCTTGTACACCATAATGAGGTCCCAAACGTGTTGTCGTACCAGCAATTAATTTAGCAATATTATTATTAGCTTCTTCTCTTGCATGATGACAGTTGATACATGTTGTACCCATACCAGCTCCAGTAACATTCACTTCGATTGGTGTATCGCCAAGTGTGGTTGGGTTTGGTTTAAAAATAGTTGCTGTAACTTTTCTTAGTTGTCTTACATTAGTCGCATCGTGAGGATCGTGACATGCAACGCAGGAAATTGGATAATTGTTTGCATCAAAATAAGGATCGGTCGTTGAAACGCCATCAACATATTGAGCGTAACCTTTGCCTGTATGGCATCTTACGCAAGATTCACGACCAGAACCACTTTCATTAACTACAGTACCATCAGCCAATGTATTATTGGAGTGAGCGGCAGCTCTAAATTGTCTTGATACAATGTGATTAGTTCCAGATTCATGGCAAAATGCACAAACATCATCATTAAATGTTGCAACCATTCTTGAATCGTTTGTATTTCCTAAGTGAGAACTTGCAGGGCCATGGCATGCTTCACATTGAATGTTACCCCTCGCCATTGCATTTGGAAATTGAGTAACCAAAGTACTGTTAGAATTAGCTGTTATAACTGTCGGGAATGTAAAAGTTTGATCATCAAACCCGTCGTTCTTAGCAGTCGGGTTATCATCGTAACCTGTTGTGTGGCATTTAATACAAGTTGCACTGTAATGATCAGTAGGACCACTGATTCCAGGTGTTGCACTCATCGCTCTTGTGAACAGTGTTGCGTGGTTAGTTTTTTCAAAAGCAGTTACTTTACTAGCATGACAAGTATTGCAACTTAATTTAGTATCAACACCATTTACTATGGTGTTCTTATAACCAAGATATTTAGCAGCATTGAATACAACTGTTTGTGTTAAACTACCATCTGTAAAAGTTACAGAATAAGTTCCAGCAAGATCAGCTGTAAAATATGCAACTTGTGAGGAATCGTTTTGTGTATTTTTTGTTGTACCAATTGCTGCAGTGGAACCGGAAGGTTTACGAGATACCGTCCATGTTGCCGCTGTACTAATTTTTGCTTTCGTTCCTTTAGTCCCAACTTCAATAGCCTGTAAATATACTTTAGTACCAATGCCTACATTTGTCAAACCAGTATACTTATAATCATAGATATCAGTTGTTGAAAGTGAAACCATATAAGCAGTCACACCGTACGGATTTAATGAAAGTGTAACGTTAGTTTGAGCATTTAGTGTTACTGATAGAAGGGTAAGAACGAAAAATAGAGTTGTAATTCTTCTTTGCATAAATTTCCTCCACTAATTAGAGTTGATTATTATTTGAAGATATGTTTTATTCATTCTAAGATAAAAAGACTTACTTGAGTTTTGTTCTATTTTCTTATTAGAAATATAGAAATTAATTCAAAGATGTCAAAGTCCGCTGATAAATTTATTTTTATAATATTCCATTAGCTTATGTTATGCAAGAATTGTTCCTTCAATATATTTGTATAAACTAAGCTCTGTTCGTATATTTTTTCTCATAATTTGGAAAAAATGATGAAAATTTATAATACTTTTACCAAAACTAAGGAAGAATTCCGGCCAATCAACCCTCCTAATGTAACGATGTATATGTGCGGACCTACAGTTTATAATTACTTCCATATAGGAAATGCAAGATCATTTGTAATGGCTGATATTGTTAGGAGATATCTCGAGTTCAAGGGATTCAATGTAAAGTTCACAATGAATATTACTGACGTTGATGACAATATTATCAAAAAATCTAATGAAGAAAAAAAATCCACAACTGATGTTGCTGGTTTTTATACTGAAGCTTTTTTCGAAGATGTAAGAAGACTGAAAATTAAAACTGCTAGCGTATATCCTAAAGCAACTTTACACATTACAGAAATGATAGAAGTTATTAGAGAATTAGAGAAAAAAGGATTTGCTTATAATGTAAATGGAAATGTGTTTTATGATGTTTCAAAGTTTTCAAATTATGGAAAACTTAGCGGTAAGAATACTGAGGATTTGGAATCCGGTGCACGCGTTGATGTAAATGAAGAGAAAAAAAATCCGCTCGATTTCGCTCTATGGAAAAAAGCAAAAGAAGGGGAACCAAGTTGGGATAGTCCTTGGGGAAAAGGAAGACCTGGTTGGCATATCGAATGTTCAGCTATGAGCACAAAGCATTTAGGTAAGTCAATAGATATTCATGCAGGCGGTAATGATTTAATATTTCCACATCATGAAAATGAAATTGCTCAGAGTGAAGCTTGCTTTGAGCAAAAATTTGTTAAATACTGGCTGCATTTTGGATTCTTAAATATGCAGAATGAAAAGATGTCAAAATCACTTGGAAATTTTTTTACGGCGCGTGAAGTACTGGATAAATATCCCGCCGAAGCTATTCGTTTGTTCTTTGCTCAGACTAATTATGGCGGACCGCTAAATTTTAGCGATGAATTATTGAATTCAGCTCAGAAAGGTTATGAGAAAATATTAAACCTTGCTGATAAAATTGAACGGGGAATAAAACTTGATGCTAAAAGTGGGGTTATTCCTGAATTTGACGTAAAAAAATATTATTCTGATTTTGAAAAGGTAATGGATGATGATTTTAATTCACCTCAAGCTGTTGCGGTTATTTTTGATTTTATCAGAGCGGCTAATAAAATAATTGCTGGGAATAATAATATTGATTCGATTTTTTATCATGGACTGAAAAAATTTCTTAAGGATACTGCAGAGAATGTATTAGGGATAATTCATCTTGATGATTTGACTAACGCATTAAATTCGGATACTGATAACAATCAAATAGAATTGTTAATCAAAAAAAGAGATATAGCTAAAAAAGAAAAAAACTTTGCTCTTGCAGACCAAATAAGAGCAGAATTAACTAACTTAGGCATCATACTTCAGGATAGTAAAACTGGGACTACTTTTAAGAAAATAAATCTGAAATAGATAAAGATTATTTTTAACTTTAACAAACTTCGAAAGAAAAAATGAAAAAACATTTCTTGATAATACTTTTATCTTTAGCTTTTTCTTGTCAATTATTTTCACAAGGGACAGGCGGTACTAATGCTAAATTTGAATATCGCCGATTGATTGATCTTCCAACCGCAGGCATTCTTGAAAAAGGTTTCGCCGGAGTTACGCTCGATGTAATGCCGGTTGGTGTTGTTATTACAAGAATTGAAGTTGGTGTTGTTGATGGATTTAGTTTTGGTATTTCATACGGCGGTCAAAATATTATTGGCAGCGGAGATATTGATTGGAATAAATGGCCCGGCGTAAATATTAGAGCAAGAATTGTTGATGAAACTCAATTATTTCCTGCTTTAGCAATCGGCTTTGATTCCCAAGGGAAAGGGGCTTATGATAGAGATCTCTCAAGGTATCAAATCAAGTCTCCCGGTTTTTTTGTCGCTGCATCAAAGAATTTTGAACTGTTTGGTTATTTGAGTATTCATAGTGTAATTAATTATTCGATGGAACGAGATGATGGCGACAAAGATTTGAACTTAGGTGTTGGGTTTGAAAAAACAATTGGTTCCAAAGTTTCTTTTATCGGTGAATATGATTTTGCTGTAAATGATAATACAGGTAATTCTCTTGGTAAAGGAAATGGTTATTTGAATTTTGGTCTTCGCTGGTCGGTTGGGGATGGACTAACTCTTGGTCTCGATTTACGTGATTTTCTAAACAATAAACGTATTGACGGGAATAAAGCAGATCGTGGAATTTTTGTAGAATATGTAAAGTCGATCTTTTAAATCAAATTGTATTCATAATCACACACATCAGTTTACTGATATAGACACAATTCAGTTTTATTCTTTCTTTTTGCCTTTCATTTAATCATTAATTAGGTATAATTTTTGAATATATAAATTATCATTTGAGAATGGTGTTATTATGAAAACTTTAATTCGCATTTTAATTGTACTTCCTCTTCTTACACTTGGTGGATGCTACACACAAATTGCTTTTCGTGATTATAGTCCTAAAGACTCTCGCTATGAATCAGATAAAGATGAATATGCTTATGCTTATGAGGATCAAGCAGATTCCACTAATTACGATGATAATTCTTACGATAATCTTTATCAAAACTCTTACTCCTCAAGTTATAGAAGATTTCTAGGAAGTTATTACCCGTCACTCGGTTTCTCATTCGGATTAGGATACGATCCTTATTATTACAGTTTATTTGGATGGAATAACCCTTACTGGTATTTGCGATATAATTCAATTTGGAATAATGGATATTACGGGTATAACTATGGTTATCCATACTATTGGAATAATTATAACTCAAACTGGAATAATTATGCCGGCAGTATAATTAAATACAGAAATAACGTAAGTACAAGAACAAGAGATAACGATGGTCAACGCGGTAGAGGTGGAAGCGGAGGAAGCAATCCAGGCAGAACTAGTACAGACTATACTACTCGTGATAGGACTGACCGCGCTAATGAAGTTGATCTTGGCAGAGTTAGAGTTTCAAGAGATGCAAATAATACAAATAACGGAACCCGTGTATCATCACCAAAGAATAATAATCCATCAACACGTAATGGACTGTCTCTTATACAGATT
>QYQI01000022.1 GCA_007280825.1 Ignavibacteriales bacterium | reverse complement strand
ACTTATTCATTCTGCTAATAAACTTCCTTTTTTAAGAACAAACCTTTCAAGGGTTGAAAATATTATTATTCTATTATTTCAGCAACATTAGTTTCTTCACTTGAATAAATTGCTTTTGAGAATTTCCCAAGGATGAAGTTGCAGTGAGCCTATAGAGGTACACACCACTTGCCAGTTTAGCTCCATTCCATTGATAATCGTAATAACCTGCAGAAAGTTCTTGATCGACTAACGTTTCCACTTCTCTGCCAAGCATATCAAAAATCTTTAATGATACTTGACTAGCTTCCGGTAATTTAAACTTTATTGTTGTCGATGGATTGAAAGGATTAGGATAATTCTGGAAGAGAGTGTACTCAGAAGGAATTGATCCTTCAATCTTTTCTTCATTTACCGCTGTTGGAGCCGAACTTACATTGTATCTTACTATTCGATTGTTGTATTCATCCGCCAGCCAAATAATTTTGTTTGTATTATCAACAACAAGAAATTCGGGATAATTTACACTGCCTGCTGTTGGAGGACTTGGATTAGCTGCTGTGATGAAGTCTGTTTGACCGAGAAGGTTTGTAGCATTAGCACCGTTGGCAAGAGTAGCTGCGTTTTCATAAATCATTATCCGATTGTTTCCTTCATCGCTTACATATAATATTCCAGATGCATCTATGAATACTCCGCGAGGACCTTCCAATCCATTCTGAGTCCTGTTAATGGCGATGGTTGTAAAATCCGGCTGACCGATTACTCCGTTAGCAGCTGCGCCGTTTGCTTTTGTTGCTGCTGCATCAAAGCGGAGAACACGATTATTATCTCTATCGGCAACCCAAATATGATCACCTGCATCACCCGTAATTCCATATGCACGTGTTATCAACGAGGCTGTTGCACCACCAGTACTGGTTGTAAAATTGGGTTCGCCTAATACTCCGTCTGCTGCGTCGCCATTCGATTTCGAAGCCGCATTGTCAAATCTCAACACACGTTTGTTGTCTCTTTCTGCTACCCATAATCGTCCTGATCCGTCAACATAAACTCCAACAGGTGCTGACATTGTTGATGCAGATATGCCGCCTGTGTTAACTGTACCTGTTGCAAAATCTGCCTGACCCAGTACACGCGTTGCGGCAGCACCGCTTGCTAATGTTGAAGCATTATCAAATCTCAAAACTCTATTATTACTTAAATCTGCAACCCACAAACGTCCCGAAGCATCTACAGTAATTCCATACGGGCGAGCCATCTTTGTTGATGATGTACCGCTTGTATTAGTTACAAAATCGGGCTGCCCTAAAACAGCTTCTGCTGCAGCTCCATTTGTCATTTTATCTGCTGAACTCCAGCGAAGCACTCTTCTGTTTTCATAATCTGCTACAAATAATTTTCCTGTTGTCGGATCGAGTGCAATACCTTTAGGTGTATTTACTTTACTTGAAGAAATGCCGCTTGCGCTTGATACTAAATCCGACTGACCTAAAACGCCTAAAGCAAGACGCGGTCCGATATCGAATCTTATAATTCTGTTATTGTATTCGTCTGCAAGCCAGATCTGATTTTTTGAATTATCGACAACTAGGAATTCGGGATAATTAACCTGATTCGCTGTTGTTACGATTGTTGATATTTTTGTTGTAAAATCCACCTGCCCTATTACGAAGTCTGCGTTTGCACCGTTTGTTTTTGATGATGCGCCGTTATAAACCATGATACGGTTATTACCTTCATCATTTACATATAATCTTCCGGATGCATCTATGAATACTCCGCGAGGACCTTCCAATCCATTCTGAGTCCTGTTAATAGCGATGGTTGTAAAATCCGGCTGACCAAGTACACCGTCAGCGGCTGCACCGTTTGCTTTTGTTGCTGCTGCATCGAAACGGAGAACCCGGTTATTATCTCTATCGGCAACCCAGATTCTTCCGCTTGAATCGCCAGTAATTCCATAAGCACGTGTAATTAAGGATGCAGTTGCTCCTCCCGCATTGGTTGTGAAGTTTGGCGCGCAAAGAACTCCATCCGCCGCATCACCGTTCGATTTTGTCCCTGCATTGTCAAATCGCAACACGCGTTTGTTATCTCTTTCTGTTACCCATAATCGTCCTGCAACATCAACATAAACACCGATTGGCGACCACATTGTTGATGCTGATATTCCACCGGTGTTTGCTGTTCCGGTCGTGAAATCTGCTTGACCTAATACGCGTGTAGCCGCTGCACCGCTTGTTAATGTTGAAGCATTGTCAAAACGAAGAACCCGGTTGTTACTTAAGTCCGCAACCCATAACCTGCCAGCAGCATCAACTGTTATTCCGTATGGACGTGCCATCTTTGTAGACGATGTGCCGCTTGTGTTTGTTGCAAAATCTGGTTGTCCGAGAACAGCTTCTGCTGCAGCGCCATTAGTCATCTTTGCGGCAGAACTCCAACGAAGAACACGTCTGTTTTCATAATCCGCGACAAATAGTTTTCCTGTCGCCGGATCAATTGCGATTCCTTTCGGAGTGTTCACCTTACTTGCCGATAATCCATTCGCAGCCGACACAAGATCTGTTTGACCTAAGACGCCAACTGCCGAAATAGAATTACTCAAAGGCACCTGTGCAAGCAATGACGTACTTGTCAATGCAATGATGCAGAATAATGAACATATTGTTTTTGTTTTGTTCATATATACTCCTGTTTTAGGGGGGTTGAAAAAAGTGAATTATGTGATCTATAATGTTATGTCAAAATATTTTTCTTTGGATCCGAAACTTTCTCTAAAAGTTTTTTAAATTAAAATAAATTCGTTCTCCAATCATTTTTCTAAAGCATGTTAAGTACATTTCCTATTAATAATTTTCTTTATCGAATTATTTTATTAATATCATTTTCTTTGCAACAGTCATACCGTTTGCCTGTAAGCGATACAGATATACACCGGTGGAAAGTGATGTACCGTCAAACGGAACATTGAAAGACCCTGAGAGTAATTGATTGTTTAAAAGAATAGCTACTCGCTGTCCAATCAAATTGAAGACTTCCAGAGAAACGATTGTTCTTTCTTTCAATTCAATTGTAATATTTGTTGTTGGATTGAACGGATTCGGAAAATTCTGGTGGAGTGTTATAGTGTTCGGAATCATTGTATATTCATTTGCAACAGAAGTTACAAGATCATTTGAATAAATTGTCAATCCATCTGTTTTCTCTACCACATAGATGTATTTACCGTAGACTGTAAGACCTCTTGATTGTGGAACACCATCGTAATAACCAACTTCCACAGGAACAGCAGGATTGGAAATGTTAATTGTACGTACGCCGGTACCTTCGGACGCAACGTAACAGTAATTCCCTGCAACTGTTGCAACATATCCGTATCCACCGGTCTTAATCTTTGAAACAAGTGTTGGTGTATTAAGATTATTAATATTGAAAATTTTTAAACTGTCACCATCAGGTATGTATGCATAATTACCAGCAATCGAAAATCCTTCGTTACCGATTGTGAATGTAGGTGTGCTGCCTTTAGCGATAGGATTTTCCGGACTAGTAACATCGTAGAAACGAATTGAACTGTAAAAACTCGTACCAACAACATTCCCTGCAACCGCAACGTTTTCAACATCAATACCTTTTACAGCCGCAACCCGTATTGGATTTGCAGGATCGGCTACATTCCATACAACAAGACCGCTGTCTCGTGTAGCTACGTATGCATAATTCCCATTAATTGCAATTCCTCGTGAACGTGAGGTTTGCATTGTCTTCAGAAGTACAGGGCTTGCTGCATTACTCACATCTACAACATGAACACCTGCATCTCTTCCAACTACATATGCATAATTTCCCTTAACAGCAACACCTCTCGCTTCACCGCTTAATGCTAGTGTAGAGAGAAGCGTGGGGGAAGATGGAGTGCTAACATCTAATATCCGTAAGCCTGCAGTTCCATAAGCAACATATACTTTCCCGTTGGAGTAAAATGGAGAATATGCAATACCTGTAGGAGCGGCAAACGCCTCAAGGAAAGAAGATGTCACAGGTGTTGCTGGATTTGCAACATTGATCGCGCTAATTCCAGGTGCAGGAAGTCTGTTAGAAACAAAGATGTGTCCAGTAGGAACTCCATTAATTGAAACCGCCCCATAGGATACAAAAGCTGCGCGTCCAGTAGTTCTGATCTTAGAGGTAAACACCGGTGATGCCGGATTGCTAACATTATAAATAACCATTCCCGTATCTCCAACGGCTACATATGCGTAATTTCCGTCAAAGATAATTCCCGCAGTACGATGTCCTGAAGGGATTGCCATAACATTAACAGGGTTAACAGGGTTGGTAACATTCACGACCGCCAGTCCAGCATCATAGTTACAAACATATGCATATCCAGATCTTACATTCATGTATTGATGATAGCCTCCGTAAGCAGCAATTCTTCCTACATACACTGGAGTTGCAGGAGTTGTTATATCCACAATATGACTTCTTGTTCCTGCCGCAACGTAAGCATATTGTCCGGATATAACCACACTTTCACAATACGCTAGACTATCAATCGAAGCAACAAACGTAGGACTTACAGGAGTTGCAATATTGTAAACTTTAAAACCCGCACTACCTGCTGCAACATAAGCGTAAGTTCCGCTTGTAGCTATCCCTTCACATGTTGTTCCAGATGTTACTTCAACAGTGGAAACCAGAGATGGAGCCGTGGGGTTTTGAACATTTACGAGCCACATTTTATTGCCGCCACTGGCGACCAAGTATTGATTTCCGTTGATAGCCGTACGGACAAGAGCTTCAACAACATCAGACAGAATAACACTTCCAATTTTTACAGGTGCGGCAGGGTTTGAAAAACTTGCAATCTGTATTTTATTGCCAAGCCCATAGTACACAACCGATCCTGCTGCAAAAACACCTTTCGATTCCCCTTCACCTCTCCCGTAATTTCCGAGCAGAGACATATTTTTTATATCTTGTGCAATCAATCCTTTACTGAACAATGTTAACGCAACAAGAATAAAGAAAAATAGTTTAAGAATTTTCATTTATACCTCCACTGTGT
>QYQI01000172.1 GCA_007280825.1 Ignavibacteriales bacterium | reverse complement strand
TTATAGGAACGATCTTAAAACCTTCGGACTTCAAATCAGAGATCATTTTTGCCGGATCGGGAAAACGATTCTTATCAAAAGTAAATACTCTATATCCGTCCATATAATGAATGTCAAGATAGATTACATCACAAGGAATATTTTTATCGCGGAATGTTTTAGCAATTCTTCTAACCGTTTCTTCCGGATAATAACTCCATCTGCTCTGCTGATAACCTAATGCCCACATCGGCGGCAATTCCATTCTCCCGGTTAATTTTGTGTAATCAGAAATAACTCTTTTAATTTCCGGTCCGTAGATGAAGTAATAATCCATTTCACCTTTATCGGCACCGGACCAATAAAAACGGTTGTTGCTTGCACCCATGTTAAAATATGATTTGTAAGTGTTGTCGAAAAATATTCCGTAGGCGTTATAGTTGCGTGTACCAATGAAAAAGGGAATAGAAATGTAGAGTTCATCTTTTCTGCTTGTGTAGGTAGGGTAATCCGAATTCCACATTGTATATTGATTACGGTTCTTTAAAAGATCATCCGATTTTTCCCCAAGTCCGTAAAATTTTTCATCATTAAATAATTTCTTGAAACACCGCACTTCACCATTATCGAAAGAGACGCCAAAACTTTCTTCATCTGAGTTAAGAAGATTCATTTGTTTATCATAGATTGATATGCGGCACGGATTTCTTTTAATATGAACGATTAACTCATTTGTGGTAAGAACAAATTTTTCTTTTTCTTCTTTGAATTCGAATTTTGTTTTCTCGGACTGTTGATAAACTACTGCATAAGAAGGCGCTTGAGAAAATTTTTTTTGATTCGTATAACGGAAACGAATCAAGTTTTGTTCAACTATATAGATGTTTAGCTTTGCATTACTAAGCGTAAACTCAACGCGGTTAGATTCTAGTTTGAAATTATTTATTCCACCGACGAAATCAAATCCGGCATAAACAACAGAAATAAAAAAGAAGAATACTAATGAAGTAAAGTTCACTTTTTTCATTTCGATTCCTAAGGTTGATATATGTGAGATGAAAAATATGAATTGTGCGGTTGAATGGAAAATTAATGTTTCGTTGATATTTTTTAAATCAACTTCATACAGAGCTTAGTCTGTTATAGAAGACTAAATTTATTATCGAACAGTTTTTTCTAATTGAATAGAGGCGCTCGGGAAAAAAATAGTAATCAAGATTGGCAAACAGCCAATCTTGATTACAGAATTTAATTATAACTTGAATACTAATTTTCCGTAAAGAAATCTTCCACTAAAGCCCATTTGAACAGCATCCCACAAACCACCGGATTCTGTTAAGCCCGGCTCCTGCTTGTTAGGATATACATCAAACAAATTTGTGCCGCCGATAATCAAAGAAAGATTTTTGGTGAAATCGTATGCGAAGCTAAGATCTGTTGTAATCTTAGAGTCGTAAACATTTTCCGCATCATTCCAGTCAACCAAAGTGACTTTACCAAAGTAAACAAAACGAAGAGAGGTGTGTATATTTTCGCAGCTGTGTTCAATACCCAAGGACATTTTTGATTTAGGTGCAGATGCCAGCAAGAAATATTTTTCACGTCTTCCAAAATAAATATCTTCTTTACCTTTTAGTTTAGAACTTGTCTTAACAGATCCTAATTCCATATTATTAAAATTACCGGCATAAGAGATTTTGAAAATATGAGAATCAATATTTTTAGAGTATGCAAGAATCACATCCACACCGGTAGTTTTAGTGTCGAGCGCATTCGCAAAAAATTGGGCTGCGCCAACATTTAGTGCCTTAAGCTGCACTCCGATATCCGGATCGTCGTTTTGGAAAGAACCGGTTGATACAATTCTATCATTAATATTCACAATATAACCATCAATAGTTGCAGTGAAACCATCAAATGGTGTAGCGGTTAAACCGAGACTTCCGTTTACTGCTGTCTCTTGTTTCAATGAAGGAATACCAAGTGCATGTGTAATTGTACTGTTGTTCTTTGCTATAATTTTATCTATTGCAACTCCGGCCACAAAATCTGTGTATGTTGAGTTGAAATAAATTTGTGCAAGAGATGGTGCCCGGAAACCTGTACTTACAGATGCTCTTAAAGCAAGATCATCTGTTATCTTGAATCGAGTTGCGAATTTGGCGTTTAATGTATTTCCGAAATCGCTGTAATTTTCCCAGCGGGCAGCAGCACCTATCATCCACTGAGAAGTAACATCCAATTCTACATCTACGTATGCACCAAGGTTAGTGCGTGATTCGTTCAATACATTTTCCGGACGGAACCCTGGAAAACCTTGTGCGCCGCCCGCTTTACCAAGTTTATCTATTTTCTGAACTCTGTTATTTATAACAGAATCAATCACGCCATAATTTTTCCATGATCCTTCTTCGCCAGCGAAGATTTCATAATTCTCAATTCTATATTCCATACCGAACGCAACATTCAATCCTTTCAAATATTCTTTGAAGTACCGTGTGAAGTTAAGTGATGTTGTATTTTGTGCAAGTTGAAATCCGCCTGCATCAAATCGTGTTGGTGATTTATCTAATAGAGAAGTATTCAAAGTTCCATCAACAAAGTAATGAAAACGGTTAACGCCTATTGTGTTGTTGAAATCTAAATCCCACTCACCAAGTTTCGTCTGCATACCTGCAGATAATGACTGATCTTTAATGTTAGATAAAATGTGAGGATCGAAACCATTCGGATAAATCTGAGGGACATTGCGATCGCTGCTGGCTTCGCGCGTCCATGCAAATGCATCTGTGTTTCTGTTGTTGAATCCGCCGAATGCATAAAAAGTTGCATCATTGTTTATGCTGAATCTAGAATTGAAAAATGTTCCGAAGTTTTCAAGACTTGCATCGCCGAACTGATTGCGGTATATAGAATATTGATTGGGGTCTGCAGGCCTGTTAGTAAAACCTTTGCGCGAGTAATCTAACGTAACATTTAAGAAACCATTCTCACCAACGGAAACACCATAATTGCCGCCAAGATTAAATTCTTCTCCGTCGAATTTTCTGTCGGTTCTTAAAGAAGCAGAATGAGCACCGGAACTTAATCCTCCGCTAAATTCATTAACACTTTTCTTGAGAACAATATTTATAACACCGGCAATTGCATCGGAGCCATATTGCGCACTTGCACCATCACGCAAAATTTCCACGCGGTCAATTGCAGAAAGAGGAATAGCATTAAGGTCAGTTCCTGTGTTACCTCTTCCTCTTGAGCCAAACATATTTACTAGCGATGATTGATGACGGCGTTTGCCGTTTATAAGAACTAATGTTTGATCTGGTCCTAATCCGCGCAATGTTGCCGGATCAATATGATCAGCGCCATCTGCACCCGATTGACGGTTTGAATTAAATGATGGTGCAACATATTGAAGAATTTGATTCATATCGGATTGACCAAAACGTGTAGCGGCATCCTTCAAATCGAGGACGTCAATTGCCACTGGTGATTCTGTACTCGATCTATTATAGCTGCGCGTTCCTACTACAAATATTTCGGAAAGCTCAACACCTTCTTGCAAGACAATATCTAATTCTGCCATTCCAGAAGTTTTTGTTTCCTGTTTTTTATAACCTGCCATGCTGAATACCACTACATCTTCCGGCGAGTTATACTTTAGGACATATTTACCAAATTTATCAGAGTTAGTTCCAATTTTGGTACCCTTCAGATAAATGTTTACTCCAATCAAAGGACTACCGTCATTGTCTTTAACTGTTCCTCGTAATGTATTTTGCTGTGAGTATTGTACGGATGTGAAGATAAAAAGAATTGAAAAAATTGCACAAGTAAATTTTACGAATTTCATCTACGATCCTCCGTTTGGTTAAATAATTAGTTAGATACTAAGTTAGAATTACGATAAGTTCAAATTGAAAGTACAAATTTGTTTAGGGACACGCAATCAAATCATTTTTAAACCGGAGTTGCATACCTCAGATTAATGCGGTGAAGAGAATCATTTTAAAATGATCATCTTCTTGGTCTCTGAATAGTTTCCGGCTTTAAGCGTATAAAAATAAATGCCGCTTGCTAGTCTGTAATTATTGGGATCAAATCTTACTTCATAAATTCCTTTACTTTTCTTTTCATTAATGAGACTAGTAACAAAAGAACCTAACTCATCATATATATTTAATGTAATGTAACTGTCGATTGGTAATTCAAATCGTATTGAAGTGCCAGAATTAAAAGGATTGGGGTAGTTTTGATCTAATGTATAATTAGTAGGGTAAAGATCAAA
Organism: Ignavibacteriales bacterium; assembly: GCA_007280825.1. Lineage (GTDB taxonomy): Bacteria > Bacteroidota > Ignavibacteria > Ignavibacteriales > Melioribacteraceae > Fen-1258. Next base: position 1,980 of record QYQI01000172.1, on the reverse strand, counting down.
ATCTTCTTGATATGTAGTTCCCATTACTGTCTTTAGAATCCAATTACCCGGATCAACCTGAATCGCAGATGGTATTCCATCAACAATTAGATCTATAGATTGCACTTGAGCGTTGTTTATGACCGTCTTGTTAACAAGTCCCTTTGAAGTTGTTATAGCTATTTGTATCGGCATTGTAAAAAAACCTGGATTGCTGTTCATACTTTGAGTAATCTTTAAAGAAACTTTATAATTTTTATTCACATCTTGTTTGTAACTCCAGACTACGAAATAGACAGGAAAGTTCTCGCCATGAATCCATTCTTGAAAGAAATAGTTTAAATTCATTCCGCTTACTCGTTCTGCTATACGTTGAAAATCTTCTGTCGTTGCAACGTTGTAAGCAAGTCCAGGTTCGTTTGCATATTGCTGCATGATCTTGAAAAAGTTATCATCACCAACAATTCCACGCAGCATGTGCAAAACTATTGCACCTTTTTTATAAGAACGAGCTGAATTGAAAATTTGATTTAAATCGTTGATGTTCTGGACGTAGATTGTTCCAACTGCATTTTTAGCCCCGTTGTTCTGATTGTTCATAAAATTATTTACATAAGATTTAAAATCTGCAGTGCCGTACTTCACTTCTCTATAAATGCATTCACAGTAAGATGCAAATCCTTCATTAAGCCAAATGTTTTGCCAATCTTTGCATGTTACTTTATCTCCATACCATTGATGAGCTAGTTCATGTACAACAAGCATTTCATCGAATGAAACAATTGATGTAACTGTTTGATGTTCCATCCCACCGCCCCAACCAAACTGAGCATGCCCATATTTTTCTCGTAAGAAAGGATATGGCCCAAATTTCTGAGAGAATATTTGAAGCATATTAACCGTATTGTCTAAGTTTGATATATTTTGTTGAAGGTTCTCCGGAAAGACATAATGAGTAACCGGCATAGGACTGCTTCCACCGTAATTAAATTGATTTTGATATAGTGAATAATTAGTCATTGCAAGAGATATTAAATAACCTGCAATCGGGTAACTGTTTTTCCATTTATAAGTTTTTGTTCCATTACCATTATCAGTTTCGGAAATCAATTTTCCATTTGAAACCGAGACGTAATTACTTGCCGCTGTAATCCACACATCGGATGAATCAGCTTTATCACCGGGAGTATCTTTTGATGGCCACCAATCTTTTGCACCATATGGCTCGCTTAATGTCCACATAATAGGTTGAGGTTGAGTATTATTATGAGTTGCAAAAATAAAACTTCCAAATCCTCCTGAGCCAGGAATTCCTTGATAAGAAATATCAACTGAAAATTTTTCACCAATTCCATAAGCCCGATCGAGTGTAATTCTCAACTGATCCGAACTGCTTGGTTGAGAAAAAGTTAAACTTGTAATTCCATTGAGCTTTACAGATGTTACTGTGAGTTGATTAACAATATCCAAAAAGAAGGTAGCGAGCTGATTTTGTGTTGCTTTTGCATCTACGGTTACTATTCCAGAAATGTTTCCCGGATTACCATAAGTTATAGAGAGATTTAGTTTATAATATGTTACATCAATATTGCTATCACCGGGATACTGTACCTGGGAAATTTTATTCAGTTGGGTGAATGCTTTTATTTTTGATTGAGAGCAAATTTCTCCAGCATCCTGCCCGAATGAAAAATTTGATATGCTTAAAAAAATAGCCAGCAGTTGAATTATTTTTTTCATATTATTTTTCCGTTCTTCAAAGTAAAGATATTTAACATTATTTTTAATTGAAAGGTAAATTTGATCACATATTTAACATTCATAGTATAGAATCTTTGAAATAGTATTCGCTATATTAAAACAACAATTTCAATTAATTAAAAAATTATTTATGTGGCAGAAGATTAAAAATATCAGCTTAACAAAATGGATAATTATTTCCATGGTGGTTGGTGCAACCTGCGGCGTGCTATTTCCTGAACATTCGCAAGATATTAGAAT
>QYQI01000156.1 GCA_007280825.1 Ignavibacteriales bacterium | reverse complement strand
CATCACTGCAGGTATAAGTGAGAATGCAATTCCCATCATTGCCATTGGAAGATAAAGTGAAACTTTTGTGTAAGCCATTAATAAATAGACTGGAATTAGAATTAATGACCCGAACATCATCAGCAAAGATCGTTTTCCTATGTAATCTGCAAGAAGACCAAAAAGCGGAGTTAAAACCATTGCAGAAAGTGTCAGCATGCTTGAAAGAAATCCGCCCATCTCTCGTGTGGTACCGTGTGTCTCCATGAAAAATTTAACGGCAAAAGTTTGGAATGGAAATATCCCCGAGTAAAAAGTAACGCACAACATTACAACGAACCAATATGAAGTAGAGAAACTAAAAATTTCCTTAAAAATAATTTTGTCCTGCTTAGGAACAGGACGCAATGAAAAATTTTTCTCTGAGTATGCATCCATGCCCCAATAAATTATTACTGCCGCAATAGAAATTACACCTGCAGCTACGGAGATTAAAAGAGGTGTCTGCCAATATTCATAAAGTGATTTAGCCCAAGTTGGAGAATTAAGTGCGGCGAATGAACCGAGCCGAGCAAGTGTAAGATTCAATCCGAATGCAAATGATAATTGTCTTCCTTTGAACCAACGACCGATAACAGTTGTAACTGCAACTATCATTGATTCAGCCCCGAGACCAAACACAAGACGTCCAATAGCCATCATTGTTATATCGCTGAAAGATGCTGTGATGATTGCACCAGTTAAACAAAGCAGTGTAAAAATAAAAGTAGAAATACGTGTGCCGATTTTATCTATTATTATTCCACCAATAAGAACCATAAAAACATTTGGTACGCTATAAATTCCTTGAAGTAATCCAATATTGGAATCAGAAAATTTTAATTGTTTTGCCAGAAGGTCTGCAAGCGGACTTATGCTATCATAAATGTAATAATTGCCGAACATTGCAAGACTTACAAAGAGTAGAATTCCCCACCGGAAGAAAACACTTGGTTCGGGTTTAATAGTGATTTGATTTTCCATGTAATCTCGAATTAGTCTTAATAATAATCTTGCTCTTACTTTTTCTTAATCGGAATTAGATTAAGAGCACGAGTAAGAGCAAGATTTAAGTAGATTATTTTGAAGGCACATTCTTTAAAACTGCTGTGAGAAGATTCCAGAATTTATTTACAGTGCTAATTAGAATTTTTTCATCCGGCGAGTGAACATCCATGAGTGTTGGACCGAACGAGATCATATCCATATCAGGATAACGTTCTTTAATTATTCCGCATTCAAGACCCGCATGAATTGCTTTAACTTCCGGATCGCTTCCATACATCTGATGATACACATTCTTCATGGTAACAAGCACCGGTGAATGAATATCCGGTTTCCATCCCGGGTAACCATCACCCTGAACTACTTCTGCTTTTGTGAGTTTTAAAAATGCAGCAATTGAATTTGAGATATCATTTTTCTCAGATTCAACAGAACTTCGCTGACTCAGAGTAACTTCAACTGCTTTTCCTTTTGTTACTACAACGGCAAGATTTGTTGATGTCTCAACTAAACCCGGAATATCAGCGCTCATCTTTATTACACCGTTAGGAACTGCGTAAAGCGAATCAATCAAAATTTTCGCTGTGGTCTTATCCATTACTTTAGACTTTGATTTCGATTCTGCAGCGGTAACATTTAAGTTTGGTTCAACCGTAGCCAGTTCTGCTTGCACGATTTTATTATATCTTTCGATATAAGCGAAAGTCTCGGCAACAATTTTTTTAGCCACGCGAATAACAGCAAATGTCTCGCGCGGAATTGCGTTGTGTTTACTTCCACCGTTAATATTCACAAGGCGGATACCGAATGTGTAATTCAATTCGTGAAGTAAACGTGTCATCAATTTAATTGCGTTACCGCGACCGGCGTTTATATCCAATCCGCTGTGCCCGCCTTTCAAACCTGCTATTTTGATTTCAAGCGCCGTTGTATTTGCCGGAACATCATTCAAATTAAATTTGTATTTCACAGAAGTAGTCTGCCCGCCGGCGCAGCCAATATATAGCGCACCGTCTTCTTCGGAATCTAAATTCATCAAAATTTTTCCGTTTACAAATCCAGGTTTAAGCGCCTGAGCACCGAATAATCCGGTCTCTTCATCAAGTGTAAATAGTGCTTCGATAGGACCGTGTTCAAGATCTTTCGATTCCATGACTGCTAGAGCTGCAGCAACGCCAACTCCGTTATCACCTCCAAGAGTTGTTCCTTTAGCTTTTACCCAATCGCCATCTATGTACGGTTGGATCGGATCCTTGCCAAAATCGTGTTTAACATCTGCATTCTTCTCAGCTACCATATCAAGATGTCCTTGCATAACTACCGGAATTAAATTTTCTTTTCCAGGTGTTGCAGATTTACGAATTATAACGTTGCCAAAATCATCAGTCGCATATTGTAAATTATTTTTCTTCGCCACTGAGATTACATACTGCGCTACTTTCTCTTCTTTACGAGAAGGACGTGGAATTTTGCATAGTTCTTCAAAATGATTCCATAATAAGTTCGGTTTTAACTGACCTAAAATTTCTCCCATAGTTAATCTCCTTTATTTATCTCTTGGAATGTAATTAGACGCTGTTCATAAAGTCCGGTTAAAAATCTTGTTAATCTTTCATTAACAGGTTCAATTTTCTCACCAAACTTTTTCAGAAGTTGTTTTGCTATTTGATCTACTGTCTTTTTCCCGTCAACCGATAACCAAACTGCTGAGCCGAGCTCATCTAATTTTAATTTGAATACATCTGATTTTAATTTGGGGACAATGAATCGTACAACAAATCTATTCTGAAATTTTGGAATTAGAACTGTAACTAAATTTTCTTCTGAAACTTCTTCCTTGTGCAATCTTAAAGGAGTGAGTTCCAAATAGTTCGCACCTTTTAATATTCTTCTTCTTTCGGAAAAACTTACCTGCATAGAGTTCCTTAAGGAAATTAAATGTCCCGATTATACAATCGGGACATTATAAAAGTTACATAGAAACTTGAGGAGGTGCAGGATCATCCGGTTTACCTGCATTCTTCACAGGAATTCTGATCAGCAGCCATGCTATCAAAGCAAATACTAATAAGCTTACATAGAAACTTGGCACTTCAAAAATATGAAAGACAGGGATTTCAAAAAACGCCAACCCGGCAAACAGAAGCCCAATTAACGCTTCCCCTGCAATTAATCCCGCTGCTATCAATATTCCGTTATTTTCTACTCTTGATTTTTGTGCATCATTAAATTGTTTTTTCGCATTTACTTTTTCAACAACTCCTTTTATCAAACCACCAAGAAAAATCGCAAATGTTGTTCCTAAAGGAAGATACATACCAACACTTACCAACATTGGACTTTTGATGTTCATCATAATGAATCCGACACCCATTAACATTCCCGTAAATATTAAGATCCATTCCATATTTCCGGAAACAATTCCTTTAGAAAGAATTGCCATCAAACTAGCTTGAGGCGCAGGAAGATGTTCTCCGCCAAATCCTGTTCCGCCCATTTTTATATCACCTTCATGTAAAATAATTAGTGGTATGAACATAACTGCTGCAGCAACAGCTACACCGATAAGATCACCAACTTGCATTTTCCAGGGAGTACCGCCAAGAATATGCCCGGCTTTAAGGTCTTGAAGCATTTCACCGGCAACAGCAGCAGCAACACAAACAACCGCCGCAACTCCAAGTACCGCTGCCACACCTTGAACTCCTTTCATACCGAGAGCAACCATTAATAATGCTGCTATTACTAATGTTGAAAGTGTAAGTCCGCTTATCGGATTATTTGATGAACCAATAATGCCAACAAGATAACCTGATACAGCCGCAAAGAAAAATCCGGCAACAATCATTACTATGGTTGCAACCAAAGCTGCTAAAATATTTTGTGCGAAATAATTATAAATAAAAAATGTAGCAACACCGGTTAAAAGAATTCCAATAACAATCCATTTAAATGAAATATCTTTTTCTATTCTATCAACAACATGCTCTCCGGCGGCAGCTTTTTTAACATCACCTATCGAGCGTGAAATTCCAGTTATTAAATTTTTTCTCATTCTCCATAATGTAAATGCAGCACCAACTAACATTCCACCAATGGCAATTGGTCTTACATAACTTTTCCAAACTTGAACAATAGTTGTAGTCCAATCAAAAATTTTTGGAACAACAGTTTCATGACCAAAAGCTGCTAACCATGCAGCTTCACCATTTGGTAGAATAGATCCAAATTTGAAATAAGTAATAAGTGGAGCTAATAAACCCCATGCAAGAACACCACCACTAAAGTTCAAGGCGGCTAAACGTGGACCAATAATATAACCAACACCCATATAGGCAGGACTTACATCCGGAGAACGGAATAATATATTTCCTTTACTTAAAGAGATCAGTCCATCAGCACTGGTAGCAAATAATCTAAATTGACCTAATGCTTGAATAGCAGCACCGAAACCCATTGCACCAAATAAAAATTTTGAGCCGGTTCCGCCGTGACGACCAGCTTTATGTATTTCTGCAGCAGCAACAGATTCTGGAAAAGGAAGTTCAATATCCTCCACCATAACTCTTCGTAACAATGCAACAAACATAATTCCTAGAACACCGCCTGCCATCATTATTGCGGCAGACAGAACATAATTACCAGGAGTAAAGAACGGATTCCAAATTCCGGCTATAAAAAAAGCAGGTAATGTAAAAATTGCACCTGCAGCAATTGATTCTCCTATTGAACCAACTGTACGAGCAAAATTTTCCTCAAGTATGGTTCCTTTGAAAAGTTTAATGATTGCCATTCCAATCACAGCGGCAGGATACGTTGCGGCAATTGTCATTCCGGCTTTCAACCCTAAGTAAGCATTTGCTGCACCTAGAACAACCGCAAGAACAAGCCCGATCACAAGAGCACGCAATGTGAATTCTGCCATGTTTGTTTCTGATGAAACAAATGGAACATGTTTCTTTTGTTCCGCCATATTTTTCTCCTGTAAATGGTGATGTAGTTTATTTAGTGAAGATCATTTGAAAACTATTTCATAATGCATTGGCTAATATAAATATGAATAAATAACCGAGCAACATCATTATTCAGTAATTGTGAATTGAGAATTGCAAATTAAATTCTAAATGAAATGGCTAAAAGACTTATTTATGTTAATTGAATAATTCTCCATTCGCAATTCTAAATTCTCAATTCAAAAATTCAGTTTCCTCATTCCAATGTGGCAAATTGCAAAATCATATTTTACCGGATCGCAAGGATCAAACTTTCTTAATCTTTCGGTTATTTCTTCAGCCATCTTCCATGTTACTGTTTTTTGTTTAGTGAGTTTAAGTTTTGTACAAATCTTTGCTACATGTGTATCTACAGGGATTACAAGTTTATCAGGAGGGATCTCCGCCCATAATCCAAGATCAAGTTCATCTTTACGTATCATCCATCTCAAGAACAAATTCATTCTTTTACATGCGCTTCCTTTATAAGGATCAGGAAACATAAATTTAATCCCATGTGTTATTCTTCCCTTCTTTGAAATAATATCCAAAAAGTGTTGTGAGAAAAATGATATTGCATTCTTGAGATTCAAATCTTTTTCGAAGTAGTAAAGGAGAAAGAAATATTTTAATGAACCGTAATTGCTGTAAATATAATTCAGAGCAAAAAATAAATTTGCAATGTCTTCGCTTGTATAGAAACGGTGCTTAATTGAACGAAATAATTTCATCCCGTTTTCGAAAGAATAATCCGCTACAAACCTATTCGGTTGATTATCCATTAGTCCATGAATTTTTCCGAGTGCGTTGATAATTTGTTTTACATTTCCATACGCAAAGACAGATGAGATAAATGCTGAGATTTCCACATCATAATAATTTTTATATCTGCGCGGGAATTCTAAAGGATCCGGAGAGATTTTACTGCTATCGAAATATTTATAATGATGATCTAACTTTTTCTTGAGCAAAATTTCTTTTTGTGATAAAGACAAAATGTTATCTTACTTTCTTATTTGTTCTAAACGAAATTGTCAGACCATAGATTAATCTATGGTCTGATATGAATGCATGAATAAATATAAAAACCGATTCATCGGTTTCAATAAATTCTTATTTCATTCTTGTCAACGCAATCATTTCTTTTATCGCTTGTTCAACACCCACAAAAACTGCGCGTGCTAGAACAGCATGGCCAATACTTACTTCATCAATTTCAGCAATTGCAACAAACTCTTTCATGTTATTATAGTTCAATCCGTGTCCCGCATTAACACCAAGACCAAGTTTTTTCGCATGTTTAGCAGCAATACGCACACGTTCTAATTCATCAAAAATATCTTCCTCGCCAATAGCGTTCGCATAATGCCCTGTATGGATTTCAATAAAGTCGGCATTAATTTCTGCCGCCGCATCAATTTGATTAATATCAGGTTCAATAAAAAGAGAAACAGAGATTTCTGCGTCATGTAATCTCTGAATTGTTGTGCGGATATTTTTTATATCATCAAGAACACTTATTCCGCCTTCAGTTGTTAATTCTTGTCTTCGTTCAGGAACAAGAGTCGTAAGTTCGGGTTGAACATCACACGCAATTTTAATTATCTCATCCACAGCAGCCATTTCAAGATCAAGTTTTGTAGTGATAAGTTCGCGAAGCAATCGTACATCGCGTTCGTTGATGTGTCTTCTATCTTCACGGAGATGAACAACAATTCCATCCACACCATACTGTTCTGCAATTAGAGCAAAAGTTACGGGATCGGGTTGTGTTTCTCCGCGAGCATTTCGCAATGTAGCAATGTGATCAACATTTAGACAGAATCTCATTGAATCACCTTTCATTTTTTACAAATTTAATAAATAAAGAAATCAGAATTCAGAATCACTGGTCGAATATATTCGACCCTCACAATAAGCTAATGCACCTTCACGTTTGACCTTTCACGTCTCACGTTATAGATCAAACTTAATTCCTTGTGCCAATGGAAGTTTAGTACCAAAATTTATTGTGTTAGTTTGTCGCCTCATATATTGTTTCCATGCATCGGAACCGGATTCGCGTCCACCGCCCGTTTCTTTTTCACCACCAAATGCACCGCCGATCTCTGCACCTGATGTTCCGATATTCACGTTCGCGATTCCGCAATCACTTCCCCAATGAGATAAAAATGTTTCGGCTTCTCTCATATCGGTTGTAAAGATCGAAGAAGATAAACCTTGTACAACTCCGTTTTGTATTTCAATTGCGTTTTGAACATCACCTTTATATTTAATTAAATAGAGTATAGGTGCAAATGTTTCTTCTTGAACAATTTTAAAATTATTTTCTGCCTCAACAATTGCTGGTTTCACATAACAACCTGATTCATAACCGCTTCCACTTAAAACTTCTCCGCCAAAAATTATTTTACCGCCTTCCTTCTCAACTTGTTTGAGCGCAAACTTAAATTCTTCAACAGCTCCTTTATCAATTAAAGGTCCAACATGATTTTTTCCATCAAGCGGATTTCCAATCTTTAAACTTTTATAAGCATTTATCAAAATATCTTTTACTTTTTCATAAATATCTTCGTGAACTATCAATCGTCTCGTTGATGTACATCGCTGTCCGGCAGTACCTACAGCTCCAAAAACAACAGCCGGCACTGCAAGTTTTAGATCAGCATTTTTTGTCATGATAATTGCATTGTTACCGCCAAGTTCAAGAATTGCTTTGCCAAATCTTTTTCCAATTACTTCCGATGCATGTTTGCCCACATTAGTTGAACCGGTTAATGAAATGAGAGGAACTCTTTTATCATTCAAAAACTTTTCTCCAATTGTAGAACCCTTTCCAATAATAAGAGAGAATAATCCTTCCGGTAAATTATTTTCTTTAATTACATCGGCTAAAATATTTTGAACAGCAATTGCACAAAGCGGAGTTTTTGAAGATGGCTTCCACAAATTAGAATCACCGCACACGGTTGCAAGAGCAGAATTCCAAGCCCATACAGCAACCGGGAAATTGAACGCTGTAATTATTCCAACAACTCCAAGCGGATGGTATTGATCATACATTCTATGATTTTCCCGTTCACTCATCATTGTGTTCCCATAAAGTTGGCGCGAGAGTCCTACAGCAAAATCACAAATGTCTATCATCTCTTGAACTTCGCCTAATCCTTCCTGCAATGATTTTCCCATTTCGTAAGAAACAAGTGTACCAAGCGGTTGTTTATATTCTCTAAGTTTCAAACCGATCTGACGGACAACTTCTCCACGTTTTGGTGCTGGAACAGTTCTCCAATATTTAAATGCCTCGTGTGCTTTCAATACGATTTCGTCATAATCTTTTTCTGAAGCTTGAAAAACTTTAGCAATCGGTTTACCATCTGTT
>QYQI01000016.1 GCA_007280825.1 Ignavibacteriales bacterium | reverse complement strand
AATATATCCGACTAAAAAAGCTGCGAATGGAAACGTGAGTAGATATCCACCAGTTGGTCCAAATAATTTTGCAATACCATAGGTGAAACCGGCAAATACCGGCACTCCCATTACACCAACAGCTAAATATAATATTTGACTGTATGCACCATTACGCGAACCAAGAAACGCACCGGATAGTAAAACCAGCATTGTCTGAAGTGTAAAAGGAACAGGTTGAGTAGGAACCGCTACCTGTGCTGATAAAGCTGTTAAAACTGAAAATGTTATTATCCAAAATAATTCCGAGCTTCTCACATTAATGAGTGTTGTTAACAGTGAGTTATTTTTTACTTTTTCTTTCGAAGTCATAAATCCCTCTAATTAAGATGATTTACAAAAAAATTAGTTGTTTTATCTAAAAGCTTGTCAAACTTCTCTGATGTACCGTTAAACGGGTGAACAATATCAAATGTGTGGCCGGTACTAAATAGTTTATAAAATTCTGTTCTCGATTTATCAGACCATTTATAAAGTTGTTCTGCTTCTGCGATTGGAACTGCAAGATCCTGTTCGCCGTGAGCAATGAGTAACGGTATATTTAGATTTTTTACTGCGTTTTCAATATTTAAAGAACTATTTGAGTTATTCTCAATATCATTAAGTAACTCGATATCTAATCTCATCATTTTATTAGTGCGTGTATTCAAAATTTCAAAAAAACCTTTTTTCCGCCATTCTTGATTTTGCCTTTTTGAATAGCGATCTAACCTCGAAATAGCAGCCCAAGTAACAATTGAATCAACATCATTTCGTTTTGATGCTGTTAAAAGAACTATTGCCCCTCCACGACTATGACCAATCAACCCTAATGGAGTATTTCCTTTTACTTCAAAAAAATCATTTCTGAAAGCAGAAATGATTTCATTTAACTCTTTAATCTCACGAGAGAATGTGTTTTTAGCAAATTTTTCAAGCTCTGTAAATTCTGTTTTATTTTCACCTACTCCATTATGCGAAAAATTAAATGTAATTACAAAAAATCCTTTATTTGCTAAATATTCGCCTAAGTAAGGACCAAATCCCCAATCCTTAAATCCTTTGAATCCGTGAACAAAAACAAGAGTTTTACCGAAGAAAAGACTTTTATCTAAATAAGTTGTTATTCTAAGTTTTTCTCGGTCAGAAGCAGAAAAAGTGTAGTCTTTATTCATACAGTGTCAAATATGAGGTTTTGAGGCGGTAAAGTCAAGAATTCATTCACGCGAGTATTATAACCAAAAACAATAGTATTGAATAACTTATTTGTTTATTTATTTGATTTAAGAGATTGGTTCGATGTATTAAATTTTCTTTTAACTCCCATTTCCCTATTTTTCAATTGTCACTCAAAAAACTTCCTTAATTAAATGGCAAAAATCTTAGTCATACCTTCGATTGATATACAAGACGGCAAAACAGTTCGCGTCGTACAAGGTATATCGGATTTAGGTTGCATAGAATACGCAAATGATCCGGTTGATATGGCTATGATTTGGCGGGCAGAGAATGCAAAATGTATTCATGTAGTAGATTTTAATGCGGCACATGAACATACACATACAAATTTTGAAATTATCAGAAAGATTTGCGAATCAGTTGTTATCCCGATCGAACTTGGCGGTGGAATTAGAACTTTTGATGATGCAAAAGAAGCATTTGATTTAGGAGTTGCACGGGTTGTTATTGGATCAATGGCATTTGAGAATCCAAGAGAGTTCATAAAAATATTAGATGAATTTACTCCGAATAAAGTTGTTGCTGCTATTGATGTTATTAATGATGAAGTAATTACCAGAGGAAGACAACAAAGAACTCACTTACGCGCAATTCAATATGCAAAATTCTTAAATTCTTGCGGTGCAAAAAGAATTGTTGTAACTGATGTTTCCACTAACGGTATGATGACGGGTCCAAACATTGAGTTGTCAAAACAAATTGCCGAAGCAGCTGAAACAAAAGTAACTCACTCAGGAGGTATTGGTAGTTTTGAAGATTTAATTAAATTACAGCATACTGCTTCTGAATATGTTGATTCTGTTATAATTGGACGGGCGCTTTATGAAAATAAATTTCCGTGTCAAAAAATTTGGCGCGTTGCCGAAGCCGGAATTTTTAATTAAGAGGTAATTATGGAAAACAATTATCAAGGGATGACAAAAAGTAGTTTTTGGGCAAACCTTTTTAAGACTCCAACTGAAAAAAGTGAATTGGAAGAAGTATTACTTTCTATGCCTCCCTTTAAAAATCTCAGTAATAAAAAAATTAAACTACTGATGAAGGTAATTCATAATAGAATTTATGCAGCAAACGAGTATGTTTTTTTTCAAGACGATCCAGGAATTGGATTATATATTATTATTCGCGGAGAAATTTTAATAACACAAGATACTGTCGGTGAAAGATTTGATCTTTCTTTGTTAACACGAGGCGATTTTTTTGGTGAACTTGCTTTACTTGATGAAGAAAAAAGATCTGCATCGGCAATTGCTCTGAAAGATTCTCAAGTAGCTGTAATATTTAAGCCTGATCTTGATGAGTTCGTTGAAACTCATTCTAAAGAAGGGATACAAATATTAAGAGGTATATCACAAATTGTTGCAACACGATTACGAAATTTGAATCAAGATTATTTTACTCTTTACAATAAAACACTTTCAAAGTAAGGAGAAAGCCATGGAACAGATAAAAAAAATCTTAGTGCCAATTGATTTTTCAGACTATTCAAAGAATGCACTTAAGTATGCAGCCCAGTTTGCAAAACAGTTCAATGCAAAGATCTATTTGATCTATGTTGTAGAACCAATGATCTACCCTGCAGATTTCAGTATGGGTCAAGTTGCAATTCCGTCAACTGATATTGATCTTCATTCACGTGCAGAAGAGGAATTAAAAAAACTTGCTAAAGATATTATCAACAGTAATTCACAAGTAGAAATTTTAATCAAGACTGGTAAACCATTTGTTGAGATTATCGAAACAGCTTCTGCTAATGATATTGATCTAATTATAATTGCTACTCACGGACACACTGGTGTTGAGCATTTATTATTTGGCAGTACTGCAGAAAAAGTAGTTCGCAAAGCTCCTTGTCCCGTATTAACTTTAAGGGAACCTGTAAAGGGATTTCAGTATAACTCGAAGATGTAGAATTCTTAGATGAATTTTGGGGTAAAAACCCAACATCTTAAAGAAGTTGGATTTTTACTTAGCTGAGATAAATTATTTTTTCGGAGACATCTGATCGAGTTGTTTTGCAAGTTCTCCCGCCATATGCCCGATTTGTGTGTTTGGGTATTTCTTCGCTAAATCAAGCCAAATACTTTTTGCTTTTTGAAAATCTCCTTTTGCTTGAGCTAAACCACCAAGATTATAATTAGCAATCATATTGGTCTTATCAAGATTAAGCACTTTATTGTTGTATTCTTCTGCTTTTTTCAGATCACCTTTACTGAAATAAAGAAAAGTAAGTTCTAATATCAGATCGATTCTTTTTGGTCCAACTTTTAAAATATTTTCATAAAGTTTAATAGCTTCATCAGGATCATGAGCTTGAACCATCTCAGCATATTCGCGGACTTTTAAAGTATCATTAGGATTCTTTTCAACTGCAGCTTTAAGTGCGTTCATTTTTTCGACAGCTTCTTTCATCACATTGGATTTAGAAGGCATATCTCCATTGCCCTGCTGTGCCATCCCTTTATGAACGTCATCGCTGGGTATTTGTGCATTAGGATTTAATTCTCTTGCCGTATTAGAATTTTTTGCTGCATTCGAAAAGAAAAGAACAGCCGCAATAAAAATCACAAATACAGCTAAATAAATGTAAATCGGTTTAATCTTCATAAATTCCTCTTAAGTTGAAACTAATTTGAGTAACTAATTGTTGAATCAGTGGTTGCAAAAATAACTTTTTTTAATCAGCAAAAAAATCTTTATTTTATTAAGAGACAATACGAAGTAGAATGAACAAAATTTATAAAGAAATAACGAAAAAGTTCGCTTTTTTTATTCTATGTCTGCAATTGATTTTTACATTAAGCGGATTTATTGCAAATGTAAATCCATCCGATTGCTGCCACACTAAAAAAGAAATCAAGAAAGTTCATTCATGCTGTGAAGAAATAAATGAGGTGGCTGATGAAACTCATTCAAGATGCGATATCAACGAGCCATTTACAAGTCACAGTCTCTCTAACTGCGGATGTATTCACACCAATATTGATAAAAATTCAGATTACACAGTTCAGAAGAATTTTGAATTACAGAAAGAGAATCTTATAGCTGTAATTCCCTTTTATGTTGATCAACAAACACAGTTATTCAATGCTAATTTCAAGCAAAGAATAGATAAGGAACATAGCCCCCCTCCCTTTTTATTAAGCTCTACTCTTCTTATTTGATTTTTCACTAATTTCATTCCATTAATAGAAGTTAACTACTTCTTGGTGGCTTTATGGACATACTCCGTATTCTCTGTATAGTGATTTTTTCGCAGAGTTCATTGAGAATTTTCAGATAACCACTGAGAGAATCTTAAAATATATTGAGAAAACATTATGATTGAAAAAATAATTGAATGGTCTTCGCAGAACAGATTCATTGTGATTCTGATTTATCTGCTTGTGATCGGTTTTGGAATCTATAGCGTTGTTAATTTGCCGGTTGATGCCATACCCGATCTTTCTGAAAATCAAGTAATAATTTTCACTGAGTGGATGGGACGATCACCCCAGATAATTGAGAACCAAATTACCTTTCCAATAGTCTCCGGTTTACAAGGATTGCCTCACGTAAAAGCTGTCCGTGCAACTTCAATGTTCGGTATGGCTTTCGTATTCGTAATCTTCGAAGATGGTGTAGATACTTATTTTGCACGAACGCGCGTCCTCGAAAGGATGAACACTATTCAAGCGCAACTTCCGGGCGGAGTTGTTCCTTCTCTTGGACCGGATGGAACCGGCGTTGGTCACGTCTATTGGTATACTGTTGAAGGTAAAGGATATGATCTTGGCGCACTTCGCGCTGTTCAAGATTGGTATATACGTTACAAACTTTCTTCCGTTGACGGAGTTGCAGAAGTTGCAAGCATCGGCGGATTTGTTAAACAATATCAAGTTGATGTTAACCCAACCGATCTCCGCGCTTACAATTTAACAGTCGCTGATGTTGTAAATGCTGTTCAAAGAAGCAATAACGAAGTTGGCGGAAAAATCTTAGAAGTAAGCGATGCGGAATATTTTGTGCGAGGTCAAGGTTACATCAAATCAAAAGATGATGTTGAAAACACGGTAATAAAAACCGCATCGAATGGAATTCCGATCCTTATTAAAAATGTTGCATCGGTTTCTTTAGGAGGAGATATAAGACGCGGCGCGATGGAAAAGAACGGTGAAGGACAAGTTGTCGGCGGAATTGTAGTTATGCGAACCGGCGAGAATGCGCAAAGAGTTATTGACCGCGTTAAAGAAAAAATTAAAGAGATCACTCCCGGTCTTCCTCCCGGTGTTGAGATTGTTACATCCTATGATAGAAGCACATTGATTAAAGAAGCTGTTGGAACTTTGGAAAGGGCTTTGATTGAAGCTTCTATCACAGTTTCTATAATGGTAATGATTTTCTTACTTCATTTTAGAAGTATTGTAAGAATTTTAATTGAACTGCCGATAGCAATTCTTATCGCTTTCATTCTGATGTATCTATTCGGAATCTCATCAAACATTATGTCGCTCGGCGGAATAATTTTAGCGGTGGGAGTAATAGTCGATTCTTCCATTGTACTTGTGGAAAACGCGTACAGAAATTTAGCCAAGGCAATCGAGGAGAAAGGACACCTAACGCCGGAAGAATATAAACGCATTTCAATTGATTCTGCAAAACAAGTCGGTAGAGCAATCTTCTTTTCTGAATTAATTATCCTAGTTTCTTTTCTTCCGGTATTCTTATTAACCGGGCAGGAAGGAAAACTATTTCATCCACTGGCTTACACAAAATCATTTGCACTGATCGGATCTGCTATTGTAGTTATTTCTCTAATTCCCGTCTTGATGACAATGCTGATGCGAGGTAAGTTCAAACCGGAAGATAAAAATCCAACCACACACTTTTTTATTAAACTTTATGCGCCGGTAATTCATTGGGTGCTTAAACACAGAAAAATTACTATTGCTATTAATGTAATTGCTCTTCTTATAACTATTCCAATGATTCTTAACACCGGCAGCGAGTTTATGCCCCCGCTTGATGAAGGTTCAATTCTTTATATGCCGGTTACTTTGCCCGGGGCTTCTATTGCTGAGGTGAATAGGATTTTACAGGAACAGGATAAAATTATTAAGTCGGTTCCCGAAGTTCATCACGTCCTTGGAAAAACCGGACGTGCGGAAACCGCAACAGACAACGCACCTCTCAGCATGATTGAAACAATAATTTTGCTCAAACCAAAAAGCGAATGGAGACCCGGGATTACTAAGCAAGATATCGTTGCCGAACTCGATTCAAAATTACAAATACCCGGCGTACGTAACGGCTGGACTCAGCCGATCATAAATAGAATAAATATGCTTTCCACAGGCGTTAGAACTGATATCGGTTTCAAAATTTTCGGTCCGGATCTTGATACTCTTGAAACATACGCCATCAAAGCGGAAAAATTATTGAAGACAGTAAACGGCGCAGCAGATGTTGTGGCTGAAAGAGTTCAGAATGGTTATTACTTAGACATACAAATCAAACGCGGTATCGCCGCTCGCTACGGTGTAAACATCCGAGATCTTCAAGACATAATTGAAATTGCTATCGGCGGTCAAAATCTTGGGATTGTTATCGAAGGAAGAATGCGCTTCCCGATTAGAATGCGCTATCAAAAAGATTACCGTGATAACATTGAAGAACTGAAAAGCTTGATCGTTCCGGTCGCATTATCAAATCCTATGGCTGTTCAATCTTCTTCAAGTTCAATGAGCGGTGGTATAAGTAACTCCGGCGGGATGTCTTCCTCGATGGGAAGTTCAAGCCAAGCAAGCATCATTCCGCAAGCATCTAACACACAAAATGATTTTTCACTCACAAGCACAAATCAAAACGCAATTACTTATCTGCCTCTCGCAGAATTGGCAGATATAAATTTAGTAACCGGTCCTCCAATGATAAGCAGTGAAAACGGAATGCTTCGGTCAATAGTTTTTATGAACACACGCGGGCGTGATATGGGCAACGTTATGGTTGATGCAAAAAAGGTTATCGAAAATGGATTGAAACTTCCTGCAGGTTATTCTTACACATGGAGCGGACAATATGAAAGCAAAGTAAGAGCTCAACAAACAATAGAAATTATTATGCCTATAGTTTTCTTGTTGATCTATCTTCTTCTTTATTTAACACTAAAAAATTATGTCGAAGCAGGCGTTGTGATGCTTTCAGTTCCATTCGCTCTCATAGGTGGAATGTACATGGTTTACATTCTTGGTTATAATTTCTCTGTTGCTGTTTGGGTTGGATTTATTGCACTTTATGGAATTGCAGTAGAGACCGGTGTTATAATGGTTGTTTATCTGCATGAAGCTTTGGATAGAAGAATTCGCGATCATCAAAAAGGGAAAAGAGGACCAATAACAGATGTTGATATTTATGAAGCAACAGTCGAAGGTTCAGTTTTAAGATTGAGACCAAAACTAATGACCGTCTTTACTGCAATGGTTGGACTTGTTCCGATCATGTGGGCGACCGGCACAGGTTCTGATGTTATGAAACCGCTCACTGCACCAATGATTGGAGGACTCTTGACTTCCGCAGTTCATGTTCTTGTTGTAACACCAATTCTTTTTACAATGATGAAAGAACACGCACTTAAAAAAGGTACGCTTGAAATTTCCAAAATGGCTGATTGGATGAAGGAGGGTGAATAATATGGAAAATGTAAAATGGATGATGTTTGATGGAGGAAGAAAAATGGGTAATGGAAGATGGTTGATGGATGATGTAAAACAGATTTTTAATCTGTTCGTACCAAAATTAATGATAATAATGATATTGCTTTCAATGATTGAAGTGAAGGCCCAGTCTGTTGATTCTTTAGTAGCAGAAGCGATAAAAAATAATCCGCAATTGAAATCACTTCAATACAAAATTACTGCATCGGAAAAGAGAACTGAATCTATCAACACTTTACCGGCACCGAATCTTTCGGTTGAGTTTTCTCAAGTCCCGACAAATACTTTTGATGTTTTCAATCAATCCAATTCCAACAACTTCGCTCTATCACAAATGTTTCCTCTTGGCGGGAAATTAAATGCTATGGCGGAGGTTGAAAGAAAAAACACTTTGGTTGAAGGCAACAATTATGAAATATATAAAATCAATCTGACTGCTCAAGTAAAAATGTCTTACTACACACTTTGGTTAATTGATAGGAAAATTGAAGTTCAGAAGAAAAATATTTCTCTTATAAACGATGTAATCAAATCAGTCGAATCATCTTACTATACAAACAAGATAAATCAAGCGGATCTTCTCACGCTTCAAAGTGAAATTGCATCTTACGAAACCCAGCTTTTGATTCTTGAAAAACAAAAAGAAGCTGAGATTTACAAACTCAATAAACTTCTCGGACGTAATCTTGATTCAAAAGATGTTTATGCTATTGCAGATTTTTCAACAGAAATACTTTCTTCCTCTCAATCAAAATTGGAAGAACTGCTCGGTTACTCCAATCCATCTCTTAAAAAAATGGGCAGCATGGTTGAAATGAACAAAGCAATGATTGACGCCAACAACCGTGAGTTGATCCCGGACTTGATGGTTCAAGGAATGTTTATGAGAATGCCGCAAGGAATGATACTAACTTCTAAAAGCGATTTATCAATGCTTAATCCGAAAACAGAAACAATGTATTCACTGATGTTTTCTATCAATCTTCCTTTTGCGCCATGGTCCATAAATAAATACAAAGCAAAGGAAGAAGAGTTATACGCCGGGATCAACAGCATTGAATATGAAAAGTCAGATATGCAGCGTGAGATGACTTCTCAATTGAAAGCGGCTCTTGTTAAATATAACACCGCTGTTGATCTAACCAAACTCTACAATGAAAAAGTTATTCCACTTTATAGCAAAGCTACGGAATCGCAAGTATCTGCCTACCAGAATAACAGAACCGGCGTTACAACCGTAATTGATTCTTACCGCATGTTGTTGATGCAGCAGATGAATTATTACATGTCCAAAGCCGATATACAAATGTCGCTTGCAGAAATTGAAATGATGGTCGGAACAACTCTTAAAAGTTTTAGGTGATACTATGAAAATTTTTATAAGAATAAATAGAGGAACAAAAATGAAAATAGTGAGATATCTATTCATTCCATTTATTGCTTTTGCTCTTGTACTCTCCGGCTGCACAAAATCTGCAGAGAACGGTAAGCAAAAAAACACGGAAGTTAAACAAAAAGATTATTGGACATGCACAATGCATCCGCAAGTCCACATGGATAGATCCGGCGCTTGCCCAATATGCGGAATGGATCTTATCAAAAAAGTTGCTGATGAAAATGAACAACCGACTAATGATAAAGACATGGTCAACATGGTAACACTTAGCGGTAAAAGACAAGTTCTCGCAAATGTTTCAACGGTTATAGTGAAGAAAGAAAATCTTCAAGAACAAGTTACTGCATATAGCTATCTGGATTTTGTTGAGAACAACCGCAAAACAATTTCTGCGCGTTTCAACGGAAGAATTGAAAAGCTGTTTGTTGATAAAACCGGAGATTATATTAAGAAAGGCCAGCCGTTATTTGAAATCTACAGTCCGGATTTAGTGCAAGCGCAGAATGAATATCTGATTGCACTGAACAATTCTTCAAACTCTACTTCCCTTCTTAATGCTACAAAGAAAAAGTTAGAAATATTTGGATTGACTTCAGAGCAAATTCAAACACTTGAGAAAACACGTGAGATAAATATAACATTAACATACTTCTCGCATACTAGCGGAACTGTAATTGAAAAGAAAGTACAAGAGGGCGTTTATGTGAATGAAGGAACTGCAATTTATGATGTTGCTGAACTTTCTACTCTTTGGAATATTGCTGAAGTGTATGAAAATAATTTATCGAATGTAAAAGTTGGAAGTCCGGTTAAATTACATTTACGCGCTTATCCCGGTGAGGAATTTAACGGAAGAGTTACATTTATTTATCCGGTGATCAACTCACAAACAAGAACTGTAAAAGTAAGAAGTGAATTTTCTAATTACGGTGGTAAACTTAAACCGCAGATGTATGGTGAAACTGTGTTCAGCAACGCAGGTGGACAAGGATTACTCGTACCTGCAGATGCAGTGATCATTGCGGGGAAAAGAGCCGTGGTATGGGCAAAAACAGGAGATGGAATGTTCGAAGCACGCAGCGTTGAGATTGGCAATCGTTTTGGAGATAAATATCAAATCATCTCTGGCATAAAAGAAGGTGATGAAATTGCAGCTACTGGTGGTTTCCTTATTGATTCAGAAAGCCAGCTTAAAACCGGAATGCCAACCGGACACCAACACGGCGGAACTACACAACCGCAAAAAAAGAAATCTTCTTCCGATGGTATGGAAGGAATGAAAATGTAATATCAAATTCATATAGAATAATTACTAATAAAAATATATAAGGAGTAAAAAGATGAAATCAGTTAAAATATTTTTAATTGCATTAACCTTAATTGCATCGTCATCAATAATGATCTTTGCTCAAGAGCATCAGCACGGTGATCATTCCAAAATGGAGATGAAAAAAGATTCTTTAAAACCAGAAAATATCGTTCATCAAGGTGTAATTGATTTAAAAGGAATTGATAAGAACAAAGATGGAAAAGTTTTTCAAGATCAAATGGATTGGAATGTAATTTCCGACAAGCCCGGTAAATGCCCACTTTGTAAAATGACTTTGAAAGAAGTAACAGTGAAAAAGGCAAAGAAAAATTTGTTGGAGAACGGATTCAAAGTAAAGTAGCATTAACATATACGATTATGTGTCGAGACACAGATTTGCTATCCTAACTAATGAGTATGGCAGTCTGAATTTTTTCTCTTGATTTCGAAAGGATTGAAATGAAAAGGTATTGGAAAATATTTCTTGCATTAATAATTATTTGTGCACTGCCGATTCTTTTTCTGTATTCAGGTATCTATAACATCAGCGCAATGGAACCACACAACAAATTAACATTTTGGATTATCAACACTTTGAAGGATAATTCAATTGAACATCGTGCTAAAAATATCAAAGCTCCTAATCTTATTGATTCGTCTTTAATAAAATTGGGTTTTGTACATTATCGTGAAATGTGTGTAGGATGTCACGGTGCACCCGGAATTTCACGTGATGAGATTGGGCAAGGACTTTATCCAGAACCACCAGACCTTGCAAAGTCAGTAAAAGAAATTCCTCCACCTCAACTTTTTTGGATAATTAAAAACGGAATAAAAATGACAGGCATGCCTGCATTTGGACGAACTCATTCGGATGATAGGATTTGGGCGATTGTTGCTTTCATGAAACAACTGCCTTCAATGACAAAAGAACAATATGAGACCCTTAATAATTCTACGAAGAATCAAGATGACGAATGAGAGTAACGACGGCCAATATTTTATAAATATTTATCAACGCTGGTTATTTTATCTGGAGATACTTAATAAAGATAGAGAACGAAATCAAAGTTGTGTCTTCAAATGGAAAAGGAATTACTTTTCAAATTACATTTTTTAGATAGATGATTGATAATTCATCCAAAATTCTCTTTCAGCATTTTTATTACTGTAAAGTAGCACAATACATTATTTAATAAATCAGTTAATTAGGAGTCATCATGAAAAAATCAATTTTTCTTTCGTTCATGTTGTCAATAATTTTAGAGGGTTGTATGATGCTCGGTATGGGAGGAATGGGCGGTATGAACCATAATCATGATCACGGGGCGATGAATCCTGAAAAACAGTCTGCTGATTCTAATATTGTTCGAACAGGTGCGATTGACTTAATATCAATTGACAAAAATAACGATGGGAAAGTATTTCAGGATCAGATGGATTGGAATGTTATTTCTGATGCACCGGGCAATTGCCCACTTTGCAAAATGACTTTGAAAGAAGTAACGCTTGAAACAGCAAAGAAAAATTTATTAGATCATAATTCTAAAACAAAATAAATCAACTACTGGAGGAAAAATGTTACAACTAAGTAATTTCACAAAACTTTTTATCATCGCTGTATTATTTATTGCATCTTCAATATTTGCTCAAGACAAATCAATGCATATGAATATGAAAGGAATGAAGTCTGGAAAACAAACTGCTGATTCTAGTATCGTTCGTAAAGGTGTAATTGACTTAAAATCCATAGACAAAAATAACGATGGCAAAGTCTATCAATGCCCGATGGAAGCAAATGTTTTATCAGATGAAAAAGGTGAATGTCCTTTATGTGGAATGGATATAAAAGAAGTTACCATAGAAAAAGCTAAAGAAAAATTATTAAAAAGAGGTTTCAAAGTTTCTGAAACAGAATTAAAAGAAAATCCCGGAACTGAAAATAAATCAACCGACGCAAAACTTAGCATTTGGAACAAAGTTTGCCCAGTAACGGGTGAAGATGTAGATACTGATACACCCACAGAGGTATATCAAGGAAAAACAATTGGATTTTGCTGTTCAGGATGCATTAAAAAATTCAAAAAAGATCCGGAAAAGTATATGAAGAATTTAAGTGAGGATGGGTCAAAATTCCTAGATAAATAAAATCATTCAGAGACTAAGAATTCTTTCTCAGGCTCTTTTTAAATGCTAATAAATGAACTATTTCAATAATTATTGGGTTAAAATTATAGTCTAAATGTTATTCAGATATTTATTGTCAACAATTT
>QYQI01000057.1 GCA_007280825.1 Ignavibacteriales bacterium | reverse complement strand
AGATTTAAGTACTTCATTTCATTTTAGTGCACCTCAGAATAAAAATGACGAATTCATGTCTTACAAAAAATTTTCCAAGATCGAATCTCAAGGATTACAATACAAATTGTTTGAAGAGATATTTGAAAAATTCCATGTGCCTGAAAAACCTCTTATCTGTGTAACCCCTGTTGTTGATGGCGAGGTCTGGGCGAAATAGTTTTCCTGCAATTTGTTGTAACATATTTGCATAAACGGGGTCTATTTACAAAGTCAATTTTAGGATTTAAGTGAAACGAGAAGAAGAAAAAACTGTAAAAGAATTATTTTCTTCTTATTCCGATGACATTCTGAACTACTCAATGAGTCTCCTTAAAGATTACGACGATGCAAAGGATGCTCTTCAAGAAGTTTTTATTAAGTATATCAACACTAAAGATTCCTTTCGCGGTGAATGCAGCTACAAAACTTGGCTTTTGACAATAACACGGAATTATTGTTTTAAAAAACTTAACGGCAAAGCAAACAAACCAATACCACTTGACGAAAACTTCTTAAGAACTTATGAGCCTAAATATGAAGATAAGATTTCACTTAACGATGCAATGTCGAGACTAAGCCATGAAGAATATGAACTGATTTACTTACGTGAGTATGCATGTCATTCATATCAAGAAATGGCTGAGATACTTGGAATCTCTATTGATAACGTGAAAGTAAAACTATTTCGTGTACGGCAGCAATTAAGAAAATATTTAAAATGAGGTACGGAATGAAACACTATGATTATGAGCTAAATTTATTCATAGATGGGGAGCTTGAAGAAGGAAACGGAGAAGAATTATTTCTTCATCTTGCCGAATGCAATGAATGCCGGAATACATTAGCAGATTTGCTTCTGCTAAAAGAGAAATCCAAAATGTATTGTTCTGAAAATATAAATCAATTAAAACAGAAACCAAGTTCATCAAAATCGTTTTACAAGTTTGGATTCTATGCAGCATCTGTAGCGGCTGTTTTTCTTTTATTCTTTTTATTCTCGCGAAATCCAAAAGATACGTTTACAACTCAGAAACAAGTCAGAGTCGACACTGTCTTTGTTCAAAAGGGAATTCCAGTTACTCAGAATCAATTAACAAATACCAACTCTTTAACTCCTGGGAAGAAAGAGTTGATACAATCATCTCAACAAGAATATCTGCGTTATGTAATGAACTTGCGTACGGAGAAATTTACTGAAGCAGATAAATTAAAATTTGATTATGGGAGTATACAATGAAAAAGATAATTATTTTTTTAATGGTGCTAACAAGTCTATTCTCGTTTGCACAGACTGAAAAGAAAACAAAACATAGAAGTGTTGAAGAAGTAGTAAGAAGTGTTTATGGTAAACTTGAAAAAACTGCTCTGGAGAATAATGTGGTAAAACCTAAATTAAGTTTAGGGATGGAACTATTAAGAACGGATAAAAAAGGTCAGCAGATTTGGTTGAGGAAATCAGAATACCCTTTAGGTTCTAAAACTACAAAACTTTTTAATCCCAACAATTTCAAGTTGAGTATCTATGAAGGTAAAATAATAATCCCACTGCAGATCTATAATACTGCCAAAAAAGATCTTGCATTAAAATCAAAAAAAATACATGATGCACAAATTACGTATGTGCTGGAAATAATTCCGATTGATAAAAAAGGAAGCACTTACACTTTGAATGTTAGCATTATTAATATTTTTGAAGATTTTAGTTATTACACTCCAGAAGGTAAGCGAGTAAACTCTAATTCTTCTGGTTTTGAATATTCTAAGAAGATTGAATTAACTGTTGGTGAAAAAATAAAATTAAACACAGATGATTTTCATTCGTTCCAGTGGTATGTGGAAGATATTGTTGATGGTCAAAAGGTCGTTTTTGAAAGTAATAAAGATTATTACAACTATTTTAATGACTACCTCATCCTCTCCCTAGAAAGCGATAAATAAATTCTTTTCTTAAATGAAAAAGGACTGAATATCTTCAGTCCTTTTTTCTATCTATTGCCCCAACCTTTTATTTGCATTTTTTCATACCCCGCCTTATCTTGAACAGCAACTTAATAGGAGAGATCAATGCCAATCTATAAAGACTTCAAAACAATTCCGCAAATGTTTCAAATCATTACTAAAGATTTTGGGCGAGGTAAAGAAAGACCAGTACTTAAATATAAAGTTAATGATCAGTGGTTAGGAATTAAGTATGATGAAGTTTATAGAGACACAGAAAATTTAGCTTTGGGTCTGGCTGCTCTTGGCGTTAAAAGAGGAGACCGTGTTTCAATAATTGCCGAGAACCGTCCTGAATGGGTTTATGCAGATATGGCAGTACTCGGATTGGGTGGTGTTGACGTTCCACTTTATCCAATCTCAACTTCGGAAACTATTGAGTTTTGTCTCAACAATTCGGAATCTGTTGGAATAATTGTATCGAATAAGTTTCAGCTGAATAAAGTTTTGAAGGTGAGGAGTGAATGTAAAACTCTCAAGTTCATAGTTGTAATGAATAATGAAGATAAAGGAACAGAGAAAAATATATTCAGTTTCTCGGATGTTAAAGCAAAAGGGATGGAGTTCGGTAAAGATCATCCGAATTATTTTACTGAGAGCTCTAAACTCACTCAAGAGAATGAGCTTTGCACAATTATTTATACTTCAGGTACAACCGGTGTACCTAAAGGAGTGATGCTGACTCATAAAAATATTGTATCCAATATAAAAGCCGCACATGAAATTTTTGATATCGGCGAGAATGATATATTTCTTTCATTCCTACCGCTTTGCCATATCTTTGAAAGAATGGGCGGATACTATACTGCATTCTCATGTGGAGCTACTATAGCTTACGCGGAAAGCATAGAAAAAATTGCGAGCAACATGGAAGATATTCATCCTACAATAATGACTGCGGTTCCGCGTCTCTTTGAACGAATGTACAGCAAGATAAAACGTAATGTTGAATCACAACCGGAGAAAAAACAGAAAATATTTAATTGGGCTATTGAAATTGGTAAAGAATATTGTGTTGCAAAAAAATCCGGTCATCCGATTCCAATCTTTTTAACACTTAAACATAAACTTGCCGATAAGCTTGTCTTCCATAAATTGAGAGAAAAGACTGGTGGAAAATTGCGTTTCTTTATTTCGGGCGGCGCAGCTCTTGCCCGTGAGTTAGGATTATTTTTTGAAGCTGCCGGTATTTTAATTATAGAAGGTTTTGGTTTGACCGAGTCATCTCCGGTAATTGTTGCAAACAGAGTAAACGATTATAAATTTGGAACAGTTGGCAAACCAATGCCTGGTGTAGAAATAAAAATTGCAAAGGATGGAGAGATTCTCGCTTTCGGTCCTAACATTATGCAAGGTTACTACAAAAACAAAAAAGAAACGGAAGAAACTATTAAAGACGGCTGGCTCTACACTGGCGATATTGGTGTTTTTGATGCCGAAGGTTTTTTAATTATTACGGATAGAAAGAAACATTTGTTCAAAACATCCGGTGGAAAATATATTGCACCGACACCAATTGAGAATATGTTCTTGGCAAGCAAATACATTGATCAATTTATTTTGATCGGTGATCGCAGAATGTTCGTGAGTGCTCTTATTGTCCCAGATTATGATGCTCTTAAAGAATATGCCGATGCAAATAGAATCCAATACAAGTCAATTGATGAACTCGTTGAGATGAAACAGATCTATGAACTGCTTGATAAAGAGCTTGATCAATTCCAGAAAAAACTTGCCAACTTTGAACGCGTGCGCAAGTTTGCAATTTTGGATAAACCATTTACGATCGAAACAGGTGAACTTACTCCTTCACTTAAAATAAAACGTAAATTTGTTGAAGAGCGTTACAAAGATTTGATTGAGGGTATGTACAAGGGTCTCGAAGGTTAAAATTATCCTAATCTTGCTCTCAGTCTTGTATTCATTATAGATTGAGAGCAAGAATATTTCATTCTGCTCAATCCTTTCTCTTATTTTTCTTATATTTACCCGCAAATAAACCACAATATTGAGTTATATCTTGGCTAAAGAAAAAGTTTTAGTTACTTCAGCACTCCCATATGCAAATGGAAATATTCATCTTGGGCACTTAAGCGGTGCATATCTGCCGGCTGATATTTATGTACGTTACAAAAGATTGAACGGCGATGATATCCTTTATATCTGCGGTTCAGATGAACATGGAGTTCCAATTACAATTACAGCCGATAAAGAAAAGATCTCACCAAAAGAAGTTATAGACCGATTCCATAATGCAAACAAATCCGCTTTTGAAAAATTTGGAATGAGCTTCGACATCTATTCACGAACAAGTTTACCAATCCACCATGAAACAGCACAATCTTTTTTCAAATCATTCTATGATCAAGGAATTCTTGTAGAAAAGAAAACGATGCAATTCTACGATGAGAAAGTAAAAATGTTTTTACCGGATCGTTATGTAGAAGGAACTTGTCCACGATGCGGAAATGAAGAAGCTCGAAGCGATGAATGTGAAAAATGCGGTTCGCTTTATGATCCTTCCGAATTGAAAAATCCAAAGAGCAAGATTAGCGGACAAACTCCTGTATTGAAAGAAACGTCTCACTATTATTTCCCTTTAGGAAAATATCAAGATCGGTTAAAAAAATATATTGATGAGATGAATGAAAAATATGGTTGGAAAGATAATGTTCTTAATTATTGCAGAGGATGGTTCAACGATGGTTTGAAAGACCGCGCAATTACCCGCGATCTTGACTGGGGCGTTAAAGTTCCGCTGGACGGAGTGGAAAACAAAGTTCTTTATGTTTGGTTTGAAGCAGTTCTTGGTTATATCTCAGCTACAAAAGAATTATCGCATCAGCGTAGCGAACCGAATTTGTGGAAAGAATATTGGCAGGGAGAAAAAACAAAATACATTGCTTTCATCGGTAAGGATAATGTTGTTTTTCACACAATTATTTTTCCGGCAATACTTATGGCGTGGAACGATGCTAACAAAGATAAATTTATTCTGCCTCAGAATGTTCCTGCAAATGAATTTTTAAATTTTGAAGGGAAGAAATTTTCTAAAAGCCGCGGATGGGGAATTGATCTTGAAGAATTCCTTCAGTTATTTCCAGCGGATCTTCTGCGTTACACACTTGCTGCAAACTTACCGGAGAATAAGGACACGGACTTCTTCTGGAAGGAATTCCAATCGCGTACTAACAGTGAACTTGCTGATATACTGGGAAACTTTGTAAACAGAACATTTACTTTTGCACACAAACATTTTGATGGTAAAGTTCCGGAAAGAAGTAATCTGCAGAAAATTGATGAAGAGATGCTTGATTATTTAAAATCTCAACCTCAAAAGATCGCAAATCTAATTGAGCGCTTTAAAATTAAAGACGCTGTTTTCGAAATGATGAATTTCGCACGTGCCGGGAACAAATATTTTAACGACTCTGAACCTTGGGTAACTTCAAAGAAAAACAAAGAGCAGTGTGCAACAACAATTAATATTTGTCTCAATACAATTTATACTCTTGGAGTAATTTTTGAACCGGTAATTCCTAATACTAGTGTTAAAATTTTGAAAATGCTGAATGCGAGACCGACTGAGTGGTCAAAATGTGGAGATTCAATTTTACATCCCGGGCAAAAACTTAATGAAGCAGAAATTTTATTTACAAAAATTGAAGACAAAGTGATAGAAGAACAAATTAATAAACTCGAACCAATGGCAAATAAGCCAATAGAATCAATGGAAGAAATAACAATTGATGAATTTAAGCGGGTAAAGTTAAAGGTTGCAAAAATTATTGCCGCAGAAAATGTAAAGAAAAGTGAAAAACTTCTTAAACTTCAAATTGATTTAGGTGGTGAACAGCGTCAATTAGTTGCCGGAATTGCGAAAAGTTATAAACCGGAAGAGCTTATTGGGAAGAAAGTTTTAATTGTTGCTAATCTTAAAGCGGCAAAATTATTTGGAATCGAATCTCAAGGAATGATCTTAGCTGTTGATACTCCGGAAGAAGGAAAAGTAAAGATCATTGAAATAGACGAAACGATTGAGCTCGGCAAAACAGCAAAATAATTATAGCCCCGATCTTCAGATCGGGGATTAAAAAAAACCACGAGCTAAAGCTCATGGCTATAAGAAAACTAAACAAATTGAATAAACCCAAATCACCACGCAACAAAACAATTACTCTTAGTAAAAGCGAAATTGCGAAATATTCTAAACGTTTAATAAAACTGGACAACAAAACTTCACTGACAGAAATTATTAATAAAACTATCAACAAAAATTTATTTGATGTTTTAGACTTTTTACCGGAAAAATTTGTTGACTTGATTATTATTGATCCGCCGTATAATCTTACTAAAACTTTCAACAAAACTTCTTTTAAGGAAAGATCAGTTTATGAGTATGCTGAGTGGATAGAAAGTTTTGTATCAAGACTTAAACGAATATTAAAACCAACTGCTTCAATTTATTTTTGCGGTGATTGGCATACTTCAATTTCTATTTCTCTTGTTCTCGAAAAATATTTTATTGTTAGAAATCGAATTACATGGGAAAGAGAAAAAGGAAGGGGAGCTCAAAAAAATTGGAAGAACAATTCGGAAGATATTTGGTTCTGCACTAACTCAAATAAATATACATTTAATACTGATACTGTTAAATTGAACAGAAAAGTTCTTGCACCGTATCGTGATTCAAACGGGAAACCGAAAGATTGGAGTTCACTGAAGAATGGCGATTATCGCTTAACTTTTCCTTCAAATATTTGGAATGATATTTCAGTTCCGTTTTGGTCTATGAGCGAGAACACTCCTCATCCGACTCAAAAGCCGGAAAAGCTGATTGCTAAATTAATTCTCGCCGGATCCAACAAAGGCGATTTGGTTTTTGATCCTTTCCTTGGCTCGGGAACTTCATCTGTTGTTGCTAAAAAATTAGGCCGCAAATTTGTTGGTATCGAATTAGACAAATTTTATGCATGTATCGCTGAAAAAAGACTGGAAGAAGCAGAAAAAAATAAAACAATTCAAGGATATGAATTTGGTGTTTTTTGGGAACGCAATACCATGCCAATAAGTATAAAAACTCAGCGAAAGAAGCATTAGAACTTTTAGAATTACCGCTTCATTCCTTGATTTTCAAACCCTCAATGGGTAAAATAGCAAACTAAAATTCATACTAATGGAGGTTTCCGAATGTATAAATCGAGAATAATTTTACTGATTCTACCGTTAATTATTTTTATCTCATGCTCATCCCAAAGCCAAAGGATAGTTGTTGCAGAATACGGCAACTACAAAATTTATTTAGATGATTTTGAAAAAGCTTATGAAAGAAATTCCGGCGGATATGATAAAGCTAAAACAGATTCGTTGAGTTCTTATCAAAAATTTCTCGACCTCTATCTTAACTATAAATTGAAATTACGCGATGCAGAAGTCCGGGGTTATACTAAAGACTCAGATATGCAAAAAGAATTACGTGATTATAAGATAAACATTGGTACTACTTTATTATTGAACGATAAATTATATGAACCGAATATGCATAAGCTTTATGAAAAGAGAAAAACTGAGTATAGAGCGAGTCATATTTTTCTAACACCGGATTCAACAATGAATGTTAATAAAGTGAAAGAATTGGGTAATGAACTTATAAAGCGTATTCAAAACGGAGAGGATTTTGGGGCACTCGCTAAACAATATTCCAAAGATACGTATTCAAAAAATATCGGCGGAGATGTTTACTATTTTACAGCCGGTTTAATAAATAATATTGCAATTGAAGATGCTGTTTATGGGACTGAACTAGGAAAAATTTATCCCGAATTAGTTTTTTCCGGTTCAGGTTATCACATAATCAAGATAACAGAAAAACATCCGCGCAGAACATCAATCGCTCTTGAACATATTTTAATTACATACGCCGATTCAACCGGTAAAGTTGATACTGCAAAAGCATTAAAAACAATTCAGGATATAGAATTAAAAATTAAAAATGGAGCTGACTTCGGTCAAATGGCGCAAAAATACTCTCAAGATAAAGGAAGCGCTGTATCAAGAGGTTCTATTGGGTCAATTACACGCGGACGTACAGTAAAAGAATTTGATGAAGCGGCATTCAAATTAAAGAAAGGTGAAATTTCTCCCATTGTTAAAACGCAATTTGGTTTTCACTTAATAAGATTAACTGATGAAACTCCATATCCGACTTACGATCAAGAGAAAGAAGAGCTTAAAGAGATTTACGACCGGATGCGTTATAAAACAGATTATGAACAATTAACTGATAAATTAAAAACGGAATTAAAATATTCCATAAATAGAGAAACGTTTTCTAAGTTGATAGCTAATAGCGATACAACAAAAATCGCTGAGAGTTACTGGAAAAGTAAATTGCAAAAATTAGTTGGAAGCCAAGAATTATTTCGAATCAATAATAATTCTTATCCATGCGATAGTTTGTTCGCTTATATGATCAAACATAGTATTAGCTTAAACACGGATATAAATTCTTTGGTGATTGAAGAAGCTTTAAAAATATATTCCAGAGACGTATCTATAAAAGAAAAAGCTTTGATATACGATAATGAGAATCCCGAATTTGCAAAACTGATTGACGAATACGAAAAAGGAATTTATTTATTCCAAATTCTTGAAGAGGAAGTATGGTCTAAAATTTCTGTTGACAGTGCAAAAGCTTATTCTTTTTGGGAACGGAATAAACAAAACTATAAATGGAAAAATCGAGTTGAGTTCAAAGAGATCTTCTGTCAATCAGATTCTTTGATGAACAAGTGTTATTCACTTGTAATATCAGGCACTAACTATGATACTTTGTTTGCAAAGTACAATCAAAGAACCGGATATGATAATACTCCCGGTTATCATGGTTTAGTAGATATTGATTCCAATGAATTATCCCAGCAATCAAACGAATTGAAGAACATAGGTGATATTTCCAAACCTTTCCATTTTGAAAAAGGTTGGTCAATTGTAAAACTAATTAAACGCGATTCAGCCCGCTTAAAAACTTTTGATGAAGCAAAAGCAGAAGCAAGCAGTCAATTACAGGAAAGCGAAAGCAAACGTCTTGAAGATGAGTATTTGAATAAACTGAAAAATATTTATAAACCAAAACTCTATTATGAAGAACTCAGCAAAGCATTTAAGAAGTAACAATTATTACATTATAATAATTTTTGCTTTTGCTTTCACTCAGTATGGTTGTTCTAAAGAAGAGAAACCATCAAAGTATGTTGCAAAAGTGAACAAGTCCGTATTAACGGAGGATGATGTAAAATCTGCTTTATCGGAAGAACGTAATAAAGGTATATATAGAGAAGAGTATATCAACAACTGGATACAAACTGAAATTCTATTTCAAGAAGCGGCTAATAAAGGATTATTAAATGATAAAGAGTTCAAATCATTGTTGGACCGCACTAAAAAAGAATTAGCTTCCGCTTTATTCATTAGGAAAATAGTTGATGAGAATAAAATCGAACCGACTGATGACGAAGTAAAAAAATATTTTGATAATAATAAGGATGATTTTAAACTGGTTGATGATGAGTATAGATTTAATGAAATTCAATTTAACGATTATAATAAAGCAGTTGAATTCAGAAATTCTTTACTTGAAACCGAATGGAATCGAGTATTAAATCAATACCGTAATGATCAATCAATCATCGAATTACAACCTCAAAAATTATTATTGAAATATCAGATTCAACCGACTCCATTGCTTCGCGTTATCACAACTTTAGGTATAAACGAAGTAAGTGTTGTCTTAGAAACGGAACCAATGAAGTTCACTGTTGTTCAACTTATTGAAAAGATTGATAAAGATTTTGTCCCCCCGCTCGATATGGTAAAGAATGAAGTAAAAGAAAGATTATCAATCATTAAAAGAAATCTGTATATAAAAGAGTATATAGACAAATTAATCGCAGATCATAATTTGGAAATTGAGAGGTATTCAGAATGAAGAAAATATTTTTAATCCTGTTGGTAATTGCCGGAGTAATAAATGCGCAGCAAGTAATAGATAAAATTGTTGCTGTTGTTGATAATGAAGTCATTTTACAATCAGAACTTGATTTCAGAACTAACATGGAAGCGGCACAAAAGAATCTAAATGCGGCTGATATAAATTTACGTCATCAGATTCTAAATGCAATGATCGAAGAAAAACTGCTTTATGCACAGGCAGAACTTGATTCGATAACTGTTACTGATGATCAAGTGAAACAACGTCTTGAAGACCAGATGAATTATTTTATTCAGCAATACGGCTCACGCGAGAGACTTGAACAAATTTACGGTATGCCGTATGAAAAAATAAAACGATCACTCCAGGATGACACTCGTAAAGGATTAATGTCTTATATGCTACAGCAAAAAAAATTCGGTCAACTTGATGCTACTAGAAAAGAAGTTGAAGATTTTTTTGCAACTTTCCGTGATTCTTTGCCGGACGTACAGGAAAAATTTGTTATACAACATATCTTCCAAAATCCTAAAACCGGAGAACGAATAAAAAAGAAAGCAAAAGATTTTGCTCTATCTTTATTAGATTCACTTAAGAACGGGGCTGATTTTGCTTCACTTGCAAAAAAATATTCTGATGATACCGGCAATGCATCGCAAGGCGGCGATCTTGGTTCCGTTAAAAGAGGTGCATTAGTGCCGGAGTTTGAAGCGGCTGCATTTGCATTAGCTCCAAATCAAATTTCCGGCGTTGTAGAAACTGTTTTTGGATTTCATATAATTCAACTTTTAGAAAGACGCGGCGAATCTATCCATTGCAGACATATTCTTATTAAAGTTAAGAGTGATGAAGAATCTGATCTTAAAGCGATTGAATTTCTAACTGATTTAAGAGACAGTGTTGTTAGAGGTAAAAATACTTTTGAACATTATGCCCGCCTATATAGTGATGATAAAGAAACTGCTAAGTTCGGTGGAGAACTTGGAACGTTAGAAACAAGCCAGCTTGACAAATCTCTTCTTGATGTTATTTATAAATTAAAAGAAAGTGAGATAAGTTTTCCAAAACGGCTTGAAGTAGATAGAAATGTTTACGGTTATCACATTGTTAAATTGAAAAAAAGAATTCCGGCTCATAAAGCAAACCTAGATATTGACTATCCTGAAATAAAACGAATAGCTGAGTATTACAAAAAAAATAAATTGTATTCAAAGTGGATGAGAGAAATAAAAAATAAAATTTATTGGGAAATTAAATTATAACCACGATAATATTTTTGTTCACTAATGAATAATCATAGGAAAAATATTGACGGATCAAAAAAACACACATGATGTACGGACTGTTGAGCAGTTAGCTCATTCGGTAAAACAGGTCAAACAAGAAATTGCAAAAGTAATTATTGGTCAGAATCAAATTGTTAATGATCTTCTTGTTAGTCTACTATCTAGAGGTCACTGTCTGCTTGTTGGAGTTCCAGGTCTTGCAAAAACCTTATTGATAAAAACACTTTCGGAAGTTCTCGATCTTAAATTCAATCGAATTCAATTTACACCGGATTTAATGCCGAGCGATATTACAGGCACTGAAATTATTGATGAAGATCCTGTAACGAAGAAACGTATATTCAGATTTATCCAAGGTCCGGTATTTGCAAATATTATTTTGGCAGATGAAATAAATCGTACTCCGCCTAAAACACAGAGTGCACTTCTTGAAGCAATGCAGGAACATAAAGTAACTGCCGCCGGAGTAACACGCACACTTGAAGAACCGTTCTTTGTTCTGGCTACACAAAACCCGATAGAACAAGAAGGAACCTATCCATTGCCTGAAGCTCAGCTTGATCGTTTCATGTTCAATTTGTGGTTGGATTATCCAAGCTTTAAGGAAGAAATTGAAATTATTAAATCAACGACAAGTGATTATAAACCCGAATTAAAAAAAGTTTTAAGTTCAAGCGAGCTGATCAATTTTCAAAATTTAATTAAAAGAGTTCCGGTTGCCGAAAACGTAATTGAATTTGCAGTTACTTTTGTGAACAACACTCGGCCAACAACAAACAACCAAAATAGTTTTATTAAAGAACATGTTGCTTGGGGCGCCGGTCCGCGGGCTTCTCAATATTTGATATTAGCAGCTAAAACTAAAGCTGTTATGGAAGGAAGATTCACTCCTTCAATTGATGATGTAAAAGAATTTCTAACACCGGTTCTTCGTCATCGTATTATTCCAAATTTTTCCGCTGAAGCTGAAGGTATAAATTCTGTTGAGATAATTAAGAAATTGATCTGATGCGAAATAGAACTCAATTCTACCTAAAAATATTTTTTTTACTTTCACTTGTTTTATTTTTTACTTCATGTAAGAGTGAAAAGAAAAAAACTAAGAATGAAGAGTTAAAACCAAATCAATTTGGACTAAGTGTTGCAAATCTTATTGAAGTACGCGACACGATAGATACCGATCAAACTCTTTCCGATATTTTAATCCCTCATGGAGTAACTCAGCAGAAGATCAATCAAATTGAAAAAGCGGCTCGTGATATATTTCCGCTTCGTAGTTTTAGAGCAGATAACGAATTTTATATTTATGCAAAGTGGGATTCTGTAGAAACCGTTAAATATTTTATTTATGTACAAGACCCGGTGAATTATGTGGTGTTTGATATTGGCGACTCTGTGAATATTTACAAAAAGCAAAAACCGGTTACGATTAGAGAAAGAATAGTTTCGGGAGTGATCAGTAATTCTTTATATCAAACACTCCAAGAAAAAAAGATTGAATCGCAAGTTGCAGCGAGACTGGAAGATATTTACGCATGGCAGATTGATTTCTTTAGAATTCAACCGACAGACAGCTTCAAAGTAATTTATGAACAAATTTTAGTTGATGGTGAATCAGTTGATGTTGGAAAAATCCGTGCTGCAAATTTCTTTTCCAATAATGAAAATCATTTCGCTTTTTACTTTGATAAAGAAAAAGGCGAAAATTATTTCGATGAAAAAGGTAATAGCCTTAAAAGATTATTCTTGAAAGCGCCACTGAAATACAGCAGAATCAGTTCGCGTTTTTCAATGAACCGTTATCATCCAATACTGCATAGAACAAAAGCACATCTTGGAACAGATTACGCCGCTCCTACAGGAACACCGATCATGACAGTCGGCAACGGAGTAGTATTAGAAGCAAGTTATACAAGCGGTAACGGAAATTATGTTAAAGTTAAACACAACGCTACTTACACAACACAATATTTACACATGTCGCATTTTGCAAAAGGAATTCACCGCGGAGTTTCAGTTTCTCAAGGTCAAGTTATTGGTTATGTCGGAAGTACAGGACTGGCCACTGGTCCGCATGTATGTTTTCGTTTTTGGAAAAACGGAAAACAAGTAAATCCGTTAAGAGAAAAATATCAATCATCAGGTCCAGTCGGTAAAAAATACAAACAAGAATTTGATGTAGTCAAAAATGATTGGATGAAAAAATTAATATCAGCCGAAAATAACTTTTCAGATGTTGCTGCTCAACCGAAACCAAAAAGCTGAAAGCTGATTGCCGATAGCTACTCTGCATTTTCTTGCACCATTATGAATAATTATTCATTAAGCGATTGACCGAAATTTGCCTCACTAAACTTTGAATTAATTTTTTTTAATCTCCCATCAAAATCATTGCATTGAAAAAATTAGTTTCATAGTTTTGCATCACTTTATAAACTTAAGGATATGTTATGAAAACAGAATGCCCGGTATGCGGTGCGCAGATCGAACTCGCTTCTGATGCAGTTCAAGGTGAATTAATTGGGTGCCCCGATTGCGGAACTGAATTGGAAGTAGTTTCTGTTAATCCACCGCAAGTAAAAGAAGCACCTCAAGAAGAAGAAGACTGGGGTGAGTAAATTGATCTGGGTATTAGATTCAACTTTACGCGAAGGCGAACAAACTCCGGGTGTTTATTTCGATAAACATATAAAACTTGCAATAGCAAGTCTACTTGATGAAATCGGTATAGACATTATCGAATCCGGCCACCCGATGGTTACATCCGAAATTCATGCTGCTGTAAAATCAATTGCACAAAAAGGATACAAAGCAATAGTTGGCGCTCACTCGCGTTCACTTCAGGGCGATGTTGATCTTGCTCTTGAATGCGGTGTCGGATTCCTCGGAATTTTTTATTGCGTTTCAGATGAAAGATTAACAACAGTTTTCAAAAAAGATTTAGATGCTGCAATCAAACAGATTACAGATGTAATTAAATATGCAAAATCACAGAAACCGGATTTATTAATTCGTTACACACCTGAAGACACAGTTCGTTCTCAATTTGAAAATGTAGTTAAAGCCGCATCTGCTGCAGTTGAAGCCGGAGCAGATATTATTAGTGTTGCAGATACAACAGGTTATATGGTTCCGGGAACATCTAGAAGTATGTATGATTATATGTCACGATTGATTCAAGAATTAGACAAATTAAATTTACATCCAAGAATTGCTGTACATTGCCATAACGATCGCGGTTTAGCACTTGCTAATGCACTAGATGCATATCGAGCCGGTGCAAGTATAATTGATGCCGCAGCTTTAGGTTTGGGTGAACGAGCTGGTATAGTTGATCTCGCTTCGCTTTTAGTTGTGTTAACTGTAGATTATAATGAAACTAGATGGAATCTTTTAAAACTTGTTGAACTTTACGATTTAGTTAGTAAACATTCCGGGATTCCAATTCCGGCAAACTTTCCGATCACCGGAAAGAATGCTTTCACACATTGTGCAGGTGTACATACACATGCGGCTTCGATCAATCCAATGCATTATGAAAGTTTGAATCCCGAAATTCTTGGGAGACCAAGAAACTTTGCACTTGACCATATGTCCGGCATTGCTTCATTACGTTATGCATTAAAATTGATTGATGAAAACTTACTGGATGAATCGCATCAAATGGATGTTCTTAAAGAAGTAAAATCTGTCGGTCAGCGCGGTCGTACTGTTGATCTTGCCGAACTTAAACATATCGTTGATGCAGTTAAACATCATAAGACATTCAATAGCTGAGATAATTTACTCGGCTCTACCATTTTAAATTTATTTGAACTAGGAGAGTAAAAATGAAAATCGGGTTGCTTCATTCGTTGATTAGAAAAGATGAAAAGTTTCTTATTGATGAATTCAATAAGGTAAAGGGAATTGAATTA
The DNA here is from genome assembly GCA_007280825.1 of Ignavibacteriales bacterium. Classification (GTDB taxonomy): domain Bacteria; phylum Bacteroidota; class Ignavibacteria; order Ignavibacteriales; family Melioribacteraceae; genus Fen-1258. Next base: position 7,777 of record QYQI01000057.1, on the reverse strand, counting down.
GTTATGATAGATGACCGTGAAATTAAATTTAATATCGGTAAAGATAAATTTGATCTTGATATTGTTGTTGAACGATGCATCAACCACTCAAGAGCATTACATGGTTTGAAATTATTTCAATCAGCCGGAATTAAATGTGTTAACACATATAATGTTGCAACCATTTGCGGCGATAAGCTTTTAACATCATGTGCATTAGCTGATCATAACGTACCACAACCAGAAGTGCGAGTAGCATTCACAGAAGAATCGGCACTTCAAACAATTGAAGAGATGGGTTACCCGGTTGTACTAAAACCTGCTGTTGGTTCTTGGGGAAGATTGCTTTCAAAAGTAAATGACCGCGATGCAGCTGAAGCAATCTTGGAACATAAAGCTGTCCTTGGTTCATATCATCATTCGATTTTTTATATGCAAAAGTATGTTGAGAAAAAAGGGAAAGATATTCGCAGTTTTGTTGTTGGTGATAAATGTATAGCAGCAATTTATAGATCTTCTTCTCACTGGATTACTAACACAGCACGCGGCGGTGTTGCAACCAATTGTCCGGTTACAGATGAATTAAATGATATCTCGGTAAGCGCAGCAAAAGCTGTCGGCGGTGGAATTGTTGCAATAGATGTTTTTGAAACTGCAGAAGGATTAATGGTAAACGAAGTGAACTATACCATGGAATATAAAAACAGTATCACAACAACGGGAGTAAACATTCCACAGAAAATGGTTGAATATATTTTGCAAGTTGCTGAAGGTAGAAAATGAAATTAAAAGTTTCGATCATTGGTGCTTCAGGTTATACAGGAGGAGAGTTACTTAGACTTTTACTATTTCATCCTAATGTTGAAGTGAATCAAGTTACATCCGAAAGCTATACCGGAAAATTTGTTTACAAGATCCATCCGAATTTGCGCAAGTCTACAATGCTGAAATTTAGTTCGGTAAATGAACTCCAATCGTGTGATCTTTTATTTTTATGCTTGCCTCATAACAGATCACAGAATAAGATTGATGAATTTAAAAAGTTTGCGCCAAAGATTATTGATCTCAGCGCTGACTTCCGCTTAAAAGGTGCTAACGAATATGAAAAATGGTACGGGCATAAACATGCGCGTCCGGATTTGTTGAACGAATTCGTTTACGGTATTCCTGAACTTCACCGCGAAGAGATGAAGAAAGCAAATTACATTTCAAGTGCGGGATGTAATGCAACTGCCAGCATACTTGGTTTGTATCCGCTTTATAAAAATAATTTAGTTGAATTAGATAGAACTGTAATTGAAGTTAAAGTTGGATCGAGCGAAGGCGGAAATAAAGGAAACGAAGGATCACATCATCCGGAGAGAGCAAATGTTGTGCGGTCTTATCAGCCCACACAGCATCGCCACACAGCAGAGATGCTTCAAGAACTTTCATTCGGGCAAAAAGTTACAATTCACTTTTCTGCAACAGCGATTGATATGGTTCGCGGGTTGCTTGCTACTTGTCATGTTTTCTTGAAAAATGATCTTCAAGAAAAAGATATTTGGAAAGTTTACCGTGATGCATACGGTAATGAACCGTTCATAAGAATCGTTAAAGAGAGTGAAGGCATTTATCGTTATCCCGAACCGAAATTATTGATCGGCACAAATTATTGCGATATTGGTTTTAAGAAAGATGAGTTTTCTAACCGCCTTGTTGTTATAAGTGCGATTGATAATTTAATGAAAGGCGCAGCAGGTCAAGCGCTTCAAGCATTTAATTTAATGAATGGTTTTGATGAGCGGACCGGATTAGAATTTCCGGGACTTCATCCAATCTGACGAAGTCATTCTGAGGAGTGAAACGACGAAGAACCTCAAGATAGGTTTGTTTGAGATCATTCATTTAGTTCGAGACTAGAATATGTGCAGATTACTTTACGTTAATTCAAAAAATAAATTTTCATGTTCAGAGTATCTCAATAAGTTTTCAGAGATTTCCAAGAACAGTAAAGAATTTCAAGGACACGGCTGGGGATGTGCGTATTTTCAAAACGGGAAATGGAATTATTATAAAAATGTAAATCCTATTTGGGAAGATGATCTTTCGCAATTCGGCGATTCAAATCGCTTGATTGCACATGCCAGAAGCGCATTCAAAGATGAAGGAATTATGGTTGAAAATAATATGCCGTTCTATGATGACAAGTACATTTTTATTTTTAACGGTGAACTTAGAGGTGTAAAAATTAAAGAGGAAGGAAAAATAGGCGCAGAGAAAATTTTTAATTATATAAAAAAATTTGATAAAGGCAGTATCAAAGATGCTTTAATGAAAGGGACAGGGATAATTAAAAGGAAATCTAGTTATATCCGTGCGATGAATATTATTATGACTGACGATAAATCAGCGTATGTCTATTCTCATTTCAACGAAGATGAAGACTATTTTACGATGAAGCTTATAAAAAACGATAACATGTTAATTGTCTGTTCAGAAAAATTATCAATTGAAAATGATTGGGCATCGATTCAAAATAATTCATTAACGGAGATCCCATGCTTTTAATTAAGATTGGCGGAGGGAAGGATTTAAATCTTGTTGGGATCGTAAAAGATTTAGCCACGATCAATGAAAAATTTATTGTTGTGCACGGTGCTAATGCATTAAGAGATGAACTTGCGCAGAAATTAAATATTCAGAAAAAAGTTGTAACGTCATTATCCGGTTACGATTCTGTCTTTAGTGACAAGAATACTATTGACCTTGCTATGATGGCTTATGCCGGACTTAAGAACAAACGCATTGTAGAATTGTTTCAACAGAATGGTGTTAATGCAGTCGGGCTTTCCGGCTTAGATGGAAAAGTTATACAAGGTAAAAGAAACAGTGGAATTAAAGTCCGCGAAGGCGGAAAAACATTATTGCTAAGAGATTTTTCCGGTAAACCGAAGGCGATTAATAGACAACTCTTAGATTTGTTATTAGATAATGGCTACACACCTGTTCTTACCGTTCCATTGATTGATGAAAATAATTTCGCGATAAATTCCGAGAACGATGACATCATTGCTTTACTTCAAAATGAATTCAAAGCCGAAAAAATAATTTCGCTGATTGAAGCGCCTGGATTTTTATTAGATAAAAACGATCCTTCATCACTTGTTTCAAAAATTTCTAAAACAGAATTAAAAGAAATGGAACAAAAAGTTGATGGAAGAATGAAAAGGAAAATTCTTGCTTTAAGAAAATTGTTCGAATCGGGAGATACAACTGTTATTCTCTCAGACGGCAGAACTGAAAATCCAATTAAAGATGCATTAAATGGAAAGGGAACAACAATACAATGAAAGACTACAAAGCAATCACCCAGCAATATGAAATTGATGTTTACCCTCGCCGCGATGTTGTACTAGTTAGAGGAAAAGGAGCGCGCGTATGGGATGATCAAGGTAATGAATATATTGACATGGCTGCGGGGATTAGTGTAGCTAATGTTGGTCATTCTAATGACAAAGTTGTTGAGGCAATTTCAAAACAAGCGGCAACCCTTATTACTTGTCCAAACACTTTTTACAATGATACAAAAGCAATTTTTTTGGAAAAACTTTTCAGTATTGCACCTAAAAATTTAACTAAAGCATTTCTAACGAACAGCGGTACCGAAGCGATTGAAGCGGCAATAAAATTTGCACGCTTGAATACCAAGAAAACAAAATTCATTGCAGCAATGAAAGGTTTTCACGGCAGAACAATGGGTGCGTTAAGCGCAACTTATAAAAAAGAGTACCGCGAAGGATTTGAACCGCTTGTGCCGGGTTTCTCTTTCGTTCCTTTCAACAATTTTGAAAAACTTGCAGAAGCGGTTGATGATGATACTGCGGGAATTATTCTTGAACCGATCCAGGGCGAAGGCGGAATTAATATTGGGCAGAAAGAATATTTCCAAAAAGTAAGGCAGCTTTGTAATGAAAAAAATATTCTTCTAATTATTGATGAGATACAAACCGGATTTTGCAGAACAGGAAAAATGTTTGCAATAGAGTATCTTGGAATCGAAGCAGATATGATGACGCTCGCAAAATCAATCGCCGGCGGATTTCCGATGGGTGCATTACTTTGTTCTGATAAAATAGCAGTTGAAAAAAGTAAACACGGCTCAACCTTTGGCGGCAACCCGCTTGCATGCGCTGCGGGAATAGCTGCAATAGATTTTATGCTTGAAAATAAATTGTGGGAACAAGCCGAAGCAAAAGGAAAATATTTCAAAGAGAAATTGGAAAAACATCCGCTCTCAAAAGTCCGTGAGATTAGAATCATCGGATTGATGATCGGCATAGAATTAAAAGATAAATCTCAGCCAGTAATACTTGAATTACTTAATCATAAAATACTTTCTTTACCTGCCGGAACCACTGTATTACGTATGCTTCCGCCGTTGGTAATAAGTTATGAGGATTTGGATACAGTTATAGAAATATTAGTGAAAGTACTTGCCTAAAATGTTCAGAGTTTAGTTGCAGAGTATTTAATACCGTATTTTACTCTACACCCATCGTTCTACATTCTATGTTCCGTTTTGCTTTCTAACCTCAATTCGTTTATTTTTCCCGTGCAAAAAATGAAATATTTCTATGATATTTGATTACATACCTATTATTCTAGTAATAATTGTAGCTGCTGCTTTTGGAGGAATAGTTGTTTTTTCCTCAACTCTTTTTGGTCCACAGCGTCCCAATAAAGTGAAACAGATGACTTATGAAAGTGGTAAAGATCCTGTTGGTTCAACTCACGAAAGAATTTCGATTAAGTATTATCTTGTTACAATGATGTTCATCATTTTTGATATCGAAGTAATTTATGTTTATCCATGGGCGGTACAATTCAAAAAATTATTTTCCGAACTTGGAATTTTTGCTTTTATGCCAATGCTTATCTTCTTAATTGTACTTGAATTGGGATTTCTTTATGTCTATATGAAAGGCGGATTGAAATGGGATTAGAAGCTGTACTTCAAAAGGATGGATTTTTAACAACAACAATAGATGCAATTGTTGCATGGTCTCGCAAAAGTTCTGTATGGCCAATGCCGATGGGAATTTCCTGCTGTGCAATTGAAATGATAGCTGCCGCAGATCCGAAATATGATATAGCAAGATTTGGTTCCGAAGTAATGCGTTTTAGCCCGCGTCAATCCGATCTTATGATTGTAGCCGGAACCGTAACATATAAAATGGCACAAGTTGTTAGAAGAATTTATGATCAAATGCCGGAACCAAAATGGGTTATTGCAATGGGCGCTTGTACTTCTTCCGGCGGAATGTACCGTTCATATAGCGTTGTGCAAGGGATAGATCAATTTCTTCCGGTTGATGTTTACACTGCCGGCTGTCCGCCTCGTCCGGAAAATTTATTAAATGCATTAATGACAATTCAAGATAAAATTGGAAAAACCAAAGCACGCGATTTTCAAAACAGATCACTTGCTGAACTTGAACACTCTCAAAACTGACCGATGAATACCAAAGAACTAATTGTTGAAAAAATAAAAGAAAAATTTGGCGAATCCGTAGAAGAAGTCTCAGATTTTAGAGACGATCTCTGTATTACAATTAAGAAAGATCAAATTGTTAATCTTGGAAAATATTTGAAAGAGGATCCCGATCTTCAATTCATCATGTGTAAAGATGTAACTGCGATTGATTGGGCAACACGCAAAAAAAGATTTACAACAGTTTACCACATCTATTCTTTCAAATTAAATTACGCGTTAAGACTTAAATCGAATATTGATGACAATCCTCCAACTATAGAAACTGTATCATTTGTTTGGCAAAGTGCAAATTGGTACGAACGCGAAACATGGGATATGTATGGAATTAAATTTATCAACCATCCCGATCTTAGAAGAATGTATATGCCCGAAGGATTTGAATACCACCCGTTGAGAAAAGATTTTCCTGTTCTGGGTATTCCCGGTTCTTTGCCGCTTCCTTTTAAGGCAGAATAGAATGGATAGAATTCAACAAATATATAACGACGAAAAACTTCTTAAGAAACTTCAGGAAGATCAAAACCTCACTATCGAAGATGTTCTTGAAAACGAAATGGTGATCAATATGGGTCCGCAGCACCCGGCAACACACGGTGTACTTCGACTTGTGTTGCGGCTCGATGGTGAAACTGTTGTTGGAATTGTACCCGAACTCGGTTATCTGCATCGCGGTTATGAGAAGATGGCAGAAAATATGAGCCACATCGAATTTATTCCGCATACAGACCGTCTTGATTACACCGGAACAATGTGCAACAATGTTGGTTACGTTCTCGCTGTAGAAAAACTTGCCGGAATCGAAGCGCCTAAACGTGCGCAATATATTCGAATGATCGTTTCGGAACTTTCCAGAATTGCAGCACACATGGTTGCAATTGGAACGTTTGCAATGGATGTCGGCGCTGTAACGATGGTGATGTGGACATTCCGTGAACGCGAAAAGGTTAATAGTATTTTTGATAGAATTGCCGGTGCGAGATTCACTACAAGTTATACACGCATCGGTGGTGTTGCTTCCGATATTGATGATCAAGCATTTGCTGAGATTAAACAGTTCTTAGCCGAATTGGAACCGGCATTGGTCGAGATGGATAAACTGTTGCTCTCTAATAGAATTTTTATTCAACGGCTTGAAGGTATCGGTATTTTACCTAAAGAAGATGCTATTGCACTCGGTGTAACCGGTCCCAATCTTCGTGCAAGCGGAGTAGAATATGATGTACGCCGTGCTAAGCCATATTTGTTTTACAATGAAATAGATTTTAAAATTCCAACATTCTCTCAAGGTGATTGTCTTGCTAGATATTTCCAGAGAGGTGATGAAGTAAGAGAGAGTATAAAAATTTTGTATCAATGTTTGGATAAAATACCGCAAGGCGAAGTGATTGCAAACAATCCAAAGAAAGTTCTTTCTCACAAAACAGAAATCTATTCCAAGATGGAAGAACTTATTCACGATTTTATGATTATCAATTTTGGAATTAATCCACCGATTGGCGATACATATTTATCTGTTGAAAATCCGAAAGGCGAGTTAGGATTTTATATTGTAAGTAACGGAAGCGGACAGCCCTGGAAATTGAAGATTCATTCACCATCATTTTGCAATCTGCAAGCTGTATCGCAGTTATGCAAAGGTGCTATGGTTTCCGATGTTGTTGCAATCATTGGTTCACTTGATCCGGTAATGGGAGAAGCGGATAAGTAATCTAAGAGTAAGATTAAGAGAAAGAGTAAGAAAAGGTCGAATTTAAAATGGGTTTCAAATTCACAGAAGAAAATATTACAAGAATAGAAGCTGCTAGGAAAAAATATCCAACAGCACTTGCAGCTGTTATGGATACTGTTTATATCGCTCAAGAACAGAACGGATACATAAGCAATGAAGTAATGGAAGAGATCGCCAATGTTCTTGGTATTGATAAAGTAAATGTTCTAAGTGTAGTTACATTCTATACAATGTATCATACCAAACCGATGGGTAAATATCATGTTCAAGTTTGTACGAATGTTTCGTGTATGCTTCGCGGAGCTTATGAAATATGGGATGGTGTAAAATACAAATTAGGACTTGATCACATGGAAGTTTCTCCGGATGGGAAATATTCCCTTGAAGAAGTTGAATGTATGGGCGCTTGCGGTTACGCTCCCATGATCGCAGTGAATGAAGACTACTTTGAAAATCTAAATAAAGAAAAAGTTTTTGAAATTTTGGATTCGCTTAAATAATGGAAAGAATAGTTCTTCCTCAAATAGAAAATT
>QYQI01000093.1 GCA_007280825.1 Ignavibacteriales bacterium | reverse complement strand
CGTCAGAAGGGTATAAGAGACAGAATATGGACACCATATACACCGTCTAGGCAGACCCCATTTAAAAACAAAAACCTCGAAAACAGCATTCATTTGCTATAATCGAGGTTTTATTTTTCTGTGCGGAGAGTCAGGGATTCGAACCCCGGATAGACTTGCATCTATAACGGTTTTCAAGACCGCCGCATTCAACCACTCTGCCAACTCTCCGTTCTAAATACATTTTCTTAAAAAACGCTAACAACAATAAGAAAAAAAATTTTATTTCTCCATTTCATCAATAATGTCAAAATAATTTTATTCATACACGTTATTCAATATATTTCACTACCAAATAATTTGTTTCTGAGGTTATAATGTCATTCCAAAAATTTATCATTTATCTATTTCTAATTATTACTTCTATTAATACCATCGTTAATTCACAACATATAATTAAAGTCCCGGCATGGACCAAACAAGCAATTTGGTACCAAATTTTTCCGGAAAGATTTTTCAACGGAGATAAATCCAACGATCCTAAACCAACCGATTTAGAAGGCGGCTGGCCTTACGACGTACCTGCAGGATGGCAGATTCATCCTTGGACTTCTGATTGGTATAAACTGCAGCCATGGGAAGTAAAAGACGGTCGTGATTTTTATTGGAATGCCGGAGTTAGAAGATACGGCGGAGACCTACAGGGTATAATTGATAAACTTGATTATTTGCAGAAGTTCGGTATCACTGCAATCTATTTGACTCCAATGTTCGAATCCCCTTCTCTTCACAAGTATGATGCTTCAATGTATCATCACATTGATAATAACTTTGGATCTGATCCTAAAAAAGATGTTGAGATTTGGTCTCAAGAAAATCCAGGTGACCCACAAACATGGAAATGGACAACAGCCGACAAACTTTTTCTAAAACTTATCAGTGAATGTCATAAACGTGGAATAAAAATTATCATTGATGGTGTCTTCAATCATGTGGGAACAACATTCTGGGCTTTCAAAGATGTAGTTAAGAATCAACAGAAGTCGAAATACAAAGATTGGTTTGTAATAAAATCATGGGATGATCCAAACACGCCTAAAAATGAATTCGATTATGAGGGCTGGGCTGGTATAAAAGATCTACCGAGATTCCGTCAAGATGAAAACGGAATTGTATCCGGACCAAAAGAACATATTCATGCAATCATTAAAAGATGGATGGAGCCCAATGGAAATCCTTCGGATGGAATTGACGGCTGGAGGCTCGATGTTGCCGAACAAGTAAATCATAATTTCTGGAAAACTTTTAGAACTTGGGTAAAGGAAATTAATTCTGATGCTTACATTGTAGGAGAAATTTTCTGGGACGATTGGCAGAAAGATAAAATGATGGATGCCTCACCATGGCTTCAAGGAGACGAGTTTGATGCTGTAATGAATTACCGTTTTGCTCGTGCACTCAAAGAATTTGTTCTCAACAAGAAAGATCAGATAGGACCTCAAGGATTTATTGATTCATTGAACACACTTTACAAAAGATATCCTACAGAAAATAATTATGTAATGATGAATTTGCTCGACAGCCACGACGTCGAACGCGTTTCATCCATGATCGTGAACCCCGATTTGTGGTATGACCACGACGGCAATCCATCCAACAATAAAAATTATGATGTGCGAAAACCAACAGATCAAGAGAGATTAAAACAAAAACTGGTTGTAGGTTTACAGTTCACTCTTCCAGGCGCACCTCAAATTTATTACGGTGATGAAGCCGGAATGTGGGGCGGAGATGATCCTGATTGCCGTAAACCAATGGTGTGGCCTGAATTAAATTATGATGCTGAAACTGCTCATCCTTCCGGATTGCCGCGTGTAAAAGATAAAGTTAAGTTTGATAAAAATATTTTTGATTGGTACAAAAAAATTATTTCCATAAGAAATCAGAATAAAGCATTATCCTTAGGAAGTGTGAATTTTAATTACGTCAACGATCAAAACAGAATATTAGGTTTCACAAGAGAGTATAACGGTGATAAAATATTTATTCTGTCAAATAACAATGCGGAGAAGAAATCAATCTCTTCTGAAAAGATTATAAGTTTATTAAATACTAAAGTGATGACTGATTTGGTGAGCAGAAGAAAGATTGATCTGAGCAAAAATAAAAATCAATTAACACTTAACCCGTATCAAATAGTAATTTGCTCGATGAAATAATTTTGGTTTATTGTCCTTTTAAAACAAGAAAGGCTGCCCTTTTGAGACAGCCTTTCTTGATTAAACATTATTTAGTTTTTCTTAACTGTATACTTTAGTTTTGCTGGATCAAAGCGAATTAGGTAGTTACCAGCAGTAGCTATGGGTATATTTGATCCGCCCGCCTGAAGATTACCATCATTAGCATTACTGCCATAATTAAGATCCCAAGCATCGTTTGCTCTGAACTTAAATGCACCTACAACTAAGCCAGTTGTAATTTCCCACATTTTACGTTGACCGTTATAGAACATTGGTGTACTTGCACCCCAACCACCAGGTGTAGCGTCACCAATAATTCCCCAATCATCAGTTTTAGTTAGTGATATTGTTAAATCGCTGATATTAACTGTTATTGAATACACACCAGCGGCAATAGATAAATTACCACCATTCGGATCAAGCGTGCCGATATAAGTATTACCAGTTTTTGCTAATGTACCGCCATAGTTTGGTCCACCCCAATTGGGATTAACAGTAATTTTGAATTCACTCGCAGCATTGGCACCATCTTTTATACGAATAATACCGGCATATGTAGAATTAAATCCATATGAATATAATCTTCCATTTTCAGCCCCTGGAGACCAACCTTGATATGCGCCAGGAACATATATCATAGGATAGTTAATCACTGCATCGTAGGGAGTAAAACTCTTTGACTTTATATCAGAATAAATAGTTGCTACAGAAGAACTAACCGATGCAGCAATTTTGTAGTAAACTGTAACGGCTGTTCCGATGGAGTATCCCCACGACAAGATTAATGTATTTATGCTGCCTACTGTTGCTGTCCCTTTTAATTGCTGAGTAGTTAAGAGAGTAGCTACGTTGCTAGAAAAATCACTTTTGGGTGATAACTGCACAGCATAAGAAGTAGAAGAAGAAAAGCCAAAATCTGCTGCAGACCAAGAAAATCTTACTAAACTATCTGCATTATTTACAGTAAATGCCGCAGTTAATGATGCATCTGCAAGTGTTGATTTACTTGGGCTTGAACTAATCACTGGTTCGGTTATATCTCTTGCGCAAGAGACTAACAGAAGTCCTAGCGTTGCTACAAATATAATTAATTTTATTTTTTTCATTTTTGTTTTCCTTAAACTATAATATTTTTCATTTTTAATAGCCGACATTTTGTTGCAAGTTCGGATTTGCGTTCAGGTCGTTTACCGGGATTGGATATAAATCCCTGTAAGAACTTGTCTGAGTACCATTTTTAACATTTCCTTTCCATTGCCAAACATAAGAGCCGTTGGTAAACTGTCCAAAACGAACTAGATCTGTTCTTCTGTGACCTTCCCAATACAACTCGCGGCTGCGTTCGTCCAAAAGGAAATTTAATGTTAAACCAGAAGTGTTAATATTTCCTGAACTGTTACCGTATGCGCGTTGTCTTAATGCATTTACATAACCTAGAGCAGTTCCCAAATCACCACCCGAACCGCCTCTAACTACTGCTTCGGCGTACATTAAATAAGCATCAGCCAAGCGGAACATCGGGAAATCTGTACTTACAAAAGTTGCGTGAGCATTTGGTGCGGCTCCTCCGGTTGAAGTAACGTTTTTAAACTTGGTTACACCAATTCCATGAGTGAATGTACCGACATTAGTTACATCCCATTGCCAGGTAGATTTATCAAAGAAGAACATTCCTCTTTTATCAGCGCCTTGGTATTGAGTAGTTGAAGCAAAATTACTTTCGCTTATATTAAATTTGGAAACAAAATCTTTAATAGTTCTAATTCCGCCCCATCCGCCGTCTATTCCATTTAATGGCATACCTCCACCATTTGAAGCGTGCAGAACGAAAGTCATTCCACCGTATTGCTGAGTGTTTTGCCCATCAAAAGCTATTGAAAAAATAATTTCGGGACTTTTGTTATTGTCAGCATCGAATAATTTCTGATAATTACTATCTATTGTATATCCAGCGGCAATTACTCTGTTAATATAAGTGAGCGCGTCAGTATTTCTTTCTGTGCCTGTATATACTTTTGCATTTAAATATAATTTTGCAAGTAAAAACCACTCGGCTCCTCTATCTGCTCTTGCGTATTCGTTTTGTCTTGCAGGAATAAGATCAGTCTCCATGTCTTTGAGTTCTGCTTCAATATAGTTAAAGAGATCAACACGAGTAATCCTTTTGGGGAAAAATGCACCCGGTAAATCAGCTTCGGTAACAAAAGGAACATTACCAAACATATCAATTGCGTGCCAATAAGAAAGAGCGCGTAAGAAACGAGCTTCTGCTTTGAACGCCTTCAAATCACTAAGAAAAGTGCCGGAAGCCGAACCAATTGCGTTATTTGCATTTCTAATGAATTCGTTGCAGATTGTAACAGTATAGAATATTCTTGAGTAGATCGCAGAAGTAAACACATCATTTGGCGACCAAGTTTGCCAATGAAAGTTTTTAATTGTGGCATCATCCCAAGCCATAATTGCTTCATCAGTAGGAAGTTCCTGTAAGTCCCAATATTGACGAACGTAATTACCAAAGTTCTCATCAATACCTTGAATATCAGCGCTTCCACCGCCGCCGCCTGTTTGCCCGCTAACAGCATAACTAGCATATATCTTTGCCAGCGCTTGTTTATATGCCGCCTGATTCTTAAACACATTATTTAATGTATTTACATTTGGATCTATCGGCTGTACATCCAAATCTTTCACACAAGATGTAAATAAGAAAGCAGTAATTAATATTACTGGTGTTAAAAATGTAATTTTTTTCATTTTTATTTTCCTTCCTAAATATTAGTAATTAAGAGAAATTGATAACATGTAGGTACGCGGTCTCGGATATATGTTGTTATCAATACCGTTATCAACTTCAGGATCTAATCCTGTGTACTTAGTGATTGTAAAAACATTTTGTACTGATAATCCAACGCGTCCGCTAAGATTATTGCCGAATAACGATGTGAAATTATAACCGAGGCTAATATAATCCATCTTGAAGAAGGATCCGTTTTCTAAATAAACGCTGGACCAATACTGCGCTGTCATAAAATTTGTCTTTTTAACATCAGTTAAGATATTTGACAAATATCCACTTTGGTTATAAGCTTGCTGATATAGGGCTCTATTAGATGCGTTGTTATTGTATACATAATTGCCAATACTCAATCTGCCAGAGAAGCTAAAGTCAAAGTTTTTATAGTTTATTTTAGAAGATATGCCTGCTATATAATCAGGGTCGGGTGATTTATAATAATATTTATTTAACTCATTACCTGATAAGTTACCACCTTGGCCGCTTTTATCAACATACAAACCTTCAACAGGCATTCCGTTTGCATCAAGCACCTGAGAAAACAAGAAGAAGATTCTTGCAGGGTATCCAACAATAAATTTTTGGACATTATTTCCAACACCGCCTGAAATACCGCCAGTATTGACTCCAGTATATGCGGGATCATCAGATAATGTTAATTTGGTAATCTTGTTTTTATTATATGTTAAATTTACTCCAAGTTCCCAAGACAAATCTTTTTCTAAAATCGGAGTAACGTTCAAACCAACTTCCACACCTGTATTTTCCATCGAACCTACGTTTGTAAGTAAGAAGTTAGAGAAGTTACTGCCAACTGGAATGGGTATATTGTTTAACAAATCATCAGAAGTATTTTTGTACACTTCAATAGAACCAGATACTCTTTTATTAAGTATTGTAAAATCTAATCCTCCGTTTAGGGAAGTTACTGTTTCCCATTTTAAATTTGCATCATATGCATCTGGACGTAATGTAGGATAGAATGTATCTCCAAATTGATAATAAGCACCTGCTGTGCTGGCTGTATAAGTTGGAATATAAGGATAGTAATTACCTCCTACATCTTGCTGTCCGGTTTTTCCCCAGCTAACTCGAAGTTTAAGTTCATTAACTACATCTGATTTTCCGAAAAAAGGTTCTTCGGTTAACTTCCAAGCAAATGCAAAAGCTGGAAACAAACCCCAACGGTTATCTTTAGAAAATCTTGAGGAACCATCGTCTCTTACAGTTGCTGTTAATAGGTATCTATCAAGTAAAGTATAGTTTAATCTACCAAAGAATGAAATTAGGAAATACTCATTTTTATATGGTGTTACTTTTGCACCAACCATTGTTGCAGCAGCTGTGCTTGAATTTACTCCTTCATTATAGAAATGTTGGTATGAATAACCACCGGTAATATCAATTTTGTTAATACCTAATTCTTTTTTATAGTTAAGATAAAAATCTAATAAACTATTTGTCTTTGTCTGTTGATACCCTATGATTTGTCTTTCAGGTTCTCTGTAAGACCAGGAAGCTAATGTATTTGTATTATCTTGTCCAATTGTCTTGTAGTAGTCATAACCAAGATTTAAAGTTGCTTTCAAATCAGGTACATAAGGAACTTTATAATCAAATTTACCTCCGATAATATATCGATTTGCCTCAGAGGTATTATGTCGATATTCTAAACGAGCGACAGGATTATGAGTCGCAATATTATTTGGTAGGCCATTGATTGGATCGCCAGTGCTGATTTCCGTCCATGCCGTATAACCACCATATCTTGTGTTCCCATTCCTAATTCGTTGTGTTGGGTCAAATTCAAGGGCAGAACCAATCGCATCATTATTTGAAAAATTATTGCTTATTGATGAAAGCGAGGCATTTAAATCCATATTCAAATTGCCGTCCAACAATGATGGTGTCAATGAAAGAGTAGCATTTTTTCTATCCATACTATTGTATTTCAAAATCCCACCCTGATATAAATAATCTAATGAAAGACGGTACGGAATTGAACCTATGGAGTGGCTAATACTTAGATTGTGCTCAGTTGTAGGTGCAGTTTGGTAAATTTCATTTTGCCAATCTGTATTTGCCGTTCCCAATCTGCTTAGTGCTGCTGAAGTCAAACCATAGTTAGCAACCCTATCTGCAATTAATGCCCTGAATTCGTCTCCTGTAAAGACAGATAATAATTTGGCAGGAGTTGCCAAAGAATAATTGCCGTTATAGTTTAGGGTCATTTTTGCTTCGCCACCCAATGAAGCCTTTTTAGTTTTTATTATAATAACACCATTAGAAGCTCTTGAACCATAGATAGCTGTAGCAGAAGCATCTTTCAGAATTGTAATTGACTCAATATCATTTGGATTAATTGATGAAAGCGGATTAGCCATACCCGAAATTCCCGAGCTCTCCAAAGGAATGTTATCAATCACCATTAAAGGATCGTTATTGGCTTGTAAGGACGAACCGCCGCGAATACGGATTTTAGTTCCTGCACCTGCAGCACCGCCAAGCGAATTAGCAACAACGCCCGGCGCTTTTCCAATAAGCAATTCCTGCGGGGACGTAATTGTTCCCTTGCTGAAATCCTTTGCTGAAATAGCTGTAACAGAACCAGTTGCATCGGCTTTTTTAACTTCTCCATACCCGATTCCTATTACTTCCACTTCTTTAAATTGCTTAGCCTCAAGTTTTAACGCAATATTCAAATATGTTTGTTCTAATACTTTTACTTCCTCTTTCGAATAACCTACATATGATATCACTAGCACAGCGCCCATTTTTACTTTTAATCTAAATTCTCCTTTAACATCTGTAGCAGTCCCGTTTGTAGTACCTTTCTCTAAAACGTTAGCGCCGATTAATTCGGTTCCATCATCCGCACTTGTTACCTTTCCGCGTATCTCTAACTCCTGAGCGAAAAGGGGTGAGCCAGCTTGCATAATCAAGAACACAAAAACAATCATGAACGTATTAAACACTCTGTAGCTGTTCCGTCTTTTAAATTTCGCGGATAATATACGATTTCTACTAAGTGATAAACTTAAATGGCTCATTATGCTGCTGCAAATATTTGCCAATAAGTTTACTTGTTTTGGTTTTGTCATATTTTTTCCTCGTTTATTTTATATGATTAAATCAGTTAGTTGAAATATAAAAACTTTTCTACATTTTAGTTCACTCGTAAGATAAGAT
>QYQI01000100.1 GCA_007280825.1 Ignavibacteriales bacterium | reverse complement strand
ATTTGTATAAGATACAGGATATAAGCCATGCTGAGCTTGCAAAAAATACGTTGCTTTTTTTATAGTTTTAAATTTATTTTGTAATAAATTTAATTTAGTCTAACTTTACGCAAGAGATTTTCCTTTAACTTTATCCGGAGAGATAGGCAAGGGATGAAAAACAAAATTAAAATAGGAAACAAAATTGAGACCTCGGCGACTGAAAAGTCAACGAGGATTTTTTTTATTAGCCAGAGGCTAACTCTATGGATATAAAAGCAAAAATTATTGACGAAGAAGGATTGAACAGAACACTGACCCGCCTTGCGCACGAAATTTTAGAAAAGAACAAAGGATCAAAAAACCTTGTACTAATTGGTATGCGAACTCGCGGTGAATTTATTGCAGAAAGAATCAAACAAAAAATTACAGAAATTGATAAATCAATTCCCAGTTATGGTGTGCTTGATGTTACTCTTTATCGCGATGATTTCCGTACACGTCTTAAACAACCGGAAATTTCTGTAACCAACTTTACATTTGATATTAATGATCGCGATGTAATTCTGATTGACGATGTTCTTTACACAGGCAGAACTGTTCGTGCAGCACTTGATGCATTAATGGATCTTGGGCGGCCAAATACTATTCAGCTTTGTGTTTTAGTGGATCGTGGTCACCGAGAATTACCAATCCGTGCGGATTTTGTCGGGAAAAATATTCCAACATCAATTAATGAAGAAGTCCGTGTACGCATAAAAGAAACAGACGGTGAAGATGCTGTTTATTTAGTTAACGCTCCGAGTAAAAATTAGAGAGAAAATCATGTCATTATCAAGCAGACATTTATTAGGTCTAAATGGTGTACCCAAAGAAGATATTCAATTGATCCTTGATACTGCAACTACGTTTCGAGAAGTTCTTGAACGGCCGATCAAGAAAGTACCGACCCTTCAAGGAAAAACAATTGTAAATCTTTTTTATGAAGACTCTACACGTACAAGAATTTCTTTCGAACTTGCTCAGAAACGCCTTTCAGCCGACACAATAAATTTTTCAACTTCGACAAGCAGCGTAAAAAAAGGAGAAACATTTAAAGATACTGTCCGTAACATTGAAGCAATGAAAGTAGACATGATAGTTGTTCGTCATAAATCAGCCGGTGTGCCGCAATACTTAACTCGAATCTCTAAAGCGAATATCATTAATGCGGGAGATGGTCTCCACGAGCATCCTACTCAAGGATTGCTTGATATGTATTCGATTAAAGAACGTCTTGGTAAACTTGAAGGGCTAAAAGTTTGTATTGTTGGGGACATTGCTCATAGCCGTGTAGCACTTTCAAATATTTTTGGTTTGAAATCAATGGGTGCGATTGTATCGGTTTGCGGACCGGCTACAATGATTCCATTAGGAATTGAATCATTAGGCGTGAAAATATTTACAAACATAGATGAAGCTATCGCGAAGAACGATGTTCTCAACGTTTTGAGAATTCAGCTTGAAAGAAACGCCGGAACAAGAATTCCTTCGTTAAGAGAGTATCATAAATATTTTGGAATTACTTCCGATCGAATAGAAAAGTTTAATAAAGAAATTGTAATACTGCATCCTGGACCAATTAACAGGGGCGTTGAACTTTCATCTGAAGTTGCTGATGGTCCGTATCAAGTAATTCTTGATCAAGTTACTAATGGAGTTGCTGTACGCATGGCTGTTTTATACCTACTCGGTACAATGCATTAAGATAAAAGGTGAGAAATGAAAATTATTCTTAAACAAGTTTTAATATTAAATCCGGAACAAAAGTTAAATCAAAAAAGTGATTTACTTATTAACGACGGGATTATTGAAAAGATTGATGGACTGAAAGAAGCAGATTTCAAATCATCGAAAGTTTTTGATTTTGATAATAAACTATGTTCCCCGGGATTTTTTGATATGCATGTTCACCTACGAGAACCGGGAAGAGAGGATGAAGAAACTGTTGAAACCGGAAGCAATGCCGCCGCCGCCGGAGGATTTACCGGAGTAGCTTGTATGCCAAATACGGATCCAAATATAGATTCAGCAGAAATTGTACGTTTTATTAAAGAGAAAGCCAAAGATCACTTAGTTGATGTTTATCCTGTTGCCGCAGCAACGCTTGCGAGAAAGGGAGAAGCTCTTTCACCAATGTATGAATTATTCGAAGCCGGTGCAGTTGCGTTTTCGGATGATGGTGTTGCTATTAAGAACGCAGGTGTTTTACGAAATGCTCTTGAGTACTCTATAAATTTTGGAACACCTATCATTGAACATTGTGAAGATGAATCTATGGCAGAAGGCGTAATGAATGAGGGATTGATTTCAACTACTTTAGGACTACCCGGCATTCCAAAAGTTGCAGAAGATCTAATAGTAATGAGAGATATTATGCTTGCTGATTTTACAGGCGGTAAAGTTCATATTGCCCATATCAGTTCAAAGAAATCTGTTGAGCTTGTCAGACAAGCAAAGAAAAACAAAATTAGTGTTACTGCTGAAGTAACACCGCATCATTTTACATTGACTGATGATCTTCTAAAAACTTATGATACGAATTACAAAATGAATCCTCCCTTGCGATCACGAGCAGATGTAGAAGCAATAATTGAAGGTTTGAAAGATGGAACGATTGATTGTATTGCTAGTGATCATGCCCCTCACGCCATTGAAGAAAAAGAAATGGAATTTATTTTTGCACCAAATGGTATAATTGGACTTGAGACGGAACTCAGTTTAGTGATGAGTGAGTTAGTTCATAAAAAACATTTAACCGTTTCTCAGGTAATTGAGAAGATGGCAATTAATCCCAGAAAGATTTTAAGCATCCCAATTCCACAAATAAAAATAGGTGAGGTTGCTAATCTTACAATTTTTGATCCTGATCAGATATGGACTGCTGACATAAATAAATTTAAATCCAAAGCGAAAAACTCACCATTTGATAAACGTCTTATGACTGGTAAATCTATTGCTGTGATTAACAAATGTAAAATGTTCTTCGAAGATAAATTTACTTCAATATAAAATTCAATAAAATGTTCAGTGCTGTTCAATCAATAAGACAACTCTGATTGTTCTATCCCTCCCTTAAACTTCAGTAAAGTATTTAACCTCAAAATAGGACTTAAAAAACAAGTTCTACGTCTGAATGGTTAGAAAGATAATTGGCATTATGATTGCACTATTATAATCAGAAATTTACGGAGGATGCTATGAAAACCTTAAAATTATTTTTCAGCGGAACATTTTTACTCACCATGTTATTGATAACCGGTTGTGATCATATACATAATTACGATAACACACCACCTTCAAAACCAAGAAATATAAGTACGGTAACCGGGGATAATAGAGTTGATCTTTATTGGGATAAAAATCCGGAAAGTGATGTTGCAGGTTACAATGTTTATTACAGTTATTCCTATAATGGAAAATACACTTTAGTAGGCAGTACTCAGAGTACTCATTATATTGATGATGGAGCCAAGAATGGAACAACTTATTATTACGCGGTAAGTGCATACGATTATGACAGCAACGAAAGCGATTTAAGTGAAGATATTGTTTATGATACACCGCGTCCCGAAGGATTTAATCAGGCAATTTTCGATTATAACAAATCTCCTAATAATGCCGGCTATGATTTTAGTAAATATCTCATATTATCTTACAATGATACTAACGCTGATATATTCTTCGAAAATTATAACGGCACTTTTTACCTAAATGTCTGGGCGGTTGACTCTGATCTTCAAGATATGGGACTGACACAAGATATATGGGATATCAGTTATGCGCCTATTGGTGGATGGATTCCTGTTAAACAAGGTGAAAATGTAAAATATACTCAAGCAATAGTTGGCCATACTTATGTAATATGGACATGGGATAATCACTTTGCCAAAGTAAGAATTAAAAACATTACTAACGAAAGAATGGTATTTGACTGGGCATATCAGTTAGTTGAAGGTAATAGAGAATTAAAGAGAGGAAATCTCTCGTCAAAAAGAAATTCAGTACCGGACAAAGTTGAAAGAAAATATTAACCCCGATGCATTCCTTCCTCTTGTTGAAAAAGCATACCTTAATGGTATGCTTTTTTATTTCTTTTAATTATTTTGGTGTAAGATTAGAGAAGAAAATGAAATCAAATAATAAAAAAACAGTCATACTTTTAATAAGTAGCTTGCTTCTAATTCTTAATTTTAATTCGGTGGTAATTAAAGCACAAGGATCAACCGGAAAAGGTGCTTTAAAAGTTTTCTTACGTATCGAAGATGGTATGGCAGGTGCAACTGTTGACAAATTTTCAAAATATTTTGGGAATAAGAATTATCTAAGTCTTTCAAATGGGGTATCCGGTTATTACAGCACAAATCAATCTTACTATGTAATAAAAGATTTTCTAAGCATATACCAACCTACATTCTTCAAGTTAACTAATATTGTTACTGAAACTGCGACTCCGTTTGCATCCGGAATCTTAAAATATAGCACAAAGGGAGTTAGAGGTAGCTCAATTGTTTTTATCTCACTGCATTTCATTGATGGCGAGTGGAAAATTTCTCAGATAACAATTAACTAGAATGATAAACAAATTCTTGAATCGGAAACTAATATTTACAACTCTATTTTCAATTCCCTTCTTAATATTTATCATTTTAGCAATCTTGTCTCCAATCTTTATCAATAAAGAAAAAAATAATTGGGAAACTATATTAACCGATAAAATTGAAGCTACTCAAACGGATATTGATAAAGCATTAGACAGAAAATCAGATTTGCTTATTAGATCGTTCGATTCAATTAAACCAACTCTTTCGAAAATATTATCTTACAAAAACGTTGATAACAAAAAGATCATTCAACTGTTTTCTATTTATGATAACGAAAAAATATTGATCCAATTATACAATGGTCCAAATATATTAATCGGATGGAATGCTCAACCGGTAATGGATGAAGAAAGCATATCAAATGTAAAGTATTATTACGGACAAACTTTTTTTAGCGGGAAAAAACTTATTTCATACTTATCGTTTAGTGATTCATTAAAAATTAGTAACCACGACTACACTATTGTAATAAGTACTCCAATCGAGAAACATTTTTCACTCTCTAATAAATATAATGCATTCGAGAACTTTCCGGATTCTTTATCCAAAAAACTTTCTGTGAGAATAAATGTTGACTATTCGCCTCTTGCTAAAAGTTCTAAAGATGGTAGAAAATATTCCTATGCACTATTAAATAATTTCAAAAATAAAATAGGGATTGCAACATTTGATAAACCATCGTTAGAAACTTCTATTAATTTGATAAAGAATCAGATATGGCTTATGCAATCATTAACTTTAATTTTTGCTTTAATAACTTTAGGATTTTTCAGTAAAAATTCTTTTAATAAAGTTAAAAGCAAGTCTCTTAAAATATTATTATTAACTATTTATCTAGCAGTGCTGCGGATTGCATTGTTCTATTTTGAAATTCCTTCTTCAATGATTCATAATTCGCTGACAGATTCTTCAAATTTTTCTTCTGTGTTCGGATATGGGATTGTACGCTCTCCACTTGAGTTTACTATTACAGTTCTTTTTTTACTTACAGTAGTGATCAAAGGATATAATTATTTTCTAGAATATTTTTATGAAAATCAATTAAAAGGGAAAAAACGAATTGTTCACGTTATTACATTAATCTTTTCACTCTTTCTTTATTTATTAGTTTACCGCGGACTTGCTGCATCTATTAGAAGTGTGATTTTTGATTCGAACATCAGATACTTCAAAGACTTTTCATTAATTCCCGAATCATCTGTTTTTCTAATGTGTTTGAATATTTTATTACTTGCATCAGCGGCAATATTATTTTCAATAATACTAATTCTTTTAATTCTAAATTATAAGCCAAAGTTATTTCCTAAAAATAAATTCACATTTTATTTAATATACTTTTTCATTTTCCAAATCTCGGGCTGGTTATTTGATCTGCTTCAAAACGAACCTCAAGGAACTCCGTTAATTAGAATTATTTTTATCACTATAACTTTCCTGCTTGCACTAATCATTCTTAATGCTGGGAAGAAATCAATACTGCATTATGTCTATTATTCATTTGCTGCTTCAGTTCTATCAGTGAGCTTATTAACATTCTACAATTCCGAAATTGAAAGAGAATCATTAAAAACTACAGCTCATGATATCACCCGGACAGATGAGAACTTGATTGAGTTTATGGTTTATCAAACTCTAAGTGGAATTCAAACAAGCGACAAAGTTGCTAATTCATTTTTCAATGATGCAGATCTTTCGGCGGATGCATTTATTGTTTGGACAAACAGTATGCTTTATAAGGAAGGGCTTAGCTCTTCTATATATTTCTATGATGATCAAAAAAAATATCTCGGTGGATTTTCATCATCTAATGAATTATTAACCGACAAGCTGCAGCAAATTATAGAGCAATCTGGTGATAGCTTAAAAATAAGTAAGCAATTAAATATGTTCGGTGATAGAGTAACATTTATTGGAACTTCTCCTATTCTATCAGAAGGAAAAATCATTGGGTATGTTCTAGTTTCAGCAATATATAATGAAGATTATTTTCATTATGCTGAATTACCAAAATTTTTAATTCCCCTGAGAGCAGGTATTGCCTCAGCTATTGACTATGATAAATTGAAAATATTTGATTTCCATAACGGCGAACTTGTAAGATCTTACGGAGGCATAACATTATCGGATTCCAGCCAGTACTCTATTCTTAACTCACAGTTTACTTCGTTTAACGAAGCGTGGATGAATCTTGAGCTGAATAATGAGAACTATCTTTTCTATCTCCTAAAAATTAACACACCTTCAATTCATAAAATAATTGCAGTTGCCGTTGAAGAAAAAAACTTTTCTTGGAGTCTAACTGATTTCTTTAAAATATTTTTTATTCACACAATAATAATTTTATTCATATTATCTATAGTCTTTATCGTAAAAATGAAACAAACTATAATTGTTCTATCAGCATATCGAACACGGCTGATAGGCGCATTTATGGTAGTCTCTTTGGTTCCTTTAATATTGGTTGCCGTCTACTTTAGAAACTTGACAGAAGAAAAAAATTCAGAACTTCTCACGAAAAGATTAACTGAACTTGCTCAACAAGTTGAGTCATATTTATCACTTTACTCTACAGAATCAAACATCAACTCACAGCTTATATATGAAAAAGCTGCTAATGATATTAATATTTCCTTTTCTCTTTTCATGAATATTAATATGATCTACAGTTCTAATAAAATATTTTACGAAATTGGGTTACTTCCGCAGACACTTCCTGCACCGGTTTATAATGAAACCGTATTAAGTGTAAATCAAAATTATTATGTGAAAGAAAAATTCGAAAATCAAACTATCCATTCTATCTATCATCGTTCTTCCATTAACGGAGACGAATTTATAATTAAAGTCTCCGATCTGTTTAATAAGGTTGATCTTCCTTTATCTGATATTGAACTTGATATTATCTTGTTCGGAATATTTTCATTGGCTGGAATCCTTCTGTCCATTTTTAGTACAATACTTGCTGAACAAATATCTTCTCCTATAAGACGGTTAACCGGGGGGACAAAATCAGTCGGTGAAGGGGATTTGAATGTTGAAATTAATTATGGAACACGCGGTGAGATTAAGGATTTGATAGATGGGTTCAATGCGATGGTTAAAAGACTTAAGCAGAGTCAAATTGAACTTGCGCAATTTGAAAGAGAAACAGCTTGGAAAGAGATGGCCAAACAAGTTGCTCATGAAATTAAAAATCCTCTTACACCGATGAGACTTAATGTTCAGCAATTGATTACGGCACATAAAGATAAATCACCAAAGTTCAATTCTATTTTTGAAAAAGTTACTTCATCAATTATAACACAAATAGAGATACTTAAAAATATTGCTTCGGAATTTTCAAACTTTGCACAAATGCCAAAATTGAGCATCTCAAAATTAGATGCAGTTTCTGTTATAAAAGAAACCTTAAATTTATTTAATGAAGAAAAAAGAAAAATAATATTTGATGCAAAGAAATCTGAAATATTTATTAATGCTGACCAAGATCATCTAAAAAGAACAATTGTAAATCTTATAAGAAATTCCATCCAGGCGGATTCAACTATTATTACTGTTGCAATTAATGCGGAGGGCGGATACTGTCATTTGAGAATAAAAGATAATGGAGAAGGAATTCCAAGAGAAAATATTGATAAGGTGTTTAATGAAAATTTTACTACGAAAACAAAAGGTATGGGAATAGGATTAAACCTGGCAAAGAGATTCATTGATAATATCGGAGGAAGTATTTCTGTAGAATCAACACCAGATGAAGGCACTACATTTTTAATAACAATTCCTTTAGCTGAATAATGTTCGATCTAACTCCACAACAGAAAGATGCATTCGATTATAGAAATCACATTTCGCTGACTGCAAATGCCGGCTCCGGAAAAACTTTTGTGCTGTCTAAAAGATTTGTCGAGATCTTGCTGAATGAAGAAATAGATTTATCATGTATAGTTGCAATTACTTTTACAGATAAAGCTGCAGGCGAGCTTAATAAAAAAATTGCCCGTGAGATAGATGAAAGAATTCTTTCGGAAGAAAACTCAGGCAAGCGTAAGAAACTTGAGGAAATAAGGAGACAATTAGTCTCAGCCAATATATCAACGATACATTCTTTTTGTATTAACATTTTAAGGGAATTTTCCCCTGAAGCGGAAATTGATCCAAACTTTAATGTTATTGATCAATCAACAGCTAATGAAATATTTCAGTTATGTGTCGAAGATTCGATAAACACAAATATTAAAAACTCGGAGACTTCGGAAGAATTAAAATATATCATCCGTTACTTCGGTTCTAAAAAAATCTTCATTGCACAATTAGAGAATTCACTAAATCAAAAGAACACGATTGACCAGTTATCCGGGAAATTATATTTAAGATCAGAAACTGAAATCGCAAATTTTTTCCGTCAAGAATTCGAAACTGTTTTCAATCAGATTTTTTCCGTAAAGATTTCAGAAGCTCTAAAGCTTCTTAGAACAATAAATGATTTTGTCCTTAAACAGAACAAAACCAATAAACATGCATTGGAAACCGAACATGTACTAAATCATTTTACTACAGATCTGTCATCAGTTAACAAAATAAAATATCTTAAACAATTTGTTGGTTCATCACTAACCAAAGAACTCACTGTTCGTAAAACCGGTTATTTAATTAATGGTCGGGAAGAATTTCAGGATCAAGTAGAAACAATTGGTTCACTTTTTCAAGAGCTGCTGCCTTTTTTCCCTTTCAATGATGAGAAAAAACATGAAATAGAATTAGCTCGAATCGGCAAAGCATACCTTAATATTTTTAACAGCACGAACAAATTATATACTGATAGGAAAAAACAAAAAAGTTATCTCGATTTTGAAGATCTTTTAATATTTACACAACAAGTTTTGCAAAGAGAAGAAGTACAAATATTTCTTCGAGAAAAATTTCGTTATATAATGATAGACGAATATCAAGATACGAATGAACTTCAATATGAAATATTCATGCCCATATTGGATAATCTCCGCAGTGGAAATCTATTTGTTGTTGGCGATGAGAAACAAAGTATTTATATGTTCCGTAATGCGGAACTGGAAGTATTCAATAAAACAAAAAAAGAAATTTACGGAACTGAGAAGGCAGGCAGGCTACTAAGCTTACCTCACAGTTTTAGAATGGCACCTGTTCTGGTTCTATTCATAAATAAAATATTCTCGAACCTCTTTAATAATCCGAATCAATTTTTTAATGAAGTTGAGCATAACGAACTGGTTTGCGCTAAGGATGAAAATGAAATTGGTAAAGTTGAAATATTATTATCTGAAGCCGGTGATGAAGCGAATGAATGTGATCTGGTCGCAGAAAAAATATCAAAGTTAGTTTATGATAATGAAGTTGAGCTAAAAGATATTGCAATACTTTGCCGTAAGCGGGATTCATTTACGGAGTTGGAAAAAGTATTTGTAAAAAAAAACATTCCTTATTCTATTGTCGGCGGAAAAGGATTCTATCAACGCCAAATCATTTATGATATTTATAATTATCTCTCGTTTCTGCTGAAGAATGAAAATGATTCTGCATTAATAGGAATATTGCGATCACCATTTTTTAATATTTCCGATCTTCAGCTTTATAAAATATCTCTTGAAGAGGGAAACACCTTTTATGATAAACTAAAGAACAGTTCGGAAAATAATTCTGAATTAAAAGAAGTTTATAATAGATTAAACGAAAATTTAATGATTGCATCCAGCACAGAAATCTATTCTCTTATCAGAAAAATTCTCTTGGAAAGCGGTTACTGGGCTGTGATTGCATCTAAAAAGAATTCATCTCAAGAAATAGCGAACGTAGAAAAATTATTGTTATTAGCGCGGGCATTTACCAAAAAGAGTTTTAAGAATTTATACGATTTCACCGTTTCGATGCGTGAGTCAATCGGAGACCATGAAGACGAAGGGCAAGCACAAGTTACACGCGATGAAAACTCAGTAAAGATATTAACGATACATCAAGCGAAAGGATTAGAATTTAAAGCTGTATTCCTTTACAACTGCAACGATACCGTAAAAGATAGTTCTGTAAAATCGAAATCATTGATCTGCGACAAAAATTTTGGAGTGATTGCAAAAGTTCCTACAGATGGAAATTATTTCAATAAATATGATATGGCTCCGATAGTCTCGCTCTATAATTACATTATTTACCGGAAAAATTTTGCTGAGATAAAACGGCTTTTATATGTAGGATTAACACGTGCTAAGAATTACTTATTTATCAGTGCAGAATTGAAAAAAGAAGAACCGAATAAAAACTCTTTTCTTGATCTAATACTAAAAGGACTCAATGCTGATTATTCTGCGAATGAACTTAATTTATCTTCAGAAGTTCAATTCATGAAATTGATAAATGGTGGATATAAATTTTATAATAAAAATGTTTCATTGAATGTCCCGATTATTAGAGAGACTGAAGAAGTTAAAACAATAGAGATCAAAAAGAAGCCCACTCTTGAAGAAAAAATTATTCTCACTCAAAAAATTTATGATAGACCTAAACGTGAGATTATATCAGCGACTAAGATATCAATGTTTACACAGTGCCCGGTTAAGTATCAGCTTACTTATGAGTTAGGATACTCAACTATTTATAATCTCGTTAAAGAACGGATTAATGATTTCGAATTCAATCAAATTGAAGATGATGAATTACGACAATATGCACAATTGAAAGGAAAATTAATCCACACTGTTTTAAAAGAGGAAGTTTCTCGAGAAGAATTACCTCAATATTTAATGGCTCATTTATCATTGGAATCGTTTTCAAATGATTTGCAAAGAAATGATTTTCAGATTTCTTTATTGAAAGAAATCGAAAAGTATTACGACTCAAATACATATCAAACGATTTCTAGATGTGATAACTATAAGAATGAGTTCGAAGTATATTGCGAAGAAAAAGAACATTACCTTTACGGTATTATTGACAAACTAATTATTGAAAAAGATAAATTGATAATTATAGATTACAAAACTGACAATATTAGTTATGATCAACTTAATACCAGGGCGGAAAGTTATATACCACAGCTTACATTTTATGCCTACGTGCTATCAAAACTTTTTAAATCGTACAAGAATTTTCAGCTTAGATTAGTATTCTTAAAATTTGCCGATGAACTAATTGTAAAAGACATTAATCGTACTGATTTGGATAGATACAGTAGTGAGTTGGATGAAAGTATCCGTAAGATTTACAATAGTGATTACAAACCAAACTTACATCATTGCTCTTCTTGTCATTACGCTTTAGAAGGAAACAAATGCATAAAAATATTTTCGTAAAAATATTTACTTTATTAATAGCAATACTCCTGGTTGCCTGTTCGTCCAAGCCAATCATTCCACTTTACGAATATCCCACAGATTGGAAAAATATTAACGAAAGAGAAAAGACAATTTTAGAATATTCCAAATATCTTAGCGGAAGAAAAATATTTTTAGATCCCGGACACGGTGGGGAAGACAGAAAAAATAAAAACAGTAAAGGAGATGTGATAGAAGCTGAC
Source organism: Ignavibacteriales bacterium (assembly GCA_007280825.1). Lineage (GTDB taxonomy): Bacteria > Bacteroidota > Ignavibacteria > Ignavibacteriales > Melioribacteraceae > Fen-1258. The sequence goes on along the minus strand of QYQI01000100.1, from coordinate 27,738 downwards.
GTTAATTTAAGAGTTGCTCTAAATCTAAAAAAATATCTTGAATCAGCCGGAGCGCAGGTAATAATATCGCGTGATAAAGACACTACAGTTCAACTTGCTTATCGTTCTGAATTGGCAAATAATAGTGGCGCGGAAATATTTATCAGCATTCATCATAATGCACCGGGGAAAACAGAAGACGATTATACCAACTACACTTCAACATATTATCATGCAAGAGAAACTGATTACGAATACGAACCTTGTAATCACGATATGGCACGTTACATTCAGCGTGATCTTTCCTATGTAATGAGAACTCCCGGAGGACTTGGTTCTTTTGACGGCACATATAGTGATTACAATATCTATCCGGGTGAAGGTTTTTCTGTACTAAGAAAAACTAATATACCGGCAGTACTTGTTGAATGTGCTTTTCATACAAATCACTTTGAAGAACTTCGTTTGAATAATGAGGAGTTTAATCAGATTCAGGCATGGGGAATATTTAGAGGACTTGCTAAATATTTACGAGACGGCAGACCGGAAATTAATTTTCTTCATGATAGTTTGAGATTAGATAATAACATATTGGATGCTTCATTTTTACTCAAAGATTCTGTAGGAATAAATTCTAAGTCAATTCAAATTTATTTTAATAAAGAAGAGAAAGAGTTTTCATTTGATAAAACAACAAATGTTGTTTCAGTGAGAACAGAAATAATCAAACCCGGTACATACCCGATCAGAATAATTGCAGCAAATAAAAATGGAAATCATTCGTTCTTGTATCGAAAAAATATTATTGTTGATGATTCTATGAAAGTTAATCTTACAGATTAACTCGATGCAGTTTTTTTCTTATCAATTCTTTCTGTTACATTCTTAAAAATGTAAAGAGCAATTGCTGCAGCAAATCCAATCGCTAAGAAGTAATACCAAATGTAATGAGCATGTGCATAATATGATGCCCGTTCAACTTCAGAGATTCCGACCGGTAAAGTTTTTGGATCGGGACAATATGCATCGAGCAAGAAACCGCTCATAATAAATCCCGCAAGTGCAGAAACAAAATTGTATAGATGACTGAAGCCGAGATAAATTCCTTCTTCACCTTTTGGTGCTTGCAAAGAGAAATATTCTAGGTAACGCGGTGAGATAAAACATTCCGCCAAACCTTGAATACCTATTCCGACAATCATCATCATGGTTAAAGGATGAAGACTGAATAAACCAAATATGGGAATTTGATTTCCAACAGTACCTTCAAAACTTTGCCCAAGCGACATTGCGAAAGCAGAGAGCGGCATTAAGATCATACCGATAAAAATTGAAGTTACTGCTTTTTTTCTTCTCATTAATTGAGTAATTAATACTACAAAAAGAACTACTACAAGTGGATTTACGTTAGCAAGCCATTCAGGTTTTGCCTGCTCGCCGAGTAATCTTATAACGTACTTTGGCATTGATGCATAAAGCTGCCCTTGTGTAATCCAAAAACCGGAAACGATTAATATCAAAAATATTAAGCGTGGAGTTTTAACAACTTTAAGAAGTGTTTGAGCAATTTGTCTAACACTCTTTTTTTCTCCGGCAAAATTTTGTGGATTGTAAAAAAATAATGCAAAGAGTAACGCAAATAATGCCATTGCCGCCGAAAAGAAATAAACATTTTCTAATCCAAATCCTTGCCTGATGAATGGAACAAAAGTTTTTCCGCTAAACGAACCGATGTTAACTACCCAATAGAATAAAGAGTAGCCGCGTGCACGGTTATCCGTAGCTGTTGTTTTTGCAACTGTTCCGGTGATAAGCGGTTTGATAAATGAAGCGCCGAGCATTACGATCATCAAAAAGAAAAGAACAATCATTTTTGAATGAAACAATGCAAGAAATAAATATCCGATTGTTAATAAAGTAAAGGTTGCAAGCATTCCATTCCGAAAACCAATCTTATCAGCTGCGGCACCCATAAATGGAGTTAGAAAGAAAATTCCCGCATAAAAAATTCCGGCAATTACACCGGTTTCTTTATCGGTAAAACCAACAATGTTTGTAAGGTAGAGAGTAAGAACGATGAAGAAGCTATAGTATGCGGCACGTTCAAAAAGCTCCATTACATTTGCAATCCAAAAATCTTTTGGAAATTTCCAGCTGATTGATTTAGCAGTATTGGTCTGTTCTGTCATGATTTTTCCATTGATTAAAAGGTTAGTCAAATTATAAAAAATTGCTTTGACTTGCTTACATGAGAAAGATAAAAAACATTTAGAGTTTTTTTCACTAATCAGAGATTTGAAAGAAAAAATTCCATAGATTCAAACCGGAAATACTGGATTAATTAAATATTATTTTGCTTTTAGACTGGAGATAAAATGAAAATTTATTCTAAACATGAACTAAACAATTATTCGCTTTCACTTACTTATGACGACATCAGTTTAATACCTACGGAAATATCTCGAGAAAAAACCAGATTGGAAGTAACTATAAAATCATCTTTTCTTGGGAAAAAATTAACTGTACCTGTTGTTTCAAGTCCGATGGATACGGTTACAGGAATTGCAATGGCGAAGGAGCTTTCTAATTCTGGATGTATCGGAATTGTGAACAGATTTGATTCTTCATTAAGTGAATTATTTTCAAATGGAAATGTTATTGAAGGGATTCAAGCTGTTTCGGTTAGCTTAACTGCTGAAGATCAGCTCTTGGAAAAAATCGCAACGAACAATTTGATTGTATGTATTGATACTGCTAACGCAAACAATGCTCATGTACTTAATAAATGCGAAGAGATAAAAAAGAAATACAAAGTAAAAGTAATTGTCGGGAATATTGCGCACGGCGGAACATTGAAACAACTTGTTGATGCCGGTGCGGATGCTGTTCGCATTGGAATTGGTGGAGGAAGCGTATGTACTACTTCTGTTCAAACGGGAATTGGAATTGGACAAGTTTCTTCTGTGTTAGATACTTACTTTGCACGCGAGGAACAAAAATTAATGATAGAATTAATTGCGGATGGCGGAATAAAAAGTCCCGGCGATGTAGTAAAAGCTTTGGCTTCCGGTGCAGATATAGTAATGCTTGGAAGAATGCTTGCAGGGACAAAAGAAACGCCTGGTGAAGTGATCAAATACAGCGATCAACTTTGGAAAAAATACCGCGGTTCAGCATCGTTTGGTGTTAAAATGAAAGGCGAGTTCATTGAAGGTGAAGAAACAATGGTACCATACAAAGGTGCAGTGAAGAGTGTGATTAATGCTATCTCCGATGGATTAAAAAGTGCGATGAGCTATTTGAATTGCGAATCTTTAGAGGAGCTAAAAAAAATAAATACGTTTGGGGTTCTCAGTACAAGTTCTTATTTGGAAAGATTGCCGCGTAAATAATATTTCATACAATTTCTTTAGCAGAGACGTTTCATGCAACGTCTCTACGAATTATATTTTTGCTCTCTTTAACCGCAGTGAATTGCTTACAACCGAAACCGAACTTAACGACATAGCCAAAGCGCCGATCATCGGGTTCAACATTCCGAAAGCAGCTAATGGAATTAAAACAGTGTTATATATAAACGCCCAAAATAAGTTTTGTTTAATTGTCTTTATTGTATTCTTCGAAAGATTAATTGCTTTAGCAACAGATAATAAATTTCCTTGTACTAATGTTATCTGAGCAGTTTCAATGGCAACATCTGTTCCTGTACCGATAGCAATTCCAACATCCGCTTGTGCAAGCGCGGGTGAATCATTGATCCCATCACCAACCATTGCTACAACTTCACCTTTACTCTGATATTCCTTCACAATATTTGCTTTCTCGTCCGGTAGTACTTCTGATCTAAAATCTGTAATTCCAACTTTGTCCGCAATCAGTCTTGCAGTTTTAGAATTATCTCCGGTAAGCATAACTGTTTTGATTTTCATCTTACCTAATTCTTTAATTGCTTCGGCAGATGTAACTTTTAATTTGTCTTCAATAGAAATCAATCCTTTCAATTCTCCGTCAACACCTACGAATACAATTGTTTTTCCGCTCATAATTAATTTATCATAATGTTCATTCATTGCATTTGTTTTGATCGAATACTCATTCATCAAATTTAGATTTCCGATTATCAGGGAACGATTGTTTACGATTCCTGTTAATCCAAAACCGGATAAGTTTTTGAAAGTTTCCGGTTGTAATAACGAAATATTTTTTGATTTTGCTTTTTCAACGATTGCAAGCGCTAAAGGATGTTCCGATTTTGATTCGAGAGAAGCACTCAAGAGAATCAATTCATCTTCTGAAATATTATTTATAACCATCTCAGAAACTATTGGCTTACCTTCAGTGATTGTTCCTGTCTTATCAAAAATAATTGTAGAAATATTTTGTGCGAGTTCAAGACTTTCGCCATTCCGAATCAATATTCCATTTGATGCCCCTAAACCCGAACCGACAATAATAGCAGTTGGAGTAGCTAATCCTAGCGCGCATGGGCAAGCGATAATAAGTACTGCCACAAAATTAACCAGGGCCTGACTGAAGGAATTATGACCGCCAATAAATAGCCACACTAAAAATGTTATTAATGCAATTACTATTACAACCGGTACAAATACTGAAGCAATTTTATCTACTAATTTTTGTATCGGTGGTTTTGATGCTTGCGCTTGTTCAACTAATCTTATGATTTGAGCAAGTACGGTATTGTCTCCAATCTCAGTTACCTTAAAATTGAATGAGCCATTTTTGTTAATAGTTCCACCAATAACTTTAGATTCGATTGTCTTTTCGACCGGAAGACTTTCCCCAGTAATCATTGATTCATCCACTGATGAATTGCCCCAGATAATAATTCCATCCGCAGGTATTTTATCTCCCGGTTTGATTACTATAACATCTCCAACTTTTAGATCAGAAATATTTACAACAGTTTCTTTGTTATTAATCAGAACCTTTGCTGTTTTTGGTCTTAGCTCTATTAATTTTTTTATTGCGGAATTAGTTTTTTGTTTAGCATTATGTTCTAAAAGCTTACCCATTAATATCAGTGTGATAATTACCCCGGCGGTTTCAAAATAAACATGAGGTAATTCATCATGAATGGAAACAACCGAAGGAAATAAAGTTGCAATTACACTGTATCCGTACGCTGCACCTGTTCCGATTGCAACAAGAGAATTCATTTCAAAAGAAAAATGTTTTAGGTTAGTCCAAAAAATCGTATAGAATCTTTTTCCGCTAATAAAAATTATTGGTGTAGTTAGTATTAATAAAATCTTATGAGTAGTATCTGCTGAAAAACTCCAAATATTCTGAAAGAAAGAATAATCAAACAGCATACTGATAATAAAAATGGGGAGTGTTAAAACCAGAGCTAGGAAAAAATCTTTTTTGATTTGTTCATAATATTTATCTTTTTCCAACTCAATACTATCTTGGATTATATTTTGTGAATCATTTTGAGTGTTCGGATTTAGTTTTAATTTGTAACCGTAATCTTCAACTGCTTTTGCAATTGAATCAAGATTGATATTATCATGTTCTAGTTCAAACGTAACATGTTCTGTTGCAAGATTAACATTAACATTCTTAACGCCTTCAAAACCACCGATAATTTTTTCAACACGTGTTACGCAGCTTGCACACGTCATACCTTCTACGGGAACATTTATCTTTTTCATGCAAAGCCTGTTATTTCTGAACTTTATATCCTGCAGTCGATATTGCTTTTTCTATGTCTGATGAGCTTACTTTAGTTTCATCAAAATTTACTTTTGCGAAACCTATTTCGACTTCCATTGTTGCAAGATTTAATTTTGATAATTCTTTCTTAACTGCCATTACACAGTGGTTACATGACATTCCTTCAATCTTATAAATTTTTTCGATCATTATCTCTCCAAATTTCAGTTGTTCGTAATTAGATGGTAAATAGTCAGAAATGATTCAAAAGATCAAAAATTAAGTTTTGTTTTTAGGTTTGTCTTTTTGATCCTTCACTTTCAAGGTAAACATATCATTTTTTTCTTCATCTGAATAATTATCTAAAATGTTACTGCCTAACGATTTTAGATTTGGATTTTGTTCGCCACTCATTTCAGATTTAACGTTTTTATTCACATCATTGCCAGATATAGAATTCAATACTTCTAATCTACCATTGCGAATTAATTTCTTTTTATTGTCTTTAAGAATTTTATCGTTTTTTGTTTTTTTTAATTCAAGCCCAATTTTGTCAGAAGGATTAACCTTTTTTCCCCCCTTTACCTGAATTGTTTTTTGAGGAGACAAAATAGAAATGGGTTGTAAGTTTTCGCTTTTGTTTAGAAAGGAATTATTTCGTTCGAGTACAGATTTTGGAGGAGGAATTTCATGCACAGGTACGGATTTTGGATTTTCATCCGCCCCTCTTTGCTTTTTCCTTTCTGAGTAAAAAGAAAAAGTTAATGTAAAAATTGTTAATACAACTACAATAATTAATACAGTATATATTATTGGTATGATATCCATATAGGAAAGATATTAAAATATATTTTTCCTACCAACCAAACGAGAAGACGCAACTTCAAATTGCTTTACTTATACGAGAGGCTGATAATGTTACCATTTCATATTCATTATTATCGCTATAATAATTTAGTAAATTTATTTCTGCTAAGTTAGGACCCTGTTTTGGAAGGTCCTCTTTATAGCTTTTTCTTTCCTCAATTGTTCTAAAATTTTCGTTTTGATTCATTATTTCAAGTCTGCGTCGCTCAGTAAACTGTGTAGTTTTGTTTCTTGGGTTAACAGTAGAACTCTTGTTTGTATTGTAGTTCTTCTCTGGTTGATTTAATCTCATGAAATCTTCACGCGGATTTAAATTATGCCTTTCTGTTCTCCTAGTTCCCACATCATGTGTAAAATGTTTTTTGGTTGAGAAATTATTGTTAATAGTAATCGGTAGATTTGATTGTCTCTGTTTTACGAATGGTTTCCTGACGTAATTATTAACGGGTGATGTATTAACTGCTAAAGCTAAACGGCGATTTAGTATCGGTTCAAGAGAGCGTGGTAATCTACCTCTAGCTTTTGCTTTATATGCTACATAGGAAATACTTAACACAAACAAAAGAAACGTGGAGAATATCAGTAAACTGGTATATATAATTGGAAGAAGGGTCATTTCTTTTTTCCTTTTTTTACTTATTAAGACAAATGCTATACCATTGGAAAATATTATGAATTCAAGCTGTTTTTACATCTAGTAGAATATTTTAGTCAGTTTCTTGTATTAAAGTGAAACAATAAATCACAAATGAGATTATTATGATACTTAAAAAAATTAAAGTCGTTCTATTTATTTGTTTTGGTTCGGCTTTTTAATATTTTTTGCTTCGCAATTACTGTAACTTAGCTTAAAATTAGAGGTTAGAGATGACGAAAGCCGATATAGTTGAAAAAGTTGCTACCGGAACCGGATTGACCAAACTAGAAACCGAAGCGATTGTTGAAGGATTCTTAAATACTGTAATCCAATCACTGAGAGAAGGAAAGGGTATTGAAATTAGGGGTTTTGGAAGCTATAAAGTAAAAAAGAAAAAAGCCCGTTATGCCCGCAATCCTCGTTCGGGCGAAAAAGTTTATGTCGGCGAACATTATGTTCCGACCTTTAAGTTTTCAAAAGATTTTAAATCTGCTGTTGATTCTGGAATGAAAGATAATTTAGTAAACGAATAGTTGTTTGTTGTTATGAATAAGGATAATAAATGATTAAATGCAAAGTTTGCGGTGAAGAAATAAATTATGAAGTAAAATTTTGTCCTCAATGTGGTGTTGCTGTAAAATCAAAAAATGATAAACAGCATCTGAATAAAGAAGAGAATAATTCATTATCTAAATTTTCGAAGTCAAAAAAAAATATTCAAAAAGAAAAAAATAAAAAGGCAAATCATCAAGAAAATTTGGTAAGAACTTTTTCATCTACAAAACTTATATACTTAATTTTGTTTTTATTGGTTGCATGCGGAGTGATTATATATTCTTCCGGAATTTTTGATAGCCAGGCTTCAATAACTTCAACTCAATTTAATGATAAAAATAATCCTCATGCTGGTGTTGATCTTAATAATCTTGAGCAGATTAATTCTTATGAAGAAACACTAAAGAAGAATCCTGGCGATAAAGAAACTTTATTACATCTTGCACACTTGTTAAATGATTCCGGACTGAAAGCAAAAGCGATCGAGAGATATAACGATTATTTAAAACTTGATCCTAAAAATTCTGATGTTCTTGTAGATATGGGAGTTTGTTATTACGAAACAGGAAAGAATAATGAAGCGATAACTGCGATGGAAAAGGCGTTAACGTACCAGCCAAGACATCAAATTGCACATTTAAATTTAGGTATTGTAAACTCGACAGCCGGAAATTCCGTTAAAGCAGTTGAATGGTGGAAGAAAGCTGTTGAAATAGATCCGACAAGTGAGATTGGTAAAAAAGCAGAAGAATTAATTAAAACACATTAAAAGGAGAATGTAAATGCCTTGCGGTAGAAAAAGAAAGCGCCATAAAATGGCAACCCATAAGCGTAAGAAACGCTTGAGAAAAAATCGTCATAAAAAGAAATTGAGATAAAGTAATGGATGATGTTTGATGTATGATGATTAATGTAGATTATTTTCCATCATCCGTCAACCATTGTCCATCTTCTCTTAATAAGCCACCTTAGCTCAGCTGGTAGAGCAACGCATTCGTAATGCGTGGGTCGGCGGTTCAATTCCGCCAGGTGGCTCTAGCCATAAGAAACCTCCTTTAACCTTTCCGTAATTCTAAAAATCTAACATTCAAAACTCAAATTGACTATAAAGCACAATTCCCATTATTCTTTCTTTTTGCAAAAATAATCTTGACAATCCCATCTAAAATCAGTTATTTTGCATCTGGGTGGGTAATAGTGTTTAATAATCCCAAATGGTGGATGAGCAATGTTCATAGGTAGTTTTAAATACTCTGTTGATGCAAAAGGAAGAATAAGTATCCCTTCCATTTTTAAAAAATATGTTAATGAATCTGCGAACGAAACTTTTGTAATGACTCGCGGAATCGTTCAATGTATTGATATCTATCCTCAAGATTTTTGGAAAGAAGAAGTACTAACCCGGGTAAACCAGCTTGATGATTTTGATCCAGAAGAATCTGCTTTCAAAAGAATGCTTTTTGAATTAGCTGCCGAATATAAACTTGATTCTCAATCAAGATTATTAGTTCCAAAAAATTTATTGGAATTCGCCGGGATAGAACGGGAAGTTTTTATCCTTGGACAAAATAAGAAGATCGAAATTTGGAACCCTGAACTTTACGAAACTCAGAAAAAAGAGAACACAAAACCATTTGCTGAAATTGCAAAACAGATAATGCAGAAAAAACCGAAATGAGTTTTCATGTACCTGTGCTTTTGAAAGAAAGCATTGATTATTTAGTTACAAAAAAGGATGGAATTTATTTCGATGGCACAGCGGGATTTGGCGGACATTCGGAAAAGATTTTAGAAAAAATAAACGACGATGGAAAATTAATTGCTACAGATAAAGACTCTAAAGCTTTTGAATACTGTAAAGAAAAATTTAGCAGCGATAAAAGATTTTCAATTTACCGGACAAGTTTTACAGACATTGATTCAATATCAAAGATTGAGTTCATTGACGGTTTTGACGGCATCTTAGCGGACTTGGGAGTGTCTTCTTATCAACTGGATTCGGTAGAATCCGGATTTACTTTTAGAGAAGATGCAGCTCTTGATCTCAGGATGAATATTGAAAAAGGAATTACTGCCTCAGATCTGTTGAATAAATTTTCTCAAGAAGAGATTGCTAAAATTCTATTTGAATACGGTGAAGAAAAAAACGCCAGAAAGATCGCACAGAAAATTGTCAATTTCAGAACTACGGAAAAATTTTCCCGCACATCTCAACTCAGAAAAATAATTGAACAGATTACACCTCAAAGATATCATACAAAAACTTTGTCAAGAGTATTTCAAGCTTTAAGAATTTTTGTCAACGATGAACTCAATGAATTGAAAATATTTTTAGACAAGTCGGTAACTCTATTAAAACCCGGAGGCAGAATAGTTGTTTTATCATATCATTCTCTTGAAGATAGAATTGTTAAAGAAAAAATTAGATATGAAAGCTTGGATTGTATTTGTCCGCCCGGAACGCCGATTTGTATTTGTGATAAAAAACAGAGATTAAAAAAGATTACAAAAGCACTAACTCCTAATGAGTTAGAAATAAATATTAATCGTAGAGCTCGCAGTGCTAAAATGCGTGTCGCGGAAAGAGTTTAATGAAAAAAGGATCATCACTTAAAAGTTTTATAGAAATAATTACGGCCGTTGCAATTTTACTTTTTACTTACGTAGCAAGTGTAACAGAAATTAAAAGAATGAATAGACAAAAAATAAGTAAACAAGATTCTCTCAACGTAAAACTCAATTTAGTTGAAGGGAAAATGGTAGAAATTCAAAAATGGACAGCCGAAGATAGAATTGTTGTTTATGCTCAGGATTCGATCGGACTCATTCGTCCAAGCGATAATTTAGAAACCATATCCGTTTCAAAAGATCAAATAAAACAAATTGAAAAGTTATTAAATCAAAAATATGATTAATTCGCGCGCACTAATAATAACCGGATTACTTCTGCTGGTCTTTGTTTTATTGATCGTAAAATTATTTACGATTCAGATTTCCAAACATGAATATTATACTCTCATTGCGGATAGACAACAGAATAAACCGCAAAGCGTTAAAGCTGAACGCGGCACGATCAAAGATGCGAATGGAGAAGTACTTAGTTACACTATGGATAATATTTCATTTTATGTGGATAGAAGAATGATGACTCCGCAAAGAGTTGATTCAGTAGTTTCCATTTTCTCCCGCGTCTTTGCCAATAAGAAAGAATATTATAAAAAAATAATTGATGATGGATTTACAAATGTTTGTCTGGAAAAGAAAGTTTCTATGGATAAAGCTTTCCAAATAAAAAAGAATGTTATTGAAGGACTCTTCTCAGAAGAAGACTTTACCCGTATTTATCCGTACGGAAGTCTGGCTTCGCATGTGTTGGGGTATGTTAACCGCGATATGGTTGGAGTAGAAGGAATTGAAAAAGTTTACGAAAATGAATTGATGGGAACCGACGGCATGTACACTTACGAACGTGATGTGTTAGGAAGAATCCTTTCAATAGATGAAAACATATCTAAAGCAGCAATACCGGGAAATAACATCAACTTAACAATTAATAAAACATATCAAAAAATTTTAGAAGAGGAATTATCCACTGGGTTGCAAAAATATAATGGTCAATCTGCTGTTGGAATTATTATGAATCCGAACACAGGAGAAATTCTTGCGCTAGCAAACTCACCGGATTTTGATCCGGCAAACTATGAATTATTTCCAGCAGACTCACGACGTAACAGAGCTATAACTGACACATACGAACCCGGATCAACTATTAAAGCAATCATCATGTCAATATTATTTGATCGTGGATTAGCGAAAGAGAATGAAATTATTAATACAGAGAATGGGACATTCGTTTACAAGAATGTAAAAATTGAAGATACTCACAAGCACGAGAACCTTACTGTTCGTCAGGTATTGGAACAATCAAGTAATGTTGGGATGGCAAAACTTTCAGAAAGAATTGATGATGAAACTCTTTATAAATATTTACGCGATTTCGGATTTAGTAATGCAACTTCTGTTGATCTTCCTAGTGAAGCTAATGGTCTTCTAAAAAAACCGGGAAGTTTTTCTGCTCTGACAAAACCATTTGTTTCATTTGGTTATGAAATAGCTGTTACACCGCTTCAAATGATTGCTGCCTATAGTGCAATTGTTAACGGCGGAACATTATTACAACCGTTCATCTTAAAATCAATTACAGATCAAAACGGTAAGATCATATTAGAAAATCAAACAAAAAAAATTAGAACTGTTATCGAAAAATCCACTTCGGATTTAATAAAAGATTTTATGGTTGGAGTTGTAGAGCATGGAACCGGTATAGAGGCCCAACTGCCCGATGTTCTTGTCGGCGGTAAGACCGGAACGTCGCAACAGCTTGTGAATAAATCATATTCAAGTAGTCAGCACAATTCATCCTTCATAGGATATTTCCCGGCAGATGATCCTAAAGTGATTTGTTTTATTCTGATCAACGCTCCACAAGTCGGGCAATACGGCGGTTTAGTTGCAGCACCGATTTTCCGCGAGGTTGCAAAAAGAATGATCGAAACAAATCTGAGTTTAGTTCCAAACAAAAAGAAAATTGAAAGAAAACAAAATTTAATAGATCAACTTGTTGCCGATATCAAAACGGCACCTAAAACAAAATCAGTTTCGTTTTTAAATGTTGGCGATAAATCATTAACAAATATTTCCACAAGAAAAATTTATAATGAGAACCCAACAACCATGCCTAATCTTATTAATCAATCAATGAGAGATGCAATTGCACGGTTAAATGAAATAGGAATGCAGTATAAAGTAATTGGAACGGGCAAAGTTGTTTGGCAAAATCTCGAACCGGGATCGAATATAATTCCAGGTACTGTCTGTCTTCTTAAATGTGAACCATTAATTAAAAAAGTAACTGCGAGTACTAACTGAATGAAGCTTTCTGACTTGTTAAATAAGGTGAAAACTATTCAAGTTGCTGGCAATGCCGAACTGAAAGAGATCACCGAAATAACAATTGATTCACGCACTTCATCTAACAACTCGCTCTTTTTTGCTATTGAAGGATTCAAAACTGACGGACATAATTTTATTAACGATGTAATTAATAAAGGTGTTGCTGCTATTGTATTACAAAATCCGAAAGCTATTCCGGATCAAATATTTTCTCACTCAGGATGCATTAAGATTGTTGTTAAAGACAGTAGAAAATCACTCGCTGAGTTCTCAAATGTTTTTTACGGAGAACCTTCAAAGAAATTAAACCTAATCGGTATCACCGGTACAAAAGGAAAAACCACAACAGCATTTTTTGTAAAGAATATTTTTGAACAAGCCGGATTTAAAACTGGATTAATCGGAACCATTGCAAATTATATCGGCAAGAACGAAGTGAAGACATTGCTTACAACTCCACAATCACATGAGATCAATTCCTTATTAGCGCAAATGGTGAATGAAAACTGTTCGCAATGTGTAATGGAAGTTTCTTCTCATGCCCTTAGATTGAACAGAGTAGATTACTTGAAATTTGGTGTCGGAATTTTTACAAACATCACATCCGACCATATGGATTATCACAAAACTTTTGAACACTATCTTGAATCGAAGAAGATTTTATTTGATATGATTTCTTCTACCGGAAAAATTATTTATAACATTGATGATAACAGCTCCAGCAAGTTGATAAAAGATTCATCAGCGCAAAAATATTCTTATGGAATAAGTGAAAAAGCATTGTGCAGAGTTAAGAATATTAAGTACTCACTTGAAGGAACAAATTTTGATTTGAGCTGGAAAGGAAAAGATTATCATTTGTCAACAAGTTTGATCGGACATTTTAATGCTTTCAATGCAGCATCTGCTTTTGAGACTGCAGTTGTAAGCGGAATAGATTATCAAATTGCAATTGATGGAATTAAAAATACTCCGCAGGTACCCGGAAGATTTGAAATTATCTCAAAGAAAAATAAAAAAGTTATTGTTGATTATTCACACACATCCGATTCACTCATGCAGGCTCTTACAGCTGTTCGGTATATTGTTAAAGAAGAGAGACCTGTTTACACTGTGTTCGGTTGCGGCGGAGACCGCGATAGAACAAAACGTCCCATCATGGGTAATATCGCCGCTTCTATGAGCGATCAAATTTATATAACATCGGATAATCCGAGAACTGAAGATCCATTTTTTATCATTGATGAAATTTTAAAAGGTATCAAATCAAATAACTATCGAGTTATAGAGAACAGAGAAGAAGCAATTCATTCTGCAATTTTTGAAAGCGAAGACAATGCAATTATTCTCGTTGCAGGTAAAGGGCATGAGAGTTATCAAGAAATTAACGGTGTTAGAAAACACTTTTCTGATAAAGAACTTGCACAAAAATATTTGACTGAATGGGCAAGATAAAAATTACGATCGAGGATTTATTTAATATTTCATCTGCGGTGATTTACAATCCCGATGCATTCAAACCGGTTTCGAATGTTGAGATTGATTCGCGCAGAGTAAAAAAAGGAAGTTTGTTCGTTGCTATCAAAGGTGAAAAATATGACGGACACGATTTTATTCTCGATGCTCTTAAGAAAGGGGCTAATGCAGTAATTATTGATTCGAGGAAGTTGAAGAAATTTAGCTTCCTCGAAATTCCCGTTGTCGCTGTTAATAACACGACAAGAGTATATGGCGAGCTTGCAAAAATTTGGCGCAACAAAATTTCGGCAAAGGTTATTTCAATCACAGGAAGTAATGGTAAAACAACGGTTAAAGAAATGATGGCTTCTCTACTTAGTGAAAAATATAATGTTGTTAAAACAGCGGCGAACAATAACAATCATATCGGCGTTCCGTTAACAATTTTAGGAACTGATGAAAAGTGTGAAGCGTTGGTTCTCGAACAAGGCACAAATCATTTTAATGAGATTGAATATTCGGCAAATATTTCCAGACCGGATTATGCATTGATTACAAATATCGGCGATACACATTTAGAATATTTCAAGAATAGAGAAGGAGTTTATAAAGAAAAATCTGCTCTGCTTGATATTACCGAGATGCATGGCGGCACGGTTTTCTTGAATATGGATGATCCGATCATTAGAAAACATTCAAAAAATTATTGGAATAAAATTACCTATGGATTTAATGGTTCTGTAAATGTAAAAGGGAAGATTTTAGATTATACAAATGACGGCAGAACAAAAATTAAAATTTCATACAAAGGAAAAAAAATTGAAACCATTCTTCCAGTTTATGGTGAATCGAATGCAAAGAATTTTTTAGCGGCTTCTGCTGTGGTGCTAAAACTTGGATTGACAGGTAACGAAATTATCAACGGAACAAAAAATATTAAACCGGTTCATGGAAGATTAGAAGTAAAGAAATTTAAAGATGCTGTTGTTATTGATGACACTTATAATTCAAGCCCAGCTTCGGTAGAATCGGCAGTAGATCTAATTAAAAAGATTAAAACACATAAAAGGAAAATAATCGTACTCGGAGATATGTTAGAACTCGGTAAACAATCTGAAAAATTACATAAAGATTTAGCAAAGCTTTTTTCGTCGGATAAAAACTTATTTGTTCTTACTACCGGTAATATGATGAAACATTTGAACAAAGCACTCAGAAAGAAAAAAGTAAAATCAATCCACTTTCACATTCGCGAAGCATTGTCTCTCTATTTACAGTACGAAGAAATTGAGAACTCGGTTATTCTTGTAAAAGGTTCCCGCGGAATGAAGATGGAAGAATTTGTTAACACATTGGAGAAAAGGTTTGAATAATGTTCTACTATTTGCTTGAGTATATAAATAAAGTTTATAATCCACCCGGATTTGATGTGTTCCGCTTCTTAACATTTCGTTCAGCGGTTGCAGCTATTACAGCATTGTTGATCTCTTTTATTTTCGGACCTAAAATAATCCGACGGTTAAAGAAAAATCAAATTGACCAACCGATTCGTGAAGAGGGACCGCAAACACACAAGAAGAAACAAGGAACCCCCACAATGGGAGGTTTAATAATTCTCTTATCGGTCATTGTTCCGGTCCTATTGTGGAGCGATATTAAAAGTATATATATCATTTTGGTTTTGTTCGGCACTGTGTTTTTAGGCGGTGTTGGTTTCTTAGATGATTATTTGAAAGTAGTCAAAAAAGTTCCTCAAGGATTAATTGCCCGTTACAAATTAATGGGACAAATTTTTGTTGGTCTAGTTGTTGGATTTGCGGTTTATTACTTACCCGAATTTGCGCAATACAATACACAAACGACTTTACCATTCTTCAAAAATCTGAATTGGGATTTTTCCTATCTATATATACCGTGGGTTGTTTTCATTATTACCGCACTTTCGAACGCTGTAAATCTAACAGACGGACTTGACGGACTTGCTATCGGTACGATAATTATTGTAATGCTAGCGCTCGCAATAATAGTTTATGTAACCGGCAACGTTATCTATTCAGATTATCTAAATATAATTTATTTACCAGGCAGTGGAGAATTAACTGTTTTCATTGCAGCGTTGATCGGTGCTGGACTTGGATTTCTTTGGTTCAATTTTTATCCGGCTCAAGTTTTTATGGGTGATACAGGTTCTCTTGCACTCGGCGGTGCTTTTGGTGTAATGATGATTCTTGTTAAAAAAGATTTATTAATTCCAATTCTTGGCGGAATATTTTTTATTGAAACATTATCCGTGATCATTCAACGTCTTTATTTCAAATACACAAAGAAAAAATACGGTGAAGGAAGAAGAGTTTTTAAGATGGCTCCGATTCACCATCACTTTGAACAACTGAATTGGGCAGAACCGAAAATTGTAATACGATTTTATATCATCACAATAATTTTAGCATTAATGAGTTTAGCTTCATTCAAAATTAGATAATGGATATAAGCGGGAAAAAAATATCGATCATTGGCGCCGTACGCAGCGGATTAGGTGCAGCCAAACTTGCAAAGAAACTTGGTGCTGTTCCGTTTGTAAGCGATAGCAGTCCGGAAAAAGATTTAATTGATTCGATTTCTGTTTTGAAGTCTGAATCAATTGCTTATGAATGCGGCGCTCACACAGAGAAAGTTTATGATTGCGCTCTAATCGTAACAAGTCCCGGCGTACCGACTAATTCTATTGTACTGACTAATGCTCTGAAAAAAAATATAAAAGTTGTCAGTGAAGTTGAATTTGCATCATGGTTTTGTAAAGGCAGTATTATTTCCATAACCGGCACGAATGGAAAAACAACAACTACGGCTTTAATGAATTATACTTTGAATCAAGCAGGAATAAAATGTTATTCAGCGGGAAATATCGGCGAAGCATTTTCCGAAATCACACTTGATGTGAGAGAAGATGAATTTGTTTCCTTGGAAACTTCAAGTTTCCAATTGGATTTTATAGATCAGTTCAAGCCGCGCTTTTCAATGATACTAAATATTACTCCGGATCATCTTGATAGATACAATAATATTTTTGTTGAATACATTTCTGCAAAAATTAGAATTGCCAAGAATCAAATCGAAGAAGACTTTTTTATTTATAACGCAGATGATCAAAACATAAAAAATAATTTGAAGAACAAAAAAGTTCAGAAACTTGCCTTCTCATTATTAAGCGAAGTTCCAGCCGGCGCTTTTTATAAAGAAGGCAAGATCTTCTTTTCATGGTTCGGAAAAATTAGTGAGATCTGCTCTGCCAGCGATTTGTTTATCAAGGGCGAACATAATATTGCAAATGCACTTCCTGTTCTGATCATAGCAAAGTTATTGGATGTACCGAATCAAAAAATTAGAAATGCATTTTCATCATTTAAGAGCGTAGAGCATAGAATTGAATTTGTACGTGAACTTAACGGTGTTGAATATTATAACGATTCAAAAGCAACAAATGTAGATTCCGTTTACGTAGCTCTAAAAAGTTTTGATAAACCTTTGTACCTAATACTCGGTGGTAAAGATAAAGGTAATAACTACGATCAAATTAAAGAATTAGTTAAACAGCATGTTAAGAAAATTTATGCTATCGGTTCATCTGCACAGAAAGTTTATGATTATTTCAATTCAGTAATATTAACAGAAATAAAAGAATCTCTTAAAGCTTGTGTAGAAACAGCGAGGATAGAAGCAGAACCGGGTAGCGTTGTTTTGCTTTCACCGGCTTGTGCAAGTTTTGATATGTTCAAAAATTATGAACATAGAGGAAAAGTTTTCAAAGAAGAAGTAAACAAATTGGTTTGATGAATACATCGGTTAAAATATTGATCGGATTAGTTGTGGGTTTTATTATGCTTGGCGCAATTATGGTTTTTACTGCCAGCGGTACTTACAGCTTTTCCAGATTTAACAGCTTTTACTTTTTATTCAAATCACATTTATGGAAAGTATTTGCTGCAGTAGGGATGATGATAATTTTTTCCTACTTCCCTTATGATAAATACCGCGAGTACAGTAAGTGGGCATTAATACTAATTATCACCGTATTGATTTTTACTTTTCTCTTTGCGGCAAAAGTTAAAGGCGCTCAACGATGGATTGATCTTGGATTTATGCAATTCCAACCTTCGGAAGCGGCTAAAGTAATTTTAATTGTTCACTTGGCTGTAATGCTGGAGAAAATGGGAGACGAACTAAAAGATTTTAAGAAAGGATTTCTTTTGCCGTTATTCTGGGTTGCGATTGTTAGCGCATTGGTTCTAATCCAACCAAATGTTAGTACAAGTTTAATCATAGTAATTACTTCAATTGTAATTTTATTTGTTGCAGGTGCTAGGATAAAACATATACTCGGCATTATTGTCCCTGTAAGTTTAACTCTGGGTTCTGTCATGATGATATTCAGGCACTCACGTGAAAGAGTTATAACATTTATCGAAAGTTTGATCAATGGCGGAGACATAAATATTCAAGTAAAGCAGGCAAAAATTGCATTAGGCAGCGGGGGACTTTTGGGTGTTGGATTAGGACACAGCAGACAGAGCGATTTATTTCTTCCGGAATCTTACGGCGATTTTATTTTTTCAATTCTTGGTGAAGAACTTGGATTTGTCGGTGCAATAGTTGTTCTGTTCTTATTTCTTTTCTTGTTCGCAGTTTGTTTGGTCATTGCCAAAAAAGCACAAGATAGATTTGGTCAGCTTCTCGTTTTAGGTTTAGGATTTAACATAATAGTCAGCGCATTTATAAATGCATGTGTTGTTACAGGATTAATTCCAACAACCGGAATAACTTTCCCATTTATCAGTTTCGGCGGTACATCAATTATTCTTTTTGCAGTGTCAATTGGAATTATTGTAAATGTGGGAAGACAGACGGTTAAGACAACAGAATTAAAAATTGCTCAAGTGTAATGAAGAATAGAACTCCATATCGTTTTGTTTTTGTTGGTGGCGGAACCGGCGGTCATTTATATCCGGCTCTTGCGGTTGCCCAACAGATTCGTTTGATGAAACCGGAATCTGAAATTTTATTTGTTGGCGCAAAAAATAAAATTGAAGAACGTGTCGTACCGGAATATGGTTTCCCCTTCAAGGCAATTTGGATTAGCGGTTTATCACGAAAGTTAGACCTAAGGAATTTACTGTTTCCGGTAAAATTATTTGTTTCGGCGATTCAATCGTTCGTTATTAATTATGGATTCAAGCCGCGTGTAGCTATAGGATGCGGTGCATATGTTTCAGGTCCCGTCGTTTGGTCGGCATCAGTACTTGGTGTAAAAGTAATGCTGCTTGAGCAGAATAGTTATCCCGGGGTTACTAATAGAATCCTTGAAAAAAAAGCACACGAAATTCATATTGCGTTTGAAGAATCAAAAAAATATTTCAGAGACGAATCGAAATTAAAATTAACCGGTAACCCGATAAGAATAAATTTGAGGTTGAGTGATAAATCCGAAGCAAAGAAAAAATTCGGATTGGATGAATTGAAAAAAGTATTGCTGGTAATTGGCGGAAGCGGCGGCGCACGATCAATCAATCAAGCGGTTGCTGATAATGTAGATCAATTAGTATCGAACAATATTCAAGTCATTTGGCAGACAGGCCAATTTTATTATGAACATTATAAAAAGTTCTCGAACGAATCAGTGAAAATATTTCCATTCATCAGTGATATGTCTTCCGCATACTCAGCAGCAGATATTGTACTTGCACGTTCAGGAGCTACAACAATAGCTGAAGTATCATTTCTATCGTTGCCTGTTGTATTCGTTCCTTCGGCAAATGTTGCTGCAAATCATCAGTATATGAATGCCAAAGCATTGAAAGTTGTGAACGCAGCAGAATTGATAGAAGATAAAAATTTGAAAGACGAATTCTTTCCTGTGGTGAATGAATTAATCTTTAATGAAGCACGTCAGGAAATTATGAAAAAAAATATTTCATTATTTGCTAAACCATTAGCAGCAAAAACGATTGCCGAAAGTGCGATCAAATTTGCCGAGATGATATGAGAATAAAACTATGATGATGATGACAATTAAAAATGTTCACTTTGTCGGTATCGGCGGAATAGGAATGAGCGGTATCGCAGAAATATTATTAAACCAAGGATTTAAGATTTCCGGTTCCGATCTAAATAAAACAGAAGTAACTGAACGGTTGGAAAGTTTAGGCATCAAAGTTTATGAAGGACATTCTCCTGAAAACTTGAAAGATGCCGATGTAGTGGTTTATTCATCTGCTGTTAATCTGGAAAATCCGGAAGTAAAAGAAGCAATGAGGAGAAAAATTCCTGTAATCAAACGTTCTGAGATGCTCGCTGAATGTATGAGAATGAAATATGGAATCGGGATTGCAGGAACGCATGGAAAAACTACTACAACGTCTATGGTTGGATTGGTATTAACTGAAGCAGGAATAGATCCGACAATTATTGTCGGCGGAAAGTTGAGCGGGCTTGGCGGAACAAATGCCCGTTTAGGTAAAGGCGATTACATTGTGGTTGAAGCTGATGAATTTGATAGAACATTTTTAAAACTTACTCCGGTTATTGCAGCGTTGACTACACTTGAAAGAGAACATCTCGATACATATAAGGATTTGAATGATATAAAATCTGCATTCGTAGAGTTTGCAAACAAGGTTCCATTCTTCGGTTTTGTAGTTCTTTGTCTTGATGAACCCGCTCTTCAAGATGTCATTCCTCAGATCAATAAAAAAATCTTTACTTACGGAATAACACCGCAAGCAGATATTCGTGCAACAAATATTTCCCATTCGGAAAATCATTCTGAGTTCAGTGTAATTTATCTTGGAAAGGAACTAGGAAGAATTAGAATTAATATCCCCGGATTACACAACATAAAAAATTCTCTTGTAGCTGTAACGATTGCTAAAGAAATGGGTGTTGAGTTCAGCGTAATTAAAAAAGCACTTGAATCGTTCAACGGAGTTTATCGCCGATTCGAAACAAAGTACAACAAAGAGGTAATGGTTATTGATGATTACGGTCATCATCCGACAGAAATTAATGTAACGTTAGATGGAATTCGTCGCGGATGGAACAGAAGATTAATCGCAGTATTCCAACCGCATTTGTTTTCACGCACAAAAGATTTTTATGCTGAGTTCGGACGTTCATTCCTGAACTCAGATGTATTTATCTGCACCGATGTTTATCCGGCAAGAGAAAAACCAATCGAAGGAATTACCGGAGAACTTATTGCAAATACTGCAAAAGATTTTGGTCATAGAAATGTTTACTACGAACCTGATAAAACAAAAATTCCTGAACTCCTCCAAAAAATTTATAAGCAAGGGGATCTCATTATTACAATGGGAGCCGGTGATATATGGAAATACGGTGAAAAGTTTATTGCATTCTTAAAAGAGAAACAAAAATAAAATAATGACTAAAACAGCAAAAATATTAAGCACACTGTTTTTAATTCTTGCGATCGGGCTGATGATATACTTATCGGTTGGATTAAGAAACGATATTGATTATAAGATAAATCTAATCTCACTTGACGGAAATATTCATCTTTCCAAAGAACAATATTTAGGTTATGCAAATCTGCTCGATAAGAATAATTATGAAAAGCTCACACTTCAAATCATAAAAGATAGGATTGAAAAGCATCCTTACGTTCAGCAAGCAGAAGTACGTTATGACGGTAACAGTAAGGTTTCGGTAAAAATAATTGAAAAAACATTTGACTCAATTTTAGTAGACAGTGTTAATCAATACATCATAACAGAAAATCTTCAGATACTTCCTGTATTTCCTCAGACAAAGAAAATTGACTACCCGATAATTTCCAATCCGGTTCTTGGCAACGGAGTGAAAATCTTATCTTCTCTAAAAAATATTAGCGACATCGTATTAGCATCGAAAATAATTACTGAAGTAAAATTGCTAAATCCGGAATTGTATGACAGCTTATCATCAATTGATATGCAGAATGGGAATGATGTCGTTCTCTATTTCTCGAGTTTGAATTATCCGGTAATCATTGGCCGTGGAAGTGAAATTAGAAAAGTAATCTACTTCAATAATTTCTGGACTTATTTGAAGGGGAAGGAAATAAATAATTACATGGAGTATGTGGATTTGCGTTACGGCGGACACGTATATCTCGGCATTACAGAACAGAATAGCCAGGAGGGTCAAAAGAAATCATGAAAAAAAATATTATAGCAGGACTTGATCTTGGAACAACAAAAGTTTGTGCGATAATTGCCGAACAGGTTGACAATCATCTGAATATACTTGGATTCGGCGTCGCTCCTTCGGAAGGATTAAATCGGGGATTGGTTGCAAATATTTCTAAGACAGCTGAAGCGATTACCGAAGCAATGCATATTGCATCCAACAGAGCAGGTCTTACCGTGAAAGAATTAAATGTTGGTGTAGCGGGTGAGCACATAACAAGTTTACGTCATAGAAATTATGTAACAATTAATAATCCGGAACGAGAAATAACTGAGCAGGATTTAGATCGTTTGCGGGCTGATGTTCAGACTATACGAATTCCATCCGACCGCCAGATACTTCACATAATTCCCGAAGAATATTCAGTTGATCATCAAGGCGGAATTGATGACCCGATCGGGATGTGTGGTTCGCGATTAGAAGCTGTGAATCATGTAGTTCTCGCTTCGATACCTGCTATTCAAAACATAAAAAAATCTGTTGAGCGTGCAGGTTTTACAGTTAAAGATTATGTACTTCAACCGATCGCATCAAGTTTTGCTGTGCTTGATGAAAACGAAAAAGATTTAGGTGTACTGTTGATCGATATTGGTGGCGGAACAACTGATATAGCAGTCTTTCACCGTAAAGCAATTAAGCACACAAAAGTAATTGGAGTTGCCGGTAATCAGGTTACAAATGATGTTCGCGAGACTTTAGGAATTGTAACTGCCGATGCAGAAAAACTTAAAAAAGAATACGGCTACGCAACCGAACATGCAATCATTAAAGATGAAGATATTTTTATAAAAGGTGTTGGCGGAAGAGGAAACGTGAAAATTCCTTTATCACTACTTACTCAAATAATCAGTGTTCGTATGAAAGAATTATTCGCTTTAATTGATAACGAACTCCGTCAAGCCGGGTTCAAAAATAAAATTAAAGCAGGTGTTGTACTAACCGGAGGAGGATCTTTACTAAAAGGATGTACAGAATTAGCCGAAGAAGTTTTTGGAATGCCTGCTCGTATCGGTGTTCCTCTTGATCTTGGTTCTGGATTATCAAATGAAGTTGAAAGTCCCGAATTCGCAACTGTCGCAGGATTAATTAGAGGTATACCGGGAAAATCATCTTCAGAACAATTTACTTCAGTAAAAGCAAGTGGCTCAGAACATAAATTAAATGTGATCAAACTATTCAAAAGATTACAAGAATTTTTTGATAAACTATAAATAATATACCACAACAAGGAGGAGTTATGTCCACAATGGAAAAGAGACCGAGATTCTTCACTCTTGAAACACAAAGACCAATGTCAGCACAATTAAAAGTAGTTGGTGTAGGCGGAGGCGGTTGCAACGCAATTGACAGTATGATCGAACGCGGCTTAACCGGCGTTGAATTCATTGCTGTAAATACAGATGCTCAAGTTCTCGAAGAGAGTTTGGCTACTCATAAAATTCAAATCGGAACAAACGTAACACGCGGACTTGGAGCAGGTGCAGATCCTAATGTAGGAAGAAAAGCTGCTGAAGAAGATCGGGAGAAGATCACCCGCATGCTTGAAGGAAGCGATATGGTTTTTGTTACTTCGGGAATGGGCGGCGGAACTGGAACAGGGGCAGCTCCGATTGTTGCATCTATTGCAAAAAGTCTTGGCGCACTTGTAATCGGCATCGTTACCAAACCTTTCACATGGGAAGGTAAATTGCGCATGAAAAATGCGGATGAAGGAATTAATGAACTGCGTCAATTGGTAGATAGTTTGATTGTTGTACCAAACAGCAGAATACTAAGTATTATAGATACAGCTACGGCAGCAAAAGCTGCATTCAACAAACCGAATGAAATTCTTTTTGAAGCAACTCGCGGTATTGCGGATATCATTACAGTGAAAGGAATTATTAATGTTGACTTTGCCGATGTAAGAACTGTAATGAGAGACAGCGGACAAGCATTAATGGGATGCGGAATTGCGAGTGGAGAAAATCGATCGGTTGAAGCTGCACAAAAAGCAATTTCATCACCGCTGCTTGAAGGTATTTCTATTAAAGGTGCGAAGAATATTCTTCTAAACGTTACCGGCCCAACAAATATGACGATGGCAGAAGTAGAAGCCGGTAATAATGTGATCTTTGAAGCTGCCGGAGAAGAAGCAAATGTAATCTTTGGAACAGTAATTAAAGATCAGATGAATGAATATGTTTCTTACACAGTTATCGCAACCGGATTTGAATCTAAAGCAGGCTCAAATCCGATCAGCAATTTGAAAACTGAAAAAGCTGAAAGAAAACGCGAAGAGAAAAAAGTTGTAGGCATGGGTGGTTTTCCAACCAAACGCGGCTCGATGGAATTAGAAAATAGTGATGATCTGAATGTTCCTACTATCCTAAGAGTAAAGAAAACAAGTCCGGATTTGTTTGATCCAAGCGGATTGGAAACCGGATTTAAAGCTGAAAAAAATGATTATGAAGAGAACGATTATTACAGTAATAAAAATAGAGATGAAGATGACAGTTCATCATTCTTAAGAAAGATTATGGATTAAAGTTTTTCCTTTATGGTAATAATAAAATAAAGGAGTACTATGGACGGACTAATATTATTAGGTGCAATGCTACTTTTTATAGCACTCTTTACAACAAAAGCTATCAAGATTATTAAGCATTTAAAATCCGATAGCGAATAGTTCGGCAAAATTAAAGGCCGTAATTGGTTTTCTCCTTGTTGTGGTGAACAGATACGAAAATCAGTGCGGCCTTTATTTATTAAAGAAGAGTTAGCGATTTATCATTTTTCTTTTGTCAGCGGAATTGCTAATTTTATCCACCAAAAAGACACACAAATAAATCCTATGAAAAAATTACTAATCCTTTTTTTGATATTAATTTTTTTTCGATTAACCAATGCTCAGGAAGGTGAAGATGTTGGCTGGGTTGCAAGATTTGGTGCAGCAGGCGGATTTTCTCCAACATTGGTTTTTCCTAATGTTGATGCAGTTAATTTGCAGATAAAAAATATGGGATTGGAAAATCTTTCCAGTAAAGGAATGTTGGTTTATGGCGGCGGCGGTTATGCTTACATTATGCTTGTTGATAATTTAAGAATCGGTGGAATTGGTTTAAGCGGAACTCAAACTTCAAGCGGGTTTAAGGATGGATTTAATAAAGAAGTAAAGTATAATTACGGACTTGGCGGAGTAACTGTTGAGTATTCTTTACCATTCATAAAAAATATTGCGGTTTCGGTTGGAGCTATTATCGGAGTCGGTTCTTCGAGTATAGAGATTTTTCAGAATCAAAATAATTATTCTTGGAGCGGCATCTGGAATGATGTTTCTAATAAAACCACTCAGAACATATACAGAAAAATTATCAATACTTTCTTAACAATAACGCCAACACTTAATGTTGATATTCCATTAAGCAGATTTATTGCTTTCAGAATTGGCGGCGGTTACATTACAACTTTTGCAAGCAGTTGGAAAGTTGACAATGATCAAGATGTTGGAAACGTTCCATCGGATTTAAGCAGCAGTTCATTTTTTATTCAAACCGGAATCTACTTCGGATTAATTGCATTCTAAATTGATGACAACTAAAAACATACTTGTAACCGGCGGTGCCGGATTCATTGGAAGTAACTTTATCAATTATATTCTTCCTAAACGTGATGATTATTTTATTGTCAATTTAGATAAACTTACTTACGCTGGTAATCTTGAAAACCTTAAAACTGTTGAGAAAAACAAGAATTATAGGTTTGTTAAAGGAGATATTGCAAATAATGAGTTGGTAGATTATCTTTTTAAGAGGTTTAATCTAAAATTTGTTATAAATTTCGCAGCAGAATCTCACGTTGATAGGAGTATACTCGGATCGGAAATTTTCTACCGAACAAATGTAATAGGAACAACAGTTTTGCTCGAGGCAGCTCGCAGATATCAAGTTGAGAAATTTGTACAAATCTCTACCGATGAAGTTTACGGTAGTTTAGGTCTTACAGGTTTATTTACCGAAGAAACTCCGCTCTGTCCAAACAGTCCTTATTCATCAAGTAAAGCAAGTGCAGATATGGCAGCTATGTCATTTCATCACACTTATGGTTTGCCTGTTGTTATTACCAGATGTTCAAATAATTACGGACCAATGCAATTTCCGGAAAAATTAATTCCATTGATGATTATTAATTCCCTTAACGGGGAAAAACTTCCGGTCTATGGTGACGGATTAAATGTTAGAGATTGGATCTATGTTATTGATCATAACAAAGCAGTTGAACTTGTTTTTGAAAATGGAAAGACAGGAGAAGTATATAATATTGGTGCAAGTCGTGAAATGAAAAATATTGAGATTATAAAATTGATTTTACAGAAACTAGGTAAGGGTGAAGAACTAATTGAATACGTAAAGGACCGACCCGGACACGACCGCAGGTATGCGATTAATTCATCAAAAATTAAAAATGAATTAGGATGGACACCAACTTTTAATTTTGAGAATGCTATTGGAGATACAATCGATTGGTATTTGCAAAACAAAAATTGGTGGGAAAGAATTATCTCCGGAGAATATCAAAAGTATTATG
Source organism: Ignavibacteriales bacterium (assembly GCA_007280825.1). Lineage (GTDB taxonomy): Bacteria > Bacteroidota > Ignavibacteria > Ignavibacteriales > Melioribacteraceae > Fen-1258. Next base: position 803 of record QYQI01000100.1, on the reverse strand, counting down.
AACAACAATACGGCAATAGACTAAATAAAAATTAAATTCAGACCAATATGAAAAAAATAATTTTAATCACTTTAATTTTAATTACAACATCTCAGTTGCAGATTAATGCACAAGAGACCAATAATCTATCACAAAATAAATTTGATCTTGCAAAGGCAGGAATAATAGGTGTAACAATTGGCGGTTCATTTATAGTAAATGGTACTTTCCCTGCAGTTATGACTGACCGAGTAGATCAGTTTATCACACGCATTTATTCTGAATATAAACTTCAATCTCTTAGCGGCATTAAAGAATCCAGTATTTTAATGAAGTACAAAAATGAATTAGAGAATTTTGCAAAACGTGATATAATTTTGAAAAGATTTTCCGGCGAAACTGTGAAGATTGATCTAGAAAAATACAGATTGACTGGAGATTTTAAATTCAATCCATATTTAAAAAATGATGATGTAATCATATTCCCCGCAGTTGATATGAATACAAATTTTATTGATGTAAGCGGTGCCGTAAATAAAGAAGTTAAGTTTCAGTTTGTGGAAGGTGATAACCTTTTGGATGCTATTCTCTTTGCAGGCGGCATTAATCCAGCTTTTGCAAATGTTTCCAAAGCTGAAATTTCGCGTTTAAACTCATCTGGAGAAAAAGAAGAAATAATTGCTGTTAATCTCAAGAGTGACATTCAATTAATGCGAGGGGATCGAATTAGAATTCCTTTCGATGCAACTTATCGTAAAGATTATAAAGTACTAGTTCTTGGAGAAGTGAGCAAACCCGGTTATATCTACATAACTAATAATAAT
>QYQI01000157.1 GCA_007280825.1 Ignavibacteriales bacterium | reverse complement strand
TCGGAAATCCACAATATTGGCTTGAACCGGAAAATGCAAAAGTAATGACTAAAGAAATTTATGAAACTCTTGCAAGTGAATCTCATCCAGACGAAGCTTACTTTAAAAAGAACTTAGATGAATTTATTTCCAGAGTAGATAAAAAAATGCAAGAGTGGACGAACACAATGCAAAAAGTAAAAGAGAAATCTTTATTATTTTTTCATGCAAGTTGGATTTATTTCACAGAAAGATTTGGTATTAAAGCCGCCGGATTTGTTGAACCTAAACCAGGTATAGCACCATCACCTTCTCACAATGCTGAGTTAGTACAAATAATTAGAAGTAAAGGAATCAAAACAATTGTGATGGAAAATTTCTACAGCGACTCCGCACCGAATCAACTTTCTCAATTAACCGGAGTTAAGGTTGTAAAAGTTGCAACTGCGGTCTATGGATTAAAAGGTGTGAACTCATACTTTGATATGATGGATAACATCATTAACCAAATCATTCAAAACAGTTAATTTTTATGAATAAAGAAATAATAAAATTTACTGATGCATCTATCGGTTATGGCAAAACTGTTGTTGCTTCAGGTATTAATCTTTCAATCGTTGAAAATGATTTTGTAGGAATTGTTGGACCGAACGGTGCAGGAAAAACAACACTGCTAAAATCTCTTTTAGGAAATATCAAACTTATCAGTGGTAATTTATATAAAGATCAGATTCGATTTGGTTATGTACCTCAGCGCGATACTGTACAACCTCTTCTTCCCTACACTGTTTCCGATGTTGTTATGATGGGAAGATATTCTCTATCCGGTCCATTTAAAAAAATAAGTAATGAGGACAAAAGAATTGTTGAAGAAAGTCTTGCGTATATCGGGATGAGTGAATTGAAAGATAAAAATTATAATTCACTTTCCGGCGGACAGAGACAGCGTACATTAATTGCCCGTGCGTTAGCAGTTGAACCAACTGTTTTAATTCTGGATGAACCAACCAACGGAATGGATACACCTTCGCACTATTCCCTTTTAGATCTGATTACCAGACTTCACAACGAAAAAAAATTAACGATCTTTCTCGTAAGCCATCTCTTAACTGATGTAGCAAACATCGTAAAGAAAATTATTCTGATAGATCAAAACTACTTTCAGTTCGGTGATATCGAAGAAATACTTTCCGAGACAAATCTGCGCAATACTTATTCTTCGGATTTTCATGTGTCGCAAATTGACGGTGAATATATTATTACACCAAAACATTTAAAGAAAAATTAATGGAAACAATACATCAACTAATTGAATTATTCCCTTATGCAATTTTAGGAAGTATCTTAGCCGGAATTATCTGCAGCTTTCTCGGAATATTTATTGTATCACAGAGAGTTGTTTTTCTTGGTGCCGTATTAACTCAAGTTGCAATTGCAGGAGTTGCTTTTTCATTCTTGCACGTTATTCACATCGAAACTTTCATTGCAAACATATTGGGCATAACAGTTCAAGGAAATGATTTCCTCAATAATTTTGAACCGATATTCTATTCATTGTTATTTGCTATTTCGACAGTGATAGTTTTTTCACAAACACACCACCAAAAATATTTAACTCAAGATGGGATTCTCGGAATTATTTTCGTTGTAGCAATCGCCGCAAGAATAATGTTTATTCAAAAAAGTCCTATTGCAGATATTGCGGAAGTAGAAACAATCCTAAAAGGTGATATTTTATTCATAAGTCAAAAAGAATTTTTTATTCTAGCTGGTATATTAATTTTTACATTTTCTGTGTTTGCAATTTTTAGAAAACAATTAAAGTTCGTTACATTTGACGCAGAGTCAGCGAGTGCTCACGGGATTAATTCTAAGGCATGGCTGCTTATTTTTTATATTGTCGTAGGGACCGGAATTTCTCTTACTACGCGTTTTGTTGGGGATGTTTTTGCATTTGCTTATTTGATAATCCCTTCTTCAATCGGAATTTTACTTTCGAAAAAAGTTAAAAATGTTTTTCTAATAGCAGTTTTAGTGGGAGCTATTGTTCCGCCGATTTCAATTTACTTTGCATTCAAATTTGATTTCTCCAGTGGTCCTACTGCGGTTGTTACCGCATTTATTTTATTTTTGATTGTGTATGTTATTAAGAAAATAAGAGGATGATCTTTACTACAAATTAAGTCTAATTTTTCTCTTCATAATTCAGCGTTAAGTATTATATTTGCAACGAAATATTACTGAAATAATTTCAGCACGGAGAGATGGGTGAGTGGCTGAAACCAACGGTTTGCTAAACCGTCGTAGTGGGAAACTGCTACCGAGAGTTCGAATCTCTCTCTCTCCGCTCTTAAAGTTCTCAATCTCATGAGAACTTTTTTATTTTAAGAAGCGGCTGACCTGGCAGCAGCAGGGTGCTAAACCGTCGTAGTGGGAAGCCATACTGAGAGTTCGAATCTCTCTCCGCTAAAAAAATCTTGCCTTGCAAGATTTTTGTATTTCAATTCATTTTCTTCTTTTCAAAAAAAAGTATTAATTGGAATTCTAAAAACAATCTTTTAACTTATCTCCGGTTCTAATAATCAATTCATAAGTAGTAAACATGGATAGTGATGAGCTTCAAAAAATAATTAAAGCTGCCGAACTTGTTAATTCTAACATAGAACTTCTAGAAGTTCTAAAAAATATTGTAAATGTTGCAGTTGATCTTACAAATGCCGACCGAGGAACATTATATCTGGTTGATAAAAACAAAAATGAAATATGGTCAATGATAGCAATGGGCACCGGAACTTATGAAATTCGTTTAAAGATTGGCGAAGGCCTTTCCGGTTATTGTGCTCAAACCGGTGAAACGATTAACATTAAAAATGTTAGATCTGATCCAAGATTCAAACCGGAATTTGATTCAATTACAGGTTACGATACAAAAGATATGATCTGCTTCCCTATTAAAAATAATAGAGATGAAATCATCGGAGTCTTACAATTATTAAACAACAAGAACGGAGAATTTAGCGAACGAGATGAAAAATTTTTAATTGCACTTTCAATTCACTCAGCTATTGCAATTAATAATGCTCTTATGCTCCAGAAACAAATTTCTATTAATGAAGAATTAAAATTACTTAAAATTGAAGCCGAGAAAACCGCATTGCTTAAAACACATTTTCTTGCACAGATGTCCCATGAAATCAGAACTCCGTTAAATATTATTTTAAGCGGATCCCAATTATTAAAAATGAACTCCGCCAATCTTGAAACTTATGAAATGAATGATCTATTCGAAATGTTAGAAAGAGGCAGTCAAAGAATAATAAGAACGATCGAAGGTATTATTGAAATGTCAAAAATAAATTCCGGCGATTATGAACTGAATAATGAGATCATCCAACTTGAAGAAGATATACTACTTCCGCTTATTAAACATTTTCGAAATATTTCACTAAAGAAAAATGTTGATCTACATTTTGAAAAGACAACTGATCTCAATCAAATCATTCGTGATAAGTTTATGATTCATCAGATATTTGCTGAGATCATTGATAACGCCGTTAAATATACAGAGCAAGGCAGTGTTCAAGTAAGACAATTTTTAAATGAGAATGGAAAACTTTGCGTTACTATTACTGATACTGGAATTGGAATTTCTTCCGATTATTTGGACCATATTTTTGAACCATTTACACAAGAACAAACCGGCTATACAAGAAGATATGAAGGTAACGGGTTAGCATTAGCTTTAATAAAAAAATATGCGGATTTAAATAATCTAACCATGTTAGTAAAAAGTGAAAAGAATGCCGGCTCAGAGTTTAAAATTCTGTTCAATTAAAAATCCCGAGCGTTCCGTTTTCAATGCAAAATTTTACAGATCAATAAATCTTTCATTACTGTTTGATGAAAAGTCGTATCATTAAGGGAATCCATTTATGTTATTTTGTCCCATCTTTTGTATTAAACACTTTTAAACGGTTCGACTTATTGGCTATTGCACACATACCACTTTTATCTCTCTATTCTCTTTTCTTTTCTGAATCCGTTATTAATTATTTACTTTTGTAATGAGAAGTAGAAATTATACTTCCAACATTTATTAATCATTCATTAATTAAACAAAATCTGATATGGAATTTCTCCAATATTTAATTGATCTATTTCTTCATTTGGACAAGCATCTCAACGAAATTATCAATCAATACGGTACTTTGACCTATGCAATTTTATTCCTCATAGTGTTTGCAGAGACGGGATTTGTTTTTACTCCTTTTCTTCCAGGTGATTCCCTTTTGTTTGCAGCCGGAACTTTTGCAGCATTAGGATCATTAAATGTACATTATTTATTTTTTCTACTCTCTATTGCTGCTATTATTGGTGATACAGTAAATTATTGGATCGGTCATTATATCGGGCCAAAATTGTTTGCAAAGAATTCACGATTCTTGAAAGAAGAATATCTTGACCGCACTCATAAATTTTTTGAAAAGTACGGAGGTAAAACAATAATTATTGCCCGGTTTGTTCCAATAGTTCGAACGTTTGCACCTTTTGTCGCTGGAGTCGGAGCTATGACTTATTCTAAGTTCATTCTATTTAATATTGTCGGTGGAGTTCTTTGGTGTGCGTTATTTGTTTACGGAGGATTTTTCTTCGGTAATCTCCCATTCATAAAAAATAATTTTTCAGTTGTTATTATTGCTATAATATTAATTTCGGTATTACCAGCATTCATTGAATTTATAAAACATCGGCAAAAAAAAATTAATAAATAATTATTCTTAAAATATTTTCCCGTAGGAGAGAATTATGTTCGACCAGTCTTTACTTGGATTATTAATGCAGGGCGGTTTTACTATTTTCATTTTGTTAGTTTGTTCTATACTTTCTATAAAAGTTATTATAGAAAAATTTATACAGTTCAACTGTTTTAAAGAGAAATATGTAACCGATTTTGCAGATATAATTACTGAATTAGTTCAGCAAAAGGATTTTAAAGGAGCAATAGCCACGTGTAAGACTTATAGAGTCACTTCATTATTCTTTAAGCTAAGCACTCCATTAGCAAACGTATTCAAATATATATTCCACAACACTCATCTTACTAAAGAAGAACTTACAGAGTCAGCATATAAC
>QYQI01000167.1 GCA_007280825.1 Ignavibacteriales bacterium | reverse complement strand
TGAATGAAGTGATTCTTTTCTTCATAAGGATTAATTATGTTTAACATAGATCTTCAATTAATTAAAAAATACGATCGCCCCGGACCGCGGTACACAAGTTATCCAACCGCTCCGCATTTCAATTCATCATTTACGAATGAAAAATATCTCGATGAAATAATCCGCACAAACAACGAAGCAAATCCTCCTGATCTTTCTCTTTATTATCATCTTCCGTTTTGTGATACGCTTTGTTATTTCTGCGGATGCAACATGATTATCACACGAAATCGTGATCGCATTCAAGAATATATAAAGTATTTAAAAAATGAAATTGATCTGTTAAGAATATTTATTAAAACCGATCGCAAAGTTGTTCAGCTTCATTGGGGCGGCGGAACACCAACTCATCTTAATCCGGATGAAATTACTGATCTTGTTTCATTCATAAATAAAAGTTTTGAAATTCGTTCTAATGCAGAAGAAGGATGCGAGATTGATCCGCGCGGATTAACTAAGGAACATCTTGAAGCGTTACGAAGTGGCGGATTCAACCGTATCAGCATGGGTGTTCAGGATTTTAATGATAAAGTTCAGAAAGCTGTCAACAGACTTCAACCGGAAGAAATGACAAGACAAGTAGTTTCATGGGTAAGAAAACTTGGTTTTAAAAGTATCAATCTTGATTTGATGTACGGACTTCCGTTTCAATCACTTGAGACATTTGAGAAAACTCTAGATGCAACGATAAATATTTCCCCCGACCGGATAGCTGTATTTAATTACGCTCATGTTCCGTGGATGAAAAAACATATGGCATTGATTAAACCTGAAGATTTACCGACACCTGAAGAAAAACTTCAAATATTAAAAATGACGATTGAAAAACTAACTAAATCTGGATATGTTTTTATCGGTATGGATCACTTTGCAAAACCGGACGATGAACTTGCAGTTGCTCAAAGGAATAAAAAATTGTACCGCAACTTTCAAGGTTACAGTACACATGCGGGAACTGATTTGTACGGAATGGGTATCACAAGTATTAGTCAAATAGGAAAATCATACTCACAGAACTTGAAGAAAGAGCGGGAATATTTTGATGCTTTAAATAATGAAACATTACCGATAGAACGCGGTGTTTATTTAACAGAAGATGATATTCTTCGCCGTCATGTAATCACTAAAGTGATGTGTGATTTTGAACTCGACTTCTCACTTGTAGATAAGCAGTTCGGAATTGAGTTTGAGAAATATTTTAGTTCTGCAATTAACGGTATGCAAGAGTTTATTGATGATGGATTAGTAGAAATTAAAAATAGAAAAATTGTAGTCACTCAAATGGGACGGCTGCTCATTCGAAATATTGCTATGAACTTTGATGGATACATAGAGCGCAAAGAAGATAAAGCACGTTACTCACGCACCGTCTAATTCGCGCTCGCTGTTCTTAAATTATTTATCGTCTGTATCTATTCTTAATGCAGGCGGAGTAGAATTCAAAACTACAACTGTGTGGTTCTTGTCTTTTTGTGCTGTAAATGAAATTACAGGTGATACCGACTCATTTTGAATAACTGCTGATGCTACTACAGCTCCTTCAGAGATTTCCTGATAGGAAGTAGTTGCACCGCCGGTTACATCATTGATATTAATAGTATTTGAGTTCTCAAATTTTACTTGAACATTTGCTTTTGTTGAGCGCTGATTTGTTACACGTATGCTTGGCGGTTTTGAAGAGCAAGCCACGGTAGTTAAAACAAGCATCAAGAGAAGAGCTAATAAGTTTTTCGTTGAAGATTCCATAATTGTTAATAAGGTCGGTTTAAAAATAATGATAAAAATCTAATTAAATGTGATATGGAATATATAGTTTTATGATAACTGAAAAAATAATTATCGAACCGATTGGAATAATTCATTCCAAGTTATCTCACCGTTATGAAACTCCGAGACAAGGAATTTTAGCCGGCGAAGAAATTTCTGTAATTGAGCTAAATCCAAAAAATAATTTTCAACAGGCATTAAAATTCTTAGATGGATTTGAGAGGATTTGGGTTTTATATCAATTTCATTTAAACAAGAATTGGAAACCGTTGGTTAATCCTCCAAGACACACAAGGAAAAAAGTTGGTGTTTTTGCAACAAGGGCTCCGTATAGACCAAATCATATTGGAATGAGTTGTGTTAAATTAGAAAAGATTGAAGGACTTAAAATTTATATATCTGAATCAGATATTCTTGATGGTTCTCCAGTAATAGATATTAAACCTTACCTGCCCTATTCCGATTCTTTCCCAGACGCTGAAACCGGATGGGTGATAAAAGATTTTCATAATATATACAAAGTTGAATTCAAAACAAAAGCAATGAAACAATACGTCTGGTTAAATGAAAATGCTAAAATAAATCTGGAAAGTTTTGCAAAGCTTCAGCTTGAGTTCAATCCGACAGATCACTCTAGAAAAAGAATTTCTATACCTGATAGAAATGATGAGGATAATTTTGTGCTAGCATACAGAACATGGAGAATCAACTATAAAGTTGATAAGAAAAAAGTAATTGTTTTAAGTATTAGTTCCGGTTACTCAAATGTAGAAATGAAAAATATTTTAAATGATAAATACAAAGACAAAGAAGTTCACAAAATGTTTGTAAAGATTTTTAAGGAAAGGAAGAATTAGTGCAGAAAGTTGCAGTTGTACTTTTTAATCTCGGCGGACCGGATTCAATTGAAGCAATCGAGCCGTTTCTATATAATCTTTTTTGCGATCCAGATATTTTTAACTTACCGTTCGGACAAAAACTTTTTGCAAAATTTATTTCGAGTATGAGAGCTCCTAAAGTTGCCAACGAATACAAACTGATCGGCGGTAAATCGCCAATTAATGAGTGGACAGAAAAACAGAGATCAATGCTTGAAGTTAGTCTTCGGAATAATTATGAATCAATTGATGTTTACACTGCAATGCGTTACTGGAATCCGCTGACAAAAGAAGTTGTGGCTAATATAGAAAGTAAAAATTATGATAAAATAATTTTACTTCCTCTTTATCCGCATTATTCGATCACAACAACCGGTTCTTCATTTAATGAGTGGAACCGCCATTACAAAGGCGATAGAACAAAGTTAATTTTTGTAAATGATTATTATATTAATCCAAAATACATTGAAGCAATTAATCAACAGATAGATGAAACACTTTTACGTTTTGATGAGAAGGTAAGAAATGAAATACAAATTGTTTTCAGTGCGCATGGTACACCAATAAGTTTGGTCAAGAAAGGCGATCCATATAGTCAGCATATTAAACAGACTGTCGAAACGGTAATGAAACTTAGAAAATATTCCCACGATCATCACTTATGTTTTCAGAGTAAAGTTGGTCCTATGAAATGGCTGGAACCGGCAACCGATACAATGATTGAGAAACTCGTTTCTCAAAACAAAAAAAATTTATTGATTGTACCGATCAGTTTCGTTTCAGATCATGTTGAAACTTTATTCGAACTTGATATTGAATACAGACACGTTGCCGAAAAAGTTGGTATTGATAATTATATTGTAATGAATGGACTAAATGATTCACAACTGTTTATCGAAGCATTATCTGACATTGTAAAAGCAAAACTCAATGAATAATAAAAAAAAAATCACAATACTCGGTGCTGGAATTTCCGGATTAGCGACGGCTTACTGGCTTAACAAAGACAGATTTGATGTTCAGATACTTGAAGCTAATGGCAAACCCGGCGGATCTATGGAAACTTCTTTCGAGAATGGTTTCCTTGTTGACTACGGACCTAACAGCGGATTGGAAACAACACCTTTAATTCGGCAGCTTGTTTATGAAATTGGTTTATCAAATGAAATGGTTTATGCGAATGAATCTTCCAACAAAAGATATATTCTTCGTAATGGTAAATTGCATGCGCTTCCCACTTCCCCGCCTGCTTTAATTAAATCAAATTTATTTTCTTTGAGAGGAAAAATTCGATTAGCGTGCGAGCCATTTATCGGAAAATCTAATGACGGTTATTATCAAAGTATGGCAGAGTTTGTCCGAAGAAGATTAGGGCAAGAGTTTCTCGATTATGCAATAGACCCTTTTGTAAGCGGTGTCTTCGCGGGTGATCCGAATAAGTTGAGCGTTAAATCTGCCTTCCCGAAATTATACCGGCTGGAAGAAGTTTACGGCGGACTTGTTAAAGGAATGATCAAGGGTGCGCGTGAAAGAAAGAAGCGAGCTGAACAGTCAAAGCAAAATGCAAAAATGTTTTCGTTCATCAATGGTATGCAATCTTTTCCAATGGCTATTGCTAAAAAGCTGGAAGGAAAAATATTATACGGATCGAGAGTGAAGAGTGTAGAACGTAGAGTGCAGAGTGTTGAATCTGAAAATGGAAAATGGAAAGTTACTTTTGAAAAAGACGGAAAGATTCATGAAATAATTTCTGATTATGTTTTATCAACAATTCCGGTTTATGAAGCTTCTAAAATATTTTCCGGCTTAGACGAAGAGTTTTCCAAACATGACGATGATATTTATTATCCGCCGGTGATGGTTCTATATTTAGGATTTAAGAAAGAACAAATTGGTCAACCGCTTGATGGATTTGGTTACTTAATTCCTTCTAAAGAAAAGAAAATATTTCTCGGTGCAATTTGGAGTTCAACAATTTTTCCAAACCGTTGTGAAGAAGATAAAGCCGCATTTACTCTATTCGTCGGCGGCGCCCGTTCTCCGCATCTATTTGGTATGGATAAAGAAGAGCTTACTAATAAAGTGCTCAACGAATTTAAGGAGATTATGAAAATAAGCGGCGACCCGATTTTTGTTAATTCAAAAATTTGGCAAAAAGCAATTCCGCAATACAATATCGGCTATATTGAGCACGAGAATTATTTTGATAGATTTGAGAGTAAGAATCCAGGAATATTTTTAAGCGGTAATTACCGAGGCGGAATTTCAGTCGGAGATTGTGTGAAGAATTCGGAAACAGTTTATAAGAAAATAATTGCAAAAATAAATTGAGGTTTATATGGCAACTTTCCCAACAAAAAGATTACGAAGATTAAGATATAATCCAACCGTACGCGATTTGATATGCGAAACAGTTTTAACAAAAAACGATTTGATCTATCCGCTCTTCGTTGTTCCAGGTAAAAAAATAAAGAACGAAGTACGTTCTATGCCGGGCGTATTTCAAATGTCGGTGGATATCATTGCTGAAGAATGTAATGAAGTTGAACGACTAGGAATTCCGGCTGTAATTCCTTTCGGAATACCTGATCATAAAGATGAAGTTGGATCGGGTGCTTATGATCCGAATGGAATTATCCAGCAGGCTGTTCGCGCTATCAAAAAAGAAACAAAAAAACTTTTAGTCATTACCGATGTTTGCTTATGCGAATATACATCTCACGGTCATTGCGGAGTTTTGAATGGCGAAAAAATATTAAATGACGAAACGGTTGAACTGCTTGCGAAAGAATCAGTTTCTCATGCTGAAGCCGGTGCAGATATCATTGCCCCATCTGATATGATGGACGGACGCATTGGTGCAATAAGAAGAGCATTGGACGAAAAAGGATTTATTGAAATTCCGATTATGAGTTATGCGGTTAAATATGCATCCGGTTACTACGGACCATTTAGAGATGCTGCTGAATCAACTCCTGCTTTCGGTGACCGAAGATCACATCAAATGGATATTGCAAACTCTGATGAAGCGTTACGAGAAGCCGAAAGCGATATCGAGGAAGGCGCAGATATTATTATGGTTAAACCAGCTGGTCCTTATCTCGATATTATTTGGCGTGTAAAAGAAAAATTCGGTATGCCGACTGCTGCATATCAAGTTAGCGGAGAATATGCAATGATAAAAGCCGCCGGAAGAAATAGTTGGATTGATGAACAGCGCGTTATGATGGAATCGTTAACTGCGATTAAACGTGCTGGTGCAGATATGATATTAACTTACTTTGCGAAAGATGTAGTGAAGTATTTAAATAATATTAAGTAACAAACTCTGTATGGATAATAATTCTAAAGAATCCCTCTCTGAAAAACCGCACTTAAGCTGGCAAGCGACATTTGCAGCTTTAAAACACAGAAATTATCGCTTGTGGTTCATAGGACAAATTATTTCTTTGTTTGGCTCTTGGATGCAAATGACCGCACAAGGATTTTTTATTTATGAATTAACCCGCTCCCCTGCTTTTCTTGGATTTGTCGGATTTGCAAACGGTATTCCTACCTGGCTCTTTATGGTTTACGGCGGAGTGATAGCAGATCGTTATTCCAGAAGAAAAATTATGATAGTAACTCAAACCATAATGATGCTTCTCGCTTTTATTTTAGCCGGTTTAACTTTCACACATTTAGTAGAACCATGGCATATACTTTTGTTAACATTTGGATTAGGAGTTGCAAATGCTTTCGATGCACCTGCTCGTCAAGTTTTTGTAAATGAGTTGGTTCCAAGAGAAAATTTATTAAACGCTATTGCTCTTAATTCAATGATGTTTCATACTGCCGCCGCAGTTGGGCCCGCTGTTGCCGGAATAACTTATGCGGTATTGGGTCCGGGCTGGTGCTTTATAATTAACGGTATTTCATTTTTAGCAGTTATTTATAATTTACTTATTATGAAATTCCAACCGATCCAGAAAAGAATTGTTAACAAATCTGCATTCAAAGAATTACAAGATGGTTTACAATATTTGAAAACTCAAAAAACAATTCTTCTAATAATGCTGGTGGTTTCTTTTTCCACATTTTTTGGATTAAGTATAGCAACATTATTTCCGGCATGGGCGGTTAGAATTTTACACGGCGGTGCAGCAACAAATGGTTTTCTGCAAACAGCAAGAGGGATAGGTGCTGTATTCTGTTCTTTATTTATTGCCTCATTAAGCAGATTTATTGTTAGAGGAAAAATATTAACCACCGGATTGATTTCTCTTCCAATCTTTATGATTTTATTTTCCTTAAATAGCTCATTTATAATTTCATCTTTGATATTAGTAGGAGTAGGCGCAGCGATCATTGCAATAAATAATTTAGCAAATGGATTAGCACAAACATTAGTATCAGAAGAATTTCGCGGTAGAGTTATGGGTGTTTACAGTTTTAGTTTCTTTGGATTTATGCCGCTTGGTGCTCTCTGGATTGGAATGCTGGCAGAACATTTCGGATCCCCAATGGCAATATTTTTAAACTCAATAATACTTTTTATTTTTGTTGGAGTCGTTTGGTTTTACGCTCCTAAGTTGAGAAAAATAATTTAATTCTGAATTTGATAATCATGAGGAAATATGAATTTAAGTAAAAGTGAAAAACTTTTTGAAGAAGCAAAAAAATATATTCCGGGCGGAGTAAACTCACCGGTACGTGCATTTAAATCTGTTGGCGGAACTCCGCGTTTTATTACAAAAGGAATCGGCTCTAAAATATTTGACGCAGATAATAATGAATATATTGATTACATTGGAAGCTGGGGACTGCATTTGTTCGGACACAACCCTTCATTCATAAAGGAAGCGTTACTAAATGCTATCGAGGACGGAACAAGTTTCGGTGCGCCAACTGAAATAGAAATCAAAATGGCAAAACTTATTTCCGAACTCGTTCCTTCAATCGAAATGGTGAGAATGGTTAACAGCGGAACAGAAGCAACAATGAGCGCCATTCGTGTTGCTCGCGGTTACACAGGTAAAGAAAAAATTATAAAGTTCGAAGGATGCTATCACGGTCATGGCGATTTCTTTTTGATTAAAGCCGGAAGCGGCGCGTTAACTTTTGGTGTTCCTACAAGTCCCGGCGTAACTAAAGGAAATGCAGCTGATACACTTGTTGCCGATTTCAACAATATCAACTCAGTTAAAAAATTAATTCAACAAAATAAAAGCGAAATTGCATCAATTATTATCGAAGCTGTTGTAGGAAATATGGGAACAGTCCGTGCTGATGATTCATTTATAAAAGAATTGCGCTCGATATGTGATGATGAAAAAATTGTTTTGATCTTTGATGAAGTAATGACCGGATTCAGATTAGCCAAAGGCGGCGCACAGGAAATTCTCGGGGTTAAACCGGATCTTTCCACATTCGGAAAAATTATCGGTGGCGGACTTCCAGTTGGTGCTTATGGCGGTAAAAAAGAAATTATGGAAATGGTTTCACCGAGCGGACCGGTTTATCAAGCGGGAACATTAAGTGGAAATCCTTTAGCAATGAATGCGGGATACGCTGCGCTTATGCACATCAAAGAAAATCCCGGCATATATAAAACTCTCAAAGAAAAATCTTCTTACCTTGAAAACGGAATCAATGATGGAATAAATTCTATTGGAAAGAAATTTCAATTCAATAGGGTCGGATCAATGATGACATTATTCTTCACCGAAGAAAAAGTAACTGATTTTAATTCTGCTGTAAGATCTGATACAAAGCTTTATGGAAAATATTTTCATGAAATGCTAAATCGCGGAATATATTTACCGCCGGCTCAATTCGAAACTTTGTTTGTTTCAACTGCCCACACAAAAAAAGATTTGGATAAGACCATAAAAGCTAATTACGAATCATTGAAGGCAATAGTCTGAGCTTCATTCCATCATACGTAGAATTGTTTCAAAGCGGCGAATTGGAACAAAGAGCTGAAAAAGCTTTTCAAATTCTCGAATCATGTAGAAGCTGTCCGCACAATTGTGAAATTGACCGCACACGCGGTGAATATGGAATTTGTCAAAGTTTGGAACTCCCAATTGTTTCTTCATACACCGCACACTTTGGTGAAGAACCTGTATTATCCGGAACAAGAGGTGCGGGAAATATATTTTTCGGTAATTGCAATCTAAGATGTATGTTCTGCCAGAATTTTGAAATCAGTCAGAATTGGAAAGTTGAAAGAGAACATGAGATTTCGTCTGAAAGACTTTCTAATATTATGATCGAGCTTCAAGAAAAAAATTGTCACAACATTGGATTAGTTTCTCCCACACATTTCTCAGCAGTAATATTAAAATCAATTTATATAGCAGCAGAAAAGGGATTATCTCTTCCTATCATCTACAACACAAACGGATATGATTCTGTTGAAATGTTAAAACTTTATGATGGTGTAATTGACATTTATTTACCGGATTTGAAATATGGAGATAATCAATCGGCAAAAACTTATTCAAAGATTGATAATTATTTTGATGAATCTAAGAAAGCAATTAAAGAAATGTTCAATCAAGTTGGTGATGAGTTAGTTTATGAAGGAAATGTTGTTGTTCGCGGATTAATCATCCGTCATCTTGTTCTGCCGAACGGATTAGCAGATTCTGAAAAAGTTTTTAAGTTCATCGCAGAAGAACTAAGTCCCAATGTTCACATATCGTTAATGGCTCAGTATTATCCTTCCAACAAAGCATCGAATGATATTTTAATCAACCGAACGCTTCGCGAATCTGAATATGAAAAAGCCTTAGAACTAATGGATAAGTACGGCTTACACAACGGATGGATACAGGAAATGGAAAGTTCGGAAAGTTATCGCCCATATTTTAATGAGGGTAGAGAAAACCCGTTCAAGAATCAAATCACTCCAATCTACTAATAATTGTTCTGTTTTGATGATTACAAATATTTTTCCCTTCTTGAGTATATAAATAATCAATTCTGTTTTTATAAAACTCGGTGATCTTTGTGCGGACAATTTTCAAAGTGCTGTTCATAAATTTATTTTGTTCTGTGAAAGCTTCACCAAGTATAGCTATTGCAGATGGGGTCCATCTTTCGGGAAATTGATTGCCGTAAATTCCGCCGTATCTAAATTTTGCTATTTCATCCTCAATCATTCGAAGAACGGCAGTTTGTCCTTCTTCCGTATGATGAGATAAATTATTTTCCTTCAGCCATTTAAAAAGGTTTTCTTTATTCGGAACTATCAAAGCTATTGTATATGGTGATTGATTATTGTACAACATTACCTGATCAATAAATTCCGAGCTTTCTGTTAGTGCTTCTTCAATTCCTTCAGGACTATATTTTTCTCCATCACCGCTGATTAACAAACTTTTAAATCTGCCGAGCACATATAGAAATCCGTCCTCATCTAAATATCCTAAGTCGCCTGTATAAAGCCAGCCGTTTTTAATTGTTTCTTTACTAGCTTGTTCATTCTTCCAATAACCTACCATAACATTTTCTCCCTTTACAACAATCTCCCCTTTTTCACCAACTGGAAGTTCTTTACCGTCTTCATTACAAATTCTGATTTGCAGATCTTTAACAATAAATCCGGATGAACCGAGTTTATGTTTTGCCGGAACGTTGGCAGAAATAACCGGCGCAGCTTCAGTCAAGCCATAACCTTGAAACATTGGAATACCGATCGCATAAAAGAAGTGCTGCAGTTCTATATCCAGCAAAGCACCGCCGCCAATAAAAAATTCCAACCTACCGCCGAAACCGTCTCTGATTTTACTAAAGAAAATTTTATCATAAAGTTTGTAAATCGGTTTTAGAAATATGTTTTTACCATTTCCTTTATTCCAGCCGTCTGCGTTATAAGTATAGGCAATTTTAAGAGCGTTGTTAAAAAGTTTTTCTATTGCTTTTCCTTTTTCATGAATTCCTTTTTCAATATTCTTCCTGAAATTTTTAGCAAGTGCAGGAACACTCAATAGAAATGTTGGTCTTATTTCTTTGATATTCTTTGAAACATTCTTCAAAGTTTCCAAAGGAGTTTTCCCTTGTTGAACGGAAGCCATGCTGGCGCCATTCTTCATTAAGGTGTAAATTCCGGCAGTATGTGCAAACGCATGATCCCAGGGCAGCATTAAAAGTGAAGTATAATATTCCGGAATCGGCAGCAATGCTGATGATTGTTCAATGTTTGCAGTGTAATTCCGATGAGTTAAAATAACCCCTTTTGGATCGGCGGTTGTACCGGAAGTGTAACATATATTAGCAAAATCATTTTCCGAAATGGATTGCCATCTTTCATCAAATTCTTTTCTAGATGATGAAAGTATTTTAATCCCATTTTTAATTATATCGTCAATAAGAATTTCATCTGAATCTATTTGATCTATTTTATCAAGAAGGATAGTTTTTTCTAAGTCCGGTAAATCGTTTTTTATCTTTCTGATTTTTGAAATGTGATTTTGCGAAACAATAACTAATCTGCATCCTGAATGAGCTAATCTAAATTTCAGATCGGATAGTTCTTCTACTTTAGTCGAAATTGGAACATTAATTGCACCTGTGAACAAAACACCAAGCTCACTAACTACCCAGTAATTTCTTCCTTCGGAAATCAGCGCAATCCGATCTCCTTTTTTTATTCCATAATTAATTAACCCTGCGGCAATTCCGTGAATCAGTTTCTGCATTTCATTGTAAGTAGTTCCAACATAACCTTCCCCACGGTTTTCCAACATTAAAATATTGTTAGAAAATTTTTCTACACTTTCTTCAAATAACATTGGAAGAGTTCTTTGTTTCACTTTTTCACCTATATATTTTGCAATTTTTATTTGCTTAAAAAGTAATTGGAAATTTACACATCGAAATGCAGATAAAAAAAATCCCCTTACGATAAGGGGATTGTGTGTCTAATTTGTTTAAGTGAAAATTAAAAATAGAATCTAAAACCAACACGCATTAGCAATCCGCTCATATCAAATCTTCTTTCTAAAACTTTTGTTCTTCCGGTTGCCGCGTCCTTCACCTCATATTCCCAACTCGGTTGCGAATGATGATAGCCCAATTCAATGAATGCATCCGAGCGGCTTCCTAATTCATACATAATACCACCGCCAAGCCGCCATGCAAAATCAAAAGCGCCTTGAAATTCATTGTTATCCGGGTTTGCATAGTTCCTATAAAAAATTAGTAATATATTTAAGCCCGCACCGGCAGTTACAAATGCCCGCGTTTTTGGAGCAACCACCCAATTTCCATTTACAGTTCCCATCAAAGGAACCGAGTGTAGATTTGTTTTAGCTCGGAGTTCATTTAATTGACTGTTCGGTCCGTAAAAAGCATTGAACTCTTCAACTAGGTTTCTATCAACATAATTTTTATTAAACCAATCTGCACTCCACCCGACAAAGAAATTATCATCAATGATCCATCCGCCTTCATAACCAAGTATAAATCCGGATTCTGTAGCAGAAGGACTGTACATTCCGGCTTTCACTGTTCCAAATTTTGTTTGTGCCGATAGAATTACCGGAATCAAAACAATGAACAAATAAATTATTTTTCTCATTTCATTTCCTGCGTTTTAGTGACCGAATACAAAGACAACTAAAGTGCCAGTAATATCTTTCTAATTGTCTCTTATTTGGATGTATTAAAATAAATTTTGTTCTACTAAATAAACAATAAGATTTTTTAAATAGACATAAAAAAACCCAACCACTTAATGAAGTTGGGTTTTAATTTTTCATGTATTTAATATTAGACTAAAGATTCTTTCGATCTTCTAAACGAAGCTATAATAAACCCGGTAACCATTGTAAGTACGCCGATCCATACCAAACTAATAAATGGTTTTACACTTGCATCAACAGTTAATATTTCTTTTGGTGTTGTTGAAGCAGACTGCCCTTTACTAATTGATGAGAATAATAAACTTACCTGAGCATTTGTTGCATTCATAGATGCAATGGAAATTTTCAAATCAGCATCTTTTAATTCAGCTGGAAAATATGTAGGACCTTGTCCTTCATTTTCCATATAAGGTTCAACTTTGTATTCTTTGCCTTGATAAGCAATTGTTATATCAACACCGATTCTAAATTTTTTGCCGCTTGACATTGCAGACATATCTTTTGGGAGAACAAATTTATTAAAAGTAATTTCTCTACCTTCGTAAGATACCTTATCTCCGCCTTTCATTGTGGCAGGCGTTCCTTGCGGATTTTCTTGATTATCAGAATAACTTACAGGAGCTACATAGAAATCTTTTGTAAGTCCAACTAAAATATCCGGCTCACGCATTAAACTGTTATTAAAATCTGCAATGAACATAATGGGAGAAACAACACGGACTTTGTTCCCATCTTTTACTTCAATGTTCATATGATACTTTTTACCGTTATCAAAAGTTGTATATCCTACAAATGTTAATTCATGGCCAAGTACATTTACTTTTTGACCTTTCACCAAATCAACTTGTTTTTGTTG
>QYQI01000082.1 GCA_007280825.1 Ignavibacteriales bacterium | reverse complement strand
GTTATGATAATTACTTTTCTTTCCATCCTTCTTTGCCGATGAGTGGTACAAAAGCAAAATACGGAACTTCACGTGATTGGAAATCTTCATCAGAAATTTTTGTAATAATCTGCAGGGTTTGAACTTGTTTATCACCAACAGGAATTACTAATCTACCGCCAACAGCAAGTTGTTTTTTCAAATTTATCGGAACAGTTGGTCCTCCTGCTGTTACAATTATTCCATCATATGGGGAAAATTCTTCCCATCCAATTGTTCCATCACTGCAGCGGGCAGCAATTTTAAGATTTAGTTTATCAAACATTTTCATTGCTGAATTATATAAATCATTATGACGCTCAATAGAAAAAACCCGTGCACCCATCTCATAAAGAATTGCCGCTTGATAACCTGAACCGGTTCCAATTTCTAAAATTTTTTGTTTGGGCTGTGGATCAATTTCTTGAGTCATAAAAGCTACAGTGTAGGGTTGAGAAATTGTTTGTCCCAATCCGATTGGAAGCGCAACATCTTTGTAAGCGTGCTGCTTCATGATATCCGGAACAAAGAGATGTCTTTCTACTTTCAAAAATGCATCCAGAACTCTCTGATTAGATATTCCTTTGCTGAGTAAAATTTCTACTAGTTCTTTTCTTTCGGTTTCGTACATTAAAATATTAGATGTTAAATTTGCACAGCAAAGATAGAAACTTAGAACTTATTCTAAGCAATCATTTATCAATGCTTTAAGAGTTTAGTAATAAAATTCTTAATCTTGCGATTAATGATTCTGCAGTATTATATTTGCGGTGCGAGAAATTAGCGTTCTAAAAATTTTGATATGCGGGAATAGCTCAGTTGGTAGAGCGCAACCTTGCCAAGGTTGAAGTCGCGGGTTCGAGTCCCGTTTCCCGCTCTACGATCCCGATAAAATCGGGATTTATTTTATAAGGCGCTGTACCCAAGTGGCTTAAGGGGAAGGTCTGCAAAACCTTTATTCGTCGGTTCGAATCCGACCGGCGCCTCAAACATTAATTCCTTTCTATGTTTACCGTATACGTTCTACTAAGTGAAAAAGATAATAAGCGTTACATTGGTTTTACAGACGATATTGAAAGAAGACTTACCGAACACAATTTGGGGAAAGTTAAATCAACAAAGAAAAGACAACCATTAAGATTAATTTACACTGAGGAATACGAAAACAAATCCGAAGCAATGAAAAGAGAAAAAGAAATAAAAGCGTCGAAAGGTAAGTTCATGATACCTTTGTGAAGGTCTACAATCCCGAAACAAGTTTCGGGACGAATCCGACCGGTTCTTTTAAAAAAATCAACTAATGAAAAACATCTTAATTACTCATTCTGAATTAGCTATTTCCGTTAATATATTTTTTAGCAATCTATAAAATTTATCAACATCTGCAATCTTCACTTTTTCATCTGGTGAGTGTGCACCTTCAATTGTGGGACCGAAGGAAACCATTTGAAGTCCTGGATATTTATCACCCAAAATTCCGCATTCCAATCCTGCATGAACAGCTTTCAATTCGGGTTCTTTAGAGAATAAATCTATAAAAACTTTTCTTGAGGTCCTTAATAACTCTGAGCTCATATCAGGTTGCCAGCCTGGATAACCATCACCAACAGCAACTTCAGCACCGGCTAAATCAAAAACTGCTTTTACACTTTTTGCAATATTTTTCTTTGCGCTTTCAATGGAACTACGTTGGCTGGTACCAATCTTTAGTTTATCCCCTTCCACTAACACTGTTGCAAGGTTTGTAGAAGTTTCAACAAGTTCGGGTATTTCTGCATTCATTGCAATAACACCATGCGGCATTCCAAGAATTGTATTAATAACATTTGTCGAAAATTGTTTTGTGTAAACTTTTGGATAAGTTTTAACTGCAGCATCATCTCTTTCAAAATTTATTTTAATGCTATCGTCTCTTAGCCTGAATTCTAAAACAGTCTCGATTGTAAATTCATTTATCAACTCGCGTACATCTGAATCGTTATCAGGACTTAGGAAAATTACTGCTTCAGCTTCACGCGGAATTGCATTACGTTTAGACCCGCCATTTATATAAGCAAGTTGATAATCATATTTTTCAATCATACTACAAAGTTGCGCCATGATTTTAATTGCATTAGCTCTTCCGTCTGAAATATTAATACCCGAATGACCGCCTTTTAATCCCGAGACAAAAAAAGTGAATGGGACGTAACCTTTTTTAGGTTCTTCATATTCAATCTTAAAAGTTCCGACGGAGTCCATTCCTCCGGCACAACCTACATAAAACGCTCCATCCTCTTCGGTATCAAGATTCAATAACATTTTCCCGGTTATGAAATTTTCTTTTAAATTGTTTGCACCGGTCAATCCGGTTTCTTCATCAACTGTAAAAAGTAATTCCAAAGGGCCATGATTAAAATCATCATCTTGAGATATTGCTAATGCAGCTGCTGCACCAATTCCATTATCTGCGCCTAAGGTTGTTCCATCAGCTTTGATCCATTCACCATCGCGTAGTAGTTTTATCGGGTCTTTTGTAAAATCATGTTTAATGTCTTTATTCTTTTCGCAGACCATATCAATATGACTCTGAAGAACAACAGTCTGTGCGTTTTCAAATCCGGGCTTAGGTGGAATTATGATCACAACATTCCCCACCTCATCTTCTTTCATATCAAAATTATTTTGTCCGGCAAAATTTCTAAGATAAAGACGAACTCTCTCTTCATTTTTAGATGGTCGTGGGATTTGACTTATTTCAAAAAATCTTTTCCACAATTTAATTGGTGAAAGTCCTTCAATAGCTGATGTTAACATTTTTACTCCAAATTTTAATTGTGACGAATGTTAAGAATATCTCCATCTTTAACGATATACTCTTTTCCTTCAAGCCGCCATGCACCGGCATCTTTACATTTTGCGAACGAACCATGTTTAATAAAATCTTCGTAGTGAACTACTTCTGCTCTAATGAAACGATTAAAAAAGTCGGTATGAATTACACCAGCCGCTTGCTGAGCAGTATAATTCTTTTTAATAGTCCAAGCACGGCATTCGTCTTCACCTACTGTGAAGAAAGATTGAAGTCCAAGCATTTCGTAAGATGTTCTTAATATTTTACTCAATGCAGATTCCTTAATTCCATAATCTTGCATAAAAACTAATTGATCGTCATCGCTCATTCTAGAAAGTTCTAATTCTATTTTCGCAAAAAAAGGAATTATAGTTGCGTGCAATTTATTCAGTTTCATTTTAAGTTGATCAATTTCTTTTTCTACTGAAGGGATAGATTTTTCATCATAGTTTATTGCAATTCCAAGCTGCTTAATTGTTAACAATTGATAACCAGATAATAATTTGAATTCATTTTCATCAAGATGAAGAGTCCTTAGAGGTAATTCTTTTTCGCAATGCGCTTGGCATTTTTCTAAAATGGGAATCTCACGTTTAAGTTTTTCATCTTTGGATTTTAAAATATCTCTTTTCAATTTTTCTAATCGTGTTTCTAAAAATCCTAGATCAGAAAGAAGATATTCTGTTTCCAGAAATTCAATATCCCTTAACGGATTTAAGCTTTCCATCGGATGAGAAATTGATTGATCTTCAAAGCCGCGAATTATATAAAAAAGCGCATCGTTATTTTTGACTGCATTCAGAAAAATAGAAGTGATTTTAACTTTATTATCTCCCGACATTTTCAAACCGGGAATGTCAAATACTTCAATTGTAGCGTTTACTTGTTTTTTAGGATTGAAAATTTTGGTGAGCTGGTCTAACCGGTCATCCGGAATTTTTACAACTTCGATTGATGCTTCTTCTTTGGACGAAGCTTCGATTTCTTTCTTTGCCAAAGTATTGAATAAAGTTGTTTTACCGGAAAATTGTAATCCTACCAGACCTATTTGCATATTTTATCTCAACAATTAGAGTGAACAATTACTATCTAAAATATAAGTAAATTTTGATGGAATTGGAGAAGAACTGTAATCAGAGTAGGCGTAAGATTAAGAAATAATTTGTGTGTGAAGCGCGATCTCTTCAAGGATTGAACTAACTTTTAAGCATTCGTTTAATTCGCCGTTAAAAACTTGTGTTCTCCCTTTAACATGTGCCTCAAAAGTGTAAGAGCGGGCTTCTTCATAACTGCACTTAACCGCTTTGATTATTTGATTTATGACTTCATCAAAACTGTGCCAATCATCATTAAATAAAATAACTTTATACGGTGACCCAACAACTACTTCAACTTCGGATTCGGGCTCAATTATTCCATGTGGTCTTTCTTCGTTCATATTTTTCATCAATTCTTACTCAATTTATAAAATTGCCTCACAAAAATAAATTTTAATTATATTTGTTCTCCCAAAAGGTAAGATTATTAATTTGTTCCTAATCATTAAGTAATTTGATTTTAAGGAGGATAGATGAAAATTGCTGTTTGCGTGAGTCATGTCCCCGATACTGCTGCCAAAATTAATATCGGAAGTGATGGCAAAACATTAGATCCTAATGGCGTTACGTTTATAGTAAATCCATATGATGAATTTGCAGTTGAAGAAGCTCTAAAAACTAAAGAAAAAATTGGCGGAGAAACTGTAGCTATAAGTTTAGGCGGTAATGCTAACAAAGAAACATTGCGTAAGGTTCTTGCAATGGGTATTGATAATGCAGTTTTACTAAAAGATGATAGCTATCGTGATTCTTTCTCAGTAGCAAAAGCTCTTGCAGAAGAAATCAAATCTCAAAATGCTGAGTTAGTTTTCTTTGGCAAACAATCTGTAGATTTTGATAATTCAGTTGTTGGGCAACTTACTGCCGAAATTCTAGGTTACAACTGTATCTCAGTCGTAGTAAGTTTTTCGTTGGAAGGCAATAAGATTACTTGCGAACGCGAGATTGAAGGTGGTAAAGAAATTGTTGAAACAACACTCCCGGCTTTAATAACTGCTCAAAAGGGTTTGAATGATCCAAGGTATGCTTCGCTTAAAGGTATTATGGCTTCTAAGAAAAAAGAGATTTTAGAAAAACAACCAGCTGCTGCAAATAATTCCGTAGAAATTATTTCGATGAAAAAACCAGCCCCTAAACAAGCTGGTAAAATTCTTGGAACAGATGCAACTGCTGTTCCTGAATTAGTCCGTTTATTAAGAGAAGAAGCAAAAGTCATTTAAGGAAAAATATTATGGCAAATAAAATTTTAGTTTTTATTGAACAGCGAAGCGGAAAAATAAAAAAGTCGTCATTTGAAGCAGTTAAAACCGCTTCTGATATTGCACAAAAAATTTCCGGATCTGTTGAAGCAATTTCTATTGGTAATGAAATTGAAAATTTAGAGAAAGTGGGTGGATTCGGTGCAGCTAAGATTACTCATTTTAAGAATGCTGACTTAGAAAATTATTCTCCAAGCGCTTATGCAGATATAATCGCAAAGTATTCGACTGAGAATAATATTGATCTATTTTTCTTTGCTGCAAGTTCTATGGGTAAGGATTTAGCTCCGCGTGTTGCAGTCAAAACAGATTCCGGACTTGCAATGGATTGTATTTTATTAAATTGTGAATCCAATGATATTATCGCTACGCGCCCTATCTATGCCGGGAAAGCAGTGATTGAAATAAAATTAACATCCCCCAAAAAAGTTTTTGCTCTTCGCCCTAATGTTTTTAATCCCGGGATACCAACAGATAAAAAAGCTGAAGTTTCTGTTGTAAATATTTCATCACCAAATTTGAGCGTTAAGGTAGTTGATATCAAAAAATCCGAAGGTAAGATAGATGTTGCTGAAGCAGATATTATAGTTTCAGGTGGACGTGGTATGAAAGGTCCGGAACAATTCAAACTTGTTGAAGACTTAGCACAAGTTCTTGGTGCTGCATCCGGTGCTTCACGTGCAGTTGTAGATGCGGGTTGGCGCCCACATTCCGAGCAAGTTGGACAAACCGGCAAAACTGTTTCCCCAAATTTATATATAGCTTTAGGAATCTCCGGCGCAATTCAACATTTGGCAGGAATGCGTTCTTCAAAGTATATTGTTGCAATCAATAAAGATAAAGATGCACCAATCTTTCAAGTAGCTGATTATGGAATCGCTGGAGATGTTTTTGAAATTGTACCGGCAATGATTGAAGAAATCAAAAAAATAAAATCGTAGAAGGTTAATTGCACAAAGTACAAGTTGAAATATTAGGATTATCAGCAAGTCCATCGGCGGGCGGAGCTTATGCTCTGTTGCTAAAAGAAGTGTTTGGTGTTCGCCGTTTGCCCATTATTATTGGTCAGTACGAAGCTCAATCAATTGCACTTGAGATGGAAGGAATAAAACCCCCTCGCCCACTCACACATGATCTTCTTAAAAGTGTTATTGATAATCTTGGGGCAACAATTAACGAAATAATTATTAATGAGTTGAGAGAAAATACATTTTATGCAAAAATTAAATTAGAGATTGCAACAATGACGAATGAAATTGATTCTCGTCCCAGTGATGCAATTGCTCTTGCGGTTCGAACAGGAGCTCCTTTATATGTTGCCGAAGAAGTTATGAAAATAGCAGCATTCGTACCTTCAAGCGAAGATTCTGACGACGAATTCAATGAAACAGCTAAGCCTCCCTCCGAATCAGGAACAAAGGGACCTAAGAAAAATTTATCTGAAACAAAATTAGCACAACTACAAGATCTTCTTAGAGAAGCAATTGACAAAGAAGATTATGAGAGAGCTGCAAAATTAAGAGATGAGATAAATAAATTAGGCGGAAGTACAAATTAATTAAAAACTACTTTCCCAATTTCACATTCCAAACATCTATTCTTCGAACAATAATTTCTAAATAGTTCAATCATACCTTGAGCCATTACCGTTCTTCTAACCTGATCAGTAAGATTCAATGCTTCCGCAACTTCGGTTATAATTTGATTTTCGGAACGCTGTTCGTAAATATTATAAAGACTTGAGATTTTTTTTGAAAGGATTCCATTGCCAAATATTTCAAAATAAACTGAGTAGAACGGTATAATTACATTTACAACAATTTCATCTGCACGAGAAGCGCCGACAAAATATTTGATTTCTCCGCTTGCAGTTTGATCAAAGACATAATGATCTTTCCAATAACCGTCTGATTTAATTACAAACAAAGAACGTAAAGAATTTATCAATACTGTAAGATTATGGATTTCGGATATTTTCTTGGACATTATGCCAATCAAATTATTATGCAGTAGTTCTTTTAAGATCCTAGCACCGCCGGCAATTCTAACTGTGGGGAAGTTTTGCGGTCGCAATCTGAAAAAATGCCATTCGGTTTCAGATAATATTTTACCATCATAAAAAGAGCGGATAGAATTCCAATAAAGAGAAATTTTTTCCAAATAATTTTTTGTGTGTTCTTCGGTAGTGATACTTGCATCTTGGAAAAATCCTCCGATATTTAATAACGCAGCTTCATATTTTTCAACAAGAATTCCGTCATAATCTATTTTTGTCAAAAATTTAATATTTGCAGCTTGAGCAAGATTCATCATTTGATTTTTATTTTTAGAATAGCCCAGGGCTTCAAAGATTAATTCATACAATAATTGCTGCCAAATTTCTTTCGAGACGAAATCAGAATGTTTGAATTTTCTTTCTTGAAACTGTGATGTCAGTTCGTAAGTAATTACAGGTTCTTTAATGTGAAGTTCATTAATAAATTGCAGTTCTTTAAGACGATTAAATATTTTTTCACATTTCTTTTCGAATCTACTAACACCCAGCTGGTACAAATATTTTTCTCTAACTTCATTGGAAATACTATGGATATAGCTACTGCATTTGATATTTGATATCGGGTTGGTTTTTATATCATCAAGTTCATTGTGTATTCCATCAAGAATGTTTTTTTCAATGAATTCCGATATACAAATTGATGGTACTTTTCTGCCGTCTCTTGTATAAACGTGTCCATATTTATTTTTATTTAAAAGAGAAACGTGAAGTATAACCTTCGAATATTTATTATCAATATGATGTCCGTGCGTTTTCCAATCTGAATAATCGCGGTCAATTTCTATATCACCTATATAAGTTAAGTTACCAATTCTGATACGTGCATTTTTAAAATCCGGTCCGGCAAATTCATCATTATGAATTCCTACATCAAGAATTGTTATAACTTCGTCGGAATTAGTTTTTAGTGAGCTGTTGTAATATTGGTTTTTCCAGATTTCGTAAAGAGTAGTTTCAAGAACTATGGAATTTTTCTCGCCCATGTTATAATTGAGGATTGAATTGCGCTTTAGATTACACTTCAACTAAATCATTTTTCAATTAAAATTTAATATAATACCGTGGTAAAAGCTATCAATCTTTTATGATAAGGATCTAATAAGCGAGTTGTAGTCTTTAATTATTCTAGAAGTGGTTGTTGCGAAATTTATTGTTGGATCAGAATAGATAAGAGACCGGCTTACATTGATCAGAAATTGATTGGAGTTATTTTCCTTAAATATTCTTACGACTTTTTCCAAACTTCCACCTTGAACACCAACTCCGGGCACTAATATAGGTAAGTTCTTAAAACTAGAAATATTATCTCTAAGCTCTGATGAATTTGTCGCACCAAAAACAATTCCGCAATTTTGATTTTTATTCCACTCGTTAACTTTTTCAATTACTTTTTGATAGAGAAATTTCCCTTCAGAAAGTTTTAATTTTTCAAAATCTTCGGAACCTTTATTGGAAGTAAGAGCAAGAATAAAATTTATTTTGTCTTTATAATCGAGAAATGGACTTAATGAATCGAATCCCATATAAGGGTGAAGAGTTATAGAATCAAATTTGAAGTGATGATAAATAGATTGCGCATACATTTGTGATGTATTACCGATATCGCCACGTTTTGCATCGGCTATAGTTAAAACATCATTGGGAATGAGTTCTAATGTTTTGTATAAGTTATCAATCCCTTTTGTGCCGTCCTTTTCATAAAAAGCAAAATTGATTTTATAAGCGGCTACTTCTTTGCAAGTGTTCTCTATAATGATTTTATTAAACTCAACAATTGGAGAAGAGTTATTTTGTAAATGTTGTGGAATTTTATTGAAATCCGTATCAAGTCCGACACAAATATGCAAGCTTTGATTTAATTTTTGCTGAAGTTTTTGCTGTGCAGTCATAATATTCTAAGTATGAAGTTTTCTGTTCCTGTAAATATTCATTACTATACCTAACATAACCATATTTATAAGTAAAGAACTTCCCCCATAACTTAAAAACGGAAGAGGCAATCCAATAACCGGTGTTATGCCAAGATTCATTCCAACATTGATTGCAAAGTGTGAGAATAATAAAGTTAGGACGCCGATAATTATCAGTACACTAAATTTATCTTTGGCAGTTGCAGAAAGTTTGAATAATCTTAAAAATATTATCAAGAATAATGTTATGATAAGTACACTGCCAATAAATCCAAATTCTTCTCCAATTACACAATAAATAAAATCAGTCCATTGTTCAGGGATATATCTTAACTGAGTTTGATTGCCATGCAAGTAACCTTTTCCGAAAAAGCCGCCAGAACCGATTGCAACTTTTGCCTGAAGAGCATTGTAACCTGAACCTAATGGATCTGCTGATGGATCAAGAAATGAAGCAATTCTTTTTTGTTGGTGAGGTTTAAGTATTTTAAATGCGTAATCAAAAAAGAAACCTGCCGAGAGATTAATTATGAAAACCGTAACGCTATTAAATAAATCTCTCTTGAAAAAAAATAAAGCGGCAACAATCAAAAGCAGCGCAGCAGTAAAAGCATAGACTCCGAATAAAGATGCAAACACAACAAACCCCGGCGATAGTACAACGAATAGACCAAATAAACTTATTCCACTCCAAAAAATTAATGATATTGTAATAATTGCAAATACAATTGAAGTACCCATATCAGGTTCAAGCATAATCAACATGATTGGAACAAAACCGATTGCGAGAGCAACTCCAATATCTAAAAGATTATTTATATCACGGTTTTTATAAGTAAGCCAATACGCTAACATTAGAATCGTACCAAGTTTCGCAAGTTCAGACGGCTGAAATCCGAATCCGCCAATGCCGAACCAACTTTTAGCACCATAAATTGTTTTACCAATTACAAGCACAGCTAAAAGAAAAAATAAAGATGCGAAGAAAACAGGTATAGCAAATGATTTGAATAATTGTTGAGGTAACGAGAATGTAATAAAGAATGCAATGATTGCTACAATAGCAAAAACCAATTGCTTCTGAAAATTTCCGCTAGCTGTAGGATGATTATATGTTGAACTATAAATAGCGAGCAAACCAAAAATAACAAGAATTATCATGGGGATAAAAATTGCAAGATCAAATCTATCCTGTAATTTATAATTAATGTGCAATCCGTTCCTCCTGTATATTAGTTGAAGCAGCGAGGTTTTTATTTCCTTCTTTATTTCCCTTTATCAAATATGCTTTAATTATATCGCGCGCAATTGGTGCAGCAATTGTACTTCCAAATCCAGCATTCTCAACTAAAACTGCAATTGCAATTTTAGGATTGTTATAAGGAGCGAATCCAATAAATAATGCATGTTCTTTACCATGCGGATTCTGAGCAGTACCAGTTTTACCTGATATCTGCAATTCATCAGATTTAATATTTGTAGCTGTACCTGCACCATTAACTACAAGGTACATTGCACGCCGTACTATATCGAATGACTTTTTACTAATTCCTATATCATACGTTTGAGGTTTCACTTCGACATACTGATTTGTTCGAGTGTCAGTATAACCTTTTAAGAAATGTGGTCTGGCAGATTTTCCGGAGTTAGCAAAGAGTGCAGCGTATTGAGCAAGTTGAAGTGGTGTAACATTTAGTTCACCTTGACCGATTCCTAAACTAATGACAAATCCTTTAGTCCAGCCGTTTTTTCCGTAAACTTTATTATAATAATCATTTGATGGAACAATTCCAGCAGCTTCTTCCGGAATATCTATTCTGGATTTACTTCCGAAACCAAATTTCTTTGCGTATTTAGACCAAAGATCAAGACCGATTTTATTAACCAGCGTATAATAAAATGTGTTGCATGATTTTTCTATCGAGGTTTGAACATTAACGGTCCCATGAACGTGTAAACATTTAAAATACCTATCACCAAACTGATAACCTCCACCGCAGGTAACTTTAAAATTAGTATCAATTATTCCTTCTTCCAAAGCTGCAATTGCAGAGATCATTTTGAAAGTAGAACCCGGTGCAAATGTTGACATTGAAGCTCGATTGAACATCGGCTTGTCGGGATTATTATTTAAATCTCTCCATACTTCATTTGTAGTAACTTTAGCAAAATCTTGCAGATCATATTGAGGCGCACTTAAGAACGCAATTATCTCACCGGTAGACGGCTCAATAGCAACAACAGCACCTCTTTTATCCTTAAATGCTTCTTCGGCTACACTCTGCGCATCTTTATCAATTGTCAAAATTAAATCGTCGCCTTTAACAGTTGTTTGATCTTCTTCACCATTCTTGTACCTGCCGATAGTTTTCTGTTTTGAATCAACAAGCATGTACTTAATTCCTTTATCTCCGCGTAGATAATCTTCGTAAGTTTTTTCTATTCCTCCAAAACCTATGTTATCGCCAATATCATATTCATTTTTCCTATGTAGGTAAGTTTCCATAGGAATTTCTTTTGTATAACCGAACATATGAGAACCTATTATACCAAAAGAATAATCACGTTGAGTTTCCATTATATAATCTACACCGTGCAGTTTAGATGAATTTTCTTCATACCAAGCGATAACTTTAAAACTAACATCTTTTGCAATTCTGCGAGGAATAAATTTTGAGTATGATTCATTTTGTTTCAAGATTCTATCTATGTAACCGGGACTTGTACCAAGTATTGCTTCAATGTATGGAGTTAATTTTTTATCATATGTAGAAGGTGTAATACGAAGAGTAAATGATGGTTTATTCCCAACCAGGACTTTATGATTCCGGTCGAAGAATACACCGCGCGGTGCAGTTTGATAGATCGGCTTTACACTATTCTCATCAGATTTTTCTGAGTATGATGGTTGTTCAAGAATCTGCATATTAAATAATTGTGTAATAGAGACCGCAGAAAAGCCGATCATAAATATAAATACAATTCTTCTTCTAAAATATGAACCGAAATAATTATCGTCCATTAAATTCCTTCTTTCGGATGAAAGATTACAATTGGCAATCCAAAAAGAGCTGTGTACAATCCCGGTAAAATTCCTTCTTCAAGCATCATAAAAAATAAACTTATGTTTGAATTCGAATTAGATATAACAGCGTACACAAACGAATTTATACTTCCGCATACAAATAAAATAATCAAGAAAAAGTAAGTAGAAATATTAATATCTATTTTATTCTCACCATAAAAATATCCTACTACAAATGCCGATAAAGTAAATGAGAACATAAATGCGCCAATCAATCCTCCCGAGATAATATCCAAAAGAAAACCCAAAATAAATCCAAGGATTATTCCATAACTCTGTCCGTGTCTCAACGTAAAATAAGCTATTAAAATAAAAACTAAATTCGGGGCAATGTTACTTATCGAAATTAATGGGACTATTACCAGCTGAATTACAGCAAGAGGAATAAAAAATAAAATTGGTTTTAGGTTTTGGATATTCATTCAAACACTATTTAATTAAATTCATTTCAAGTTGATTGATCTGCTTACTTGGAATAATTTTTAGGATAAATAAATTATTTGCAGCAGAAATGTTTGCAAATGGTTCAACTGTTATGTTATGAAGTAGTCCAAGTATATTCGATTCCTTTTTCGACACAATCCCAATTGGAATCGAAGGAGGAAAAAGAGAACTAAAGTCTGAAGTTTCAATAATATCTCCGATTTGTACATCATACGTAGTTGGTATATCCTTAATGATAAGATTGTTGCCGTCATAATTTAAAATACCATCAACGTTTGTCCGCTGTAGTGTTACAGCTATACTTAAATTACTATTGTACAAATTTTGAACAACAGAATAATTTTCAGTCACATCCATAATCAATCCGATCAAACCATTAGCATTAATAACCGGCATTCCTTTTCTAATTTCATTATTTGATCCTCTGTTAACAATAAAATTGCCCTGGCTTTTTGTAACAAGTTTCGAAATAATTTTAGCGGGAATTAGAGGATAATTACTTGTATCCTTAAATGCGATCATCGAGCGTAATTCTTCATTTTCAATATGGTATTTTCGTAACCGGTTTAACTCTAGCATTAAATGTGCATTTTCATTTCTTAAATCATCGGAGGATTCATCGCGCTTGAAGATTGATACAATCGAGTTTGTAATTTCATTTACTACTGCAAAATTACCGAGAGCAAAAGTTTTCAAATGTTTTGCCGTTGGTTTTTCATTCTGAGCTAAAATTGTGAGACTAATTATGGATAGAACTACTAGTAGAAGATACTCTTTATAATCTGAAACAAGTCGTCTAAAAAAATTTCTCATTAATAAGTTCTTTTACGAATGAACACCTTAGAGTATTTATTTAAATTCTCGATAGCACGTCCAGCACCGCGTACAACCGCTGTCAGTGGATCATCGGCAACATGTACAGGCAGGTTGGTTTCCATTCTGATGCGCTCATCAAGTCCTTTTAATAACGCTCCACCGCCGGTTAACATAACACCTCTATCAAGTATGTCTGCTGAAAGTTCGGGAGGAGTTCTTTCAAGTGTTTGTTTAACAGCTTCAACAATTTGGGAAATATTTTCATTTAATGCTTCTCTAATTTCAACGGAACTAACTTCAACTGTTTTAGGAATTCCACCTACAAGATCACGTCCTTTAACTTGAATAGTAACTTCTTCTTTTAGCGGAACAGCACTGCCAACTTCGCATTTGATTGATTCACCTGTTCTTTCACCAATCAACAAATTATAATTCTTTTTGAAGAACTGCATAATAGCATTATTCATTTCGTCTCCTGCTATACGAACAGATTCTTCGTTTACTATACCGGCAAGAGCAATAACTGCTATCTCAGTTGTACCTCCACCGATATCAATAATCATATTTCCAACTGGAGCTTCAACATCAATACCTATTCCGATCGCCGCAGCCATTGGCTCTGCAATTAAATGAACTTCTTTTGCACCGGCGTGTTCTGCTGCATCACGCACTGCTCTTTTTTCAACTTCAGTTACCCCGCTTGGAACTGCAATTACAATTCTTTTACTAGTTACTGAGTTAGGTGTAACTTTTTTAATAAAAGCTCGAATCATACCTTCGGCAATTTCAAAATCGGCAATCACTCCATCACGCATAGGTCTTGTAACGCGGATTTCTCGATGCTCTCTTCCTAGCATCTCTTTAGCTTTATTTCCAAGCTCGATAATTTTTTTTGTGTTTCTATCGAAAGCAACTATTGATGGTTCATTAAGAACAATCCCTTTTCCTTTGATATAAATAAGTGTATTAGCAGTGCCAAGGTCAATTGCTATGTCAGTCGAAAAGAAATCAAAAATTCCCATTTTTCCTCTTAGTGTTTAGAATTTCTAATCCCGGTAAATACCATTGAAATATTTTTTCCATTTGCAGCATCGATAACTTCGTCATCCCTTACAGATCCCCCGGGTTGAATTATAGATGTAATTCCATTAGAAATTATTTCTAATAATCCATCAGCAAACGGAAAGAAAGCATCTGAAGCAGCAACAGCTCCATTTAGATCATGCCCGAACTGTTTAGCTTTTGATGAAGCAATTTTTGTCGAATCAATACGCGACATCTGTCCGGCTCCGATACCGATTGTCATTTCATCTTTCACATAAACAATCGCATTGGACTTTGTATGCTTACAAACTGTCCAAGCAAATTTAAGATCTTTTAATTCCTTATCAGAATATTTTTTAGTTGTAACTAACTTCAGTGAATCATTACTTAATTTTGAATTATCCTTCTCTTGAACCAACAAACCACCAGGGATAGATTTAATCTGTAATGAATTATCAAACTGATTTTTATTAACACTAATAACTCTGCGGTTCTTTTTAGTTTTCAATTGCTCAATCGCCTTTTCAGAATAAGATGGCGCAATA
This sequence comes from Ignavibacteriales bacterium, assembly GCA_007280825.1. Taxonomy (GTDB): domain Bacteria; phylum Bacteroidota; class Ignavibacteria; order Ignavibacteriales; family Melioribacteraceae; genus Fen-1258. The sequence continues at coordinate 917 of QYQI01000082.1, read as the reverse complement.
ACAATTTCAAGGAATAATTCATTCAGTTTTTCAGCAGTGTTTTCATCAACTTCTTTATTGAATGCTACAATTCCGCCAAAAGCAGAAACCGGATCGCATGAAAGTGCGCGTTCATATGCATCCAAAACATTTTTCCCGATAGCTGCGCCGCATGGATTAGTATGCTTGATAACCGCACAAGCGCAACTATCTAAATCATTTACCAATTCATAAGCTGCAGTAAGATCAACAATGTTATTGTAAGATAATTCTTTACCATGAAGAATGTTGAAATAATTTTCGAACTCGCCAAAGAGGTAAGCTCTTTGATGAGGGTTTTCACCATATCGAAGACCAAACGACGACTTATAGTTTAACCTGATTGCAGCTTTCGGTTGATTAAATTCTTTCTCGAAATAATTGGCAATCAGAGTATCATAATATGAAGTGTAACTGAAAGCGGCGTAAGCTAATTTTTTTCTCGTCTCTACACTTACCTTTCCTTTTTTGATTTCGCTGAGAAATTCTGAGTACTGAGAAGAATTGATTAGAACAGAAACGCGTTCATAATTTTTTGCTGATGCACGGATTAAACTTGGCCCGCCAATATCTATGTTCTCAATTTTATCTTCAAGCGAAATATCGTTTCTATTTACAACTTGAGGAAAGGGATACAGGTTTACGCAAATAACATCAATCGGGTAAATATCATTTTGCTCAGCTTGCTTAATATCTGAATCGTTATCAGTACGCATTAATATCCCGCCGAAGATTTTTGGATGTATAGTTTTAACTCTACCATCAAATATTTCAGGGAATCCGGTAAAATCTTTGATCTCAATACAATTAATTTGATTACTCTGTAAAAGCTTAAAAGTATTTCCAGTTGCAATTATTTGATAATCAAGAGAATTTAATTCGCGGGCAAATTCTACAAT
>QYQI01000074.1 GCA_007280825.1 Ignavibacteriales bacterium | reverse complement strand
GTTGTATGGCACTTCGTACAATCAGTTGGGTAACCTTGTGCAACATGATTTAGTGCACTATTATATTTTGTTTGATGACATGATATGCAAGTTGTTGGTGTTCCACCGGAATATCCAGTGGTATGACATAGCGAACAACTAACAGTAACATGAGAACCTGTTAAAGGAAATACTGTCGTTGAATGATTGAATGTAACTGCGTTCCAAGCTACTGTTGTATGGCACTTCGTACAATCAGTTGGGTAACCTTGTGCAAGATGATTAAGTGCAGAATTATATTTTGTTTGATGACATGATATACATGTTGTTGGTGTTCCACCAGAATATCCAGTGGTATGACATAGCGAACAACTAACAGTAACATGAGATCCGGTTAAAGGAAATACTGTCGTTGAATGATTGAATGTAACTGCATTCCATGCAACTGTTGTATGGCACTTTGCACAATCAGTTGGGTAACCTTGTGCAACATGATTTAGTGCACTATTATATTTCGCTTGATGACATGAATAACAATCTTGTGAAATCCCTGCTAGTTTAGTTGTATGACATGAGTTGCAGTTAACATTAACATGCGATCCGACCAAAGGAAAACTTGTTGTGCTGTGATTAAAGCTTATTTGTTTCCAATCTACGGGAGTATGACACTGTTTACAATCTTGCGGATAATTTTGTGCAACGTGGTTTGGTGCAACTGTCAATTTACTTTGATGACAAGAAATACATTGAGTGGAAGTTCCGGCATAACTAGTTTGATGACACTGAGTACAAGAAACGTTTACATGTGCGCCTATTAACGGAAAATTAGTTAATAAGTGGTTTATTACCCCATCTTTAGAACCACGTGGATGGCAAGCATAGCATGATCTGCTTTGATATGAATATCCATTCACTCCTGCATGTTTAGAATCAGTATCTGCCTTTGCATGTGAGTGACAATTGATACATTCAAAATTTTTATAATTAGCCGGATCAATATGGCAATCAGAACATATATTCCATTTACCATTGTGTGAACCGGAATATATTGGGAATAAATTTCCATCATGATCATATGTAGATGGTTTCCAAGCAGATTGAGAATGACATGAAATGCAATCTGTTGAGAAACCGGCACCTTGATGATTTGGATTAGTTGTAGAATTATAATTTTGCTGATGACAGTTTGCACACTGACGTGCCGGAGAACTATAGCCGGTTGAATGACATTGAGAACAATTATTTCTAATTGTATTATGAGCACCGAGTAAAGGATAATAAGAATCATGGTTAGTAAAACTCGCTGGTTTCCAGCCGCCGGTTGTAGTATGACATAGCTTGCAGTCTTTAGAAAAATTCATCATCATATGATTTGGAGAACTTACAGATTCATATTTCTGCTTATGACATGAATAGCAATCTTGAGATAATCCTTTATAACTTGTTTTCATATGACATGCAAAACAATTTGAAATGATGTGCGATCCAGTTAAAGGGAAAAAATCATGAGTTACAGATGTTGTAGACCACATTGGAGACATTAGACTATGACATTTCTGACAATCCATCGAAAAATTTGCATTCATATGATTCGGATTTTTAGTTGCATAATAATTAACTGAATGGCAATCGAAGCAATTTATACCGATTGGATTAAATCTTAATTTGGAAGAAGATTGATGACATTGATTGCAATTTGCTTTGGTATGATTTCCTATTAGCGGGAATCGAGACATACGATGTAAATCAGTAATTTTTTCTATGACCCATGTCCTAGTATCATGACATCTAACGCAGTTTTTCCCAACTGAATTTTCGTGAATATCTTCGTGACAATTAAAACATTGAGATTTGTTTTTACTAGAAGTAAAATTTAATGATGAATGACATGCTCGGCAAGTAACAATTTTGTGCTGGCCGGTAAGTGTAAATCCGGTTTCTTCATGCTTAAAATTAATTTTAGAAAGGTTTACTTTCCATGAATCACTAATATGACAATCCTGGCAATCACGGTTAAATTTATTCCCGTGCGGGGATTGTGCATTGCACAAAGAAACGGTTACTATCAAAAATATTACGAATGACAGTCTGCGCATTTTACCTCGCCAAGTTTATACTTGATATACTTTCCTTTCTCATCAACTATTGTCTTGTGACATTTGTAACAAGGTTGCTTTAGATGCGCTCCGTCTAATTGGAATGATGTTTGTGTGTGATCAAACAGATCCGGTTTCCAATTATCAAAATGATGACATCTTTGGCAATCTGCAATCCCATTTTTTATGAACTGTCCTACATGAACATCTTTATGACATATGATGCAATCTGACTTGGTGGTAAATGAGATTATCTTATTTGTGATTTCATTTTTATTACTATGGCACTTACTGCAATCTTGTTTTTTATGAACGCCAAATAATTCAAATCCGGTGAGCTTGTGTTCGAAAGTTACCACATTCCATTTTTCTGTAGTGTGACAAGCCTCGCAATTATTCCCTTTATAATCTTGAAGTGTAATTGAATTTCCATGGAAATTTTGATGACAATTCACACAAGCTTTTCCGTCTAATCTAAATTCCCATTTAGTATTTTTCTTATGACATGTTATACACGGAATAGCAAGATGACTTCCTGATAAATTGAATTTGGTCTTAGAATGATTTTCGATAGAAAAGGATGTATTCTCAAATCCATTTATATCATGGCAAACAGAACAATCTGTTACTGAACCGTTTTTATTGAATTCACCGATATGATAATCATTATGACAGCTAATGCATTTTTCATATTTAGGTTTAACATTTAATCCCCCTTTATGGCAATCAACACATTTTACAGAGACATGTTTACCAATTAGAGGATAATTTGTTTTTCCGTGATCAAATTTTTCTAAATTTTTTATTGTGCGGAATGATTCGGTTATATGACAGCTTTCGCACTTATTACCAAATTTCCCTTTATGAAAATCTTGATGACATGAATTACATGACTCAAACTGAAGGCCTTTAAATTTCTGGAACTTTTTCCCGTTCTTCGTCTCGGTTGTATGACATTTAATGCATTCAACTTTTATATGAGATCCAGTTAATGCGTACTTAGCAGTTTCGTGTTTGAACTTTGATGCAGGTTTGAAATTATCAGATGAGTGGCAACTTTCACATTTGCTGCCAAGAGTTGATTGATGTTCATCTTGATGGCAATCAATACAAATTGATCGCAATCCTAAAAAAGTTCCGGCACGCTTTGTAGTTTTAGCATCTTTTATGAATTCTGGTTTATGGCAATCGAAGCAATTTATTTTGGAATGTTTGCCTGTTAAAACAAAACCCGTTTTAGTGTGATCAAAATTCTTTTCGTTGAAATTTACTATTCTAAAATTTCTACCGTGATGTTCACTGTGGCAATCGAAGCAATTCTTTTTTGCAGCTTCGCTAAAATAATGATAACCTCTTTTTTCATTTTGCAGTTTGGTAATTTCAGTATGGCAAGTAAGGCATTCCTGATTACGAACTTGTCCTCCGATATGATGGCATTGAGTACAATTACTCATACCTTCTAATTGGGCATGCGGTTTAGCAAGTTCACCCGGCGATACCTGTGCATCTACTGGAAAGGTAAATATTACCAGTACAAACAATAAAAATATTGTCTTTAGTGTTTTAATATTACTTCACCAAATTTTTTGGTTATTCTTATTCCAGCTTTTTCTAAAAATTCATTTGGTAATTCACCACCTGCAAAGATATAGACCAAATCGTTAACCACTTCCTTTTCAAACATTATGCCGTCTTTAATAAAACTGAACATTACAGATTTATCTTTAATCTCAATAACTTGAGAATTAAAAAATATTTCCACCTGACCATTTTTTTCAGCTTTATTGATATTTTCAAAATTTTTAGGTTTAATCCGTGAAAACGAGTCACCCCGATATGATAACATAACTTTATTACTTTTATCTTCAAGTAATGATAATGCAGCTTCAATGGCTGAATCACCACCACCAACTATTAGAACATTTTGTTTATTAATTAAATCAGGTTCAATTAAGCGGTATGCAACTTTTTCTAATTGTTCCCCGGGAACTCCTAATTTTCTTGGTGATCCTCTTCTACCAATTGCCAACAAAATTGAATTTGTTGTAAATGTATCATCTAATGTTTTAACCAAGAAATGGTCATCAAATTTTTCTATCGAAACAACCTTTTGGTTTTCCCTAATAGTAATTTTATTTTTCTGTAGAACTTCATTCCATAATTCCAACAATTCCGGTTTAGAAGTTTCAGTGAATTTAACTTTACCATAAAGCGGCAAATGCATTGGAGAGGTCATTACAATTTTCTTTCTAGGGAAAGAATAAACTGTGCCTCCTAAACTATTTTGTTCAAGTGTAAGATACTTTAGATTTTTTTCTTTGGCTGCTAATGTTGCTGAGATTCCGGCAGGACCGGCGCCAACAACGACAATATCGTATTTTGCTTTTTGAGATTTTTTTAAATTTTTAGTTATGTTATCTACAGCTTGTTTACCCTGAGCTACAGCATTTTTTATCAAGCCCATACCTCCCAATTCTCCCGCTATATAAATTCCTTTAACATTAGTTTCAAATTCTTGGCTAATATGAGGCAAATCTACACCGCGTTTTTCTGTCCCTATCAAAAGAGTTATAGCTCCAACGGGACAAGCATGAAAACACGCACCATGCCCTACACAACGGGATGCATTTATAGTTGCAGCTTTACCATCAACAATACCGAGAATATCATGTTCGGGGCAGGCTTTAATACAAGCAGCGCTTCCAATACATATATCTAAATTAACTACAGGATGGAGAGAGACGGGTTCGTGGAAACCAAGTTCTTTTGCTTTTTCAATTTTGCCTTGTACGATTTTTGATTTCTTCTTGTTTCTTCTCAACTGGAAATAAATTATCCCAATTGCAAGAAATGCAACAATTGAATATGTAATGATATTTTCTATTAATACTTCCATTCAATAACATTGAATTATCTTTCTAAAAAACCCATTTATAACCAAATGTTACAGCTACTGTAACATGAACGAGCATAATTATTAGCATAATGATTGCAAACGGAAGATGAATAATATGCCAGTATTTAAAAATTTTATGTACGGAATGTAAAAGACTGATTTTTCTAGATAAAATTAATTTTGAATTACAAAGTTTGATAATTGCTTTAACTTTGCTTGATTCAATTTTTCGTGAGATTAATTCTCTCTTAAATTCTTTGATCAATTTTTTGTTCATATAATGATCTTTTATTATCAATCCGCCGATTGAGAAAAAATTTGTTCTTTTATGGATCTGAATCTTGTTAAAGTATTCCAGTTTTGTTATCAAGATATCATCTAAGCCGAATTCTGCTTTAAGTCTATTAGTATAATCTTGGTCCAAGGATTTTAACTCATCCAAAGAATATTCTTGCCCTTGTATAGATCGTGGTATTTGGATATAGATGAATCTTCCAATGACACCGCTTACAACAACAGCAATCATACTCCAAAAACTTACGGCAACAATTCCTCCAAACTTAAATGTTGTATGATATAAGACTAAAATTGGACCAACACTGCATAAAAAAATGTGTACTTCTAACCAATACTTTAGAAACCCTAACCGGAAAAATTTTCTTACTCTTTTCCTAATCATGTATGAACTTACACCTATAATCATCATTAAAGATCCAATTATTCCTAATCCGTGCCCGATTAATCCGCTTGGTTTTAGAAATTTGTGTAACTCGTGAAAAAATCTTTCTTCGTTTGAGGTTAAGTAATAACTATACCCATAAATGCCAAAATAAAAAAAAGTGGCAGTCCCAATTAAAATTAGAATAAGTATAAATATCCTATGAAGTGTTTTAGAC
>QYQI01000055.1 GCA_007280825.1 Ignavibacteriales bacterium | reverse complement strand
GGATATAATTCTTAAAAGTAAAACTGTGATCTGGAATGGACCGATGGGAGTATTTGAGTTTGATAATTTTGCAAAAGGAACAAATACGATTGCCGCAGCTTTAGCAGAAGCAACTACTAAAGGAGCTGTAACAATTATTGGCGGAGGCGATTCTGCTGCTGCTATAAAAAAAGCTGGATTGGATGATAAAGTTTCTCATGTTTCAACCGGCGGCGGTGCATCTTTAGAATTCTTAGAAGGAAAAGTATTACCCGGTGTTGAAGCGTTGAATGATGATGTGTAAATAAGATCAAGAGCATGAGCATAATGATAAAATTTTTCTTGATCTTGCTCATGATCTTAATATTGAAAACAACATTATTTCATTTCAAAAATAAAACGATTAACTTAACAATACATAGAATGGAAATATAAATGGGATTAGATTCAAGAGATTATTACAAACCATCGGGATTAGGCGGATTTAGTTTCTTCCCGCCGGTGCTTAAAAAAATATTATTTGCAAACGGAATTGTTTTTTTTATTCAACTTATTTCGCAAATGATTGTTTATGGTTATTCTTCAGAAGGCTATGCTGTAAGCTATGAATATATTTTAACAAAATATTTTGCTCTTAATCCTATTCTTGGTGACCACAATAACTTTTACGTTTGGCAGTTATTAACCTATCAATTCTTACATGCAAATTTTACTCATATTCTATTCAATATGTTTATGCTTTGGATGTTCGGGATGGAAATAGAAAACATAATGGGTTCTAAGAAATTCTTGATCTTTTATCTTGCATGCGGAATTGGTGCAGGATTAATCCAGCTTTTCTTGTCGCCATTATTCGAAGGTGGGATGGCACCAACTATTGGTGCTTCCGGTGCAGTATTTGGAGTAATGATTGCTTTCGCAATGTTTTTTCCTGACCGTTATGTTTATGTCTACTTCTTAATTCCAGTTAAAGCAAAATATTTGATTGCATTTCTTGTAGTGATCGAGTTTATGTCGGTCGGTAATCAAAGTCTTGTTGCACATCTCGCTCATATTGGCGGTGCAATCACAGCTTTCTTCTTTATACTTTACGATAGAAGAAGTCGTATAAGTGCAGGAAATATATTTGGGACATTCAAGAAATCAAGTAATGGATTTTCAAGTTCCTCATTCCGTAATATATTTAAATCACAACCAAAAGATATTAAAGATGCTAAATTTTATGACATCAATAAATCTAAAAAAGAAGATGTTGTAACAGAAGCCGAAATTGATGTAATTCTAGAAAAAATAAGTAAAAGCGGATATCAAAATTTAACAGACAGAGAAAAGAAGATTTTATTTGAAGCCAGTAAGAAAAAATAATATCGTATTAATTTTTCTTTCGTTAAGTATAGTTTTTTTTGGATGCAGTAAAGAAAAAGTACCGGAAGAAACTTTAATCAAAGTTTACGTTGAAAACGTAGTAGTCGAAGAAACTTATTCAACCAACTCCGATTCACTTCAAACTCATAGAAGCCTAATCTTCTCTAAATACAAAATAACCGAAAAAGATTTTCAGAATGAACTTGAAAAATATGCCAATGATAAAACTAAATGGGAAAGTTTTTTTAAGAAGGCGAACGACTATCTGAATGATCTGAAAAAAAATAATGCTATCAAATAACTCTCCTTTTTGCAGCCGCAATTCTAAGCTTAGCAAAACTTATCGTATTATTTAATGATTCTCGTAATCCTTTCAAATCTGTTAAACCGGAACCAATCTTTTCGTAAATTAATTTTAATTCGTTTTTCTCAAATAGTGAATCAATCTCTAAATCGGGAATTGCCTCAATCAAAGTTTCAATCTGAGTGGAAACAATTGCTTCAGGCAGTTTTGTTAATGATGCTATATCTTGAAGAGAATATTTTTTCTGAACGAGTTCTAATACTTGATTAATGTTGTCTGGCAAATTTTTGTTCTTAAGTTTTTTATTCAAATCTTCAGAGGTCTTGAATTCTTTCAAAGTATTTAAGAAATCTTCACCAATCTTGTTGAACATTCTACTGTTAAATCCACTGATATTCAATAACTCGGAAGGAGATGTGGGCTTTAATTTTGTTATTGATCTCATTACTTCATCGGGACAAATTAAATTTGGTTTTTGATTAAACTTTTCAACCGCCTCTTTTCTAATCTGACGTAATAAATTAAAAAGTTTTAGATCATTCTCGTATTCTTTGTTTGAAGAATTCGGCAGATCTAATTCTTCCGGCACTGAAAACTGTTCTAATCCTTTTTCAGATAATGCTAGTACATTATTCTGAGCAATAATTAAATTAGACCTTTCTAGATTACTAAGTGATTTTTCAATTTCATCCTTCTTGAAATGAACACCTGATCCAAATGTTGAAAATTTTTTAAGTGAGCTAAGATCAGTTTTCCCGGTAACAATCTCCAGAACATTTTTCTTCTTAATGGGAAGTTTAGCTTCATGAATTGTCTGCAAGATTATTTCTTCCAAGTATTCTAATGTTATTCTTCCTGCTTCAACGTAACCACGGCATTGGTCACATTTATTACATTTATAATTTTCATCTTGCTGTCCAAAATATTCCAATAAATATTTGAAACGGCAGCCATCTGTATTGGCATAATCTATTAGTCTTTCTAATTTCATTTTAGAATGTTGAGCAATATTTTCGACACGATTCATATCAAGAGAAATTTCATTTGCTAAAGATCGGTTTTGAAGTAAAGACACAGCCGGAAACAGCAATGGTTTTTCGTAAGCAAGAATACCGGTAGATGATAATCTTTCAAGTTGAATAATAATTTCATGATTAGATAACTCCAACACACCGCAAAGCTTTTGGAGATTAATCTTATTCTTAGAATTGAATATCATACTGCCGTATTCACGAATCAAGAATAGAATTAAATCTTTTGCCTCATTATCGGCGAAGTTTTTTAGAAATGAATTCAAACGTGTCGGCTCGAGAAGAAATTGAACAAAATGTTTATTCTCAAGATCGGATTTGAATTTGAGATAACCGGACTCCTCTAAAACTCGAAGTGATGAATCAATCAAGCCGCGGTTCATTCCTTTTTTTTCGAGAAGAGAAAAGAAATTTGCATCGAGTGAGACGTCTTTTTGCGGTATAAATCCTAATGCAACATTACCGCAATTGTAAAGAGTATCGTAAACATTTTCAATTTGGGAACGGGATGGATTTCCACTTGAAATAAAATATTGTTGAATTAGTTTGTCTTTCTCATCGTACAAAAGAAAAATATCGGATTCCTTTCCATCGCGCCCGGCTCTGCCTATCTCTTGATAATAATTTTCAATTGTACCCGGAAGATTGTAGTGAATAATAGTTCGAACATCACTTTTATCAATTCCCATTCCGAATGCATTTGTTGATACTATAGTATTTTTGCGTCCGGATAAAAAATCATCCTGTATCATTCTCCGTAATTCAGAAGTTAATCCTGCATGATAGTAAACCGCATCAATTTTATTAAGTCTTAGAAAATCGGCAACTTCTTCTGTAGATTTTCTTGTAGAAGTGTAAATAATTGCCGATTGATTTTTCCCTTTTAGAATATCAACACACTTTTCTTTTTTATGAGTTGTATGGAGTACATTCAGGCATAAATTATCTCTCTCAAAACCACGTACAAATATTTTCGGATTATTAAGTCCAAGCTGTTTGATGATATCTGTGCGTATATCTTCAGTAGCAGTTGCAGTAAAAGCAGAAATATTTTTAATTCCGGTAAAGCTTATGAATTCTTTTATCTTTCTGTAACTCGGCCTGAAATTATGTCCCCATTCACTTATGCAATGTGCTTCATCAACAAATAAATAAGAAGGTGATAATGATTTCATCCTCTCGGCAAAATTACTATTAGTAAGTTTCTCCGGTGAGACGTATAATATTTTAATTTTACCTGATGCTAATCCGGATATAACGTTATCACTATCGCGGGTATTTAATGAACTGTTAATGAAAGCTGAAATATTTTCTCTCGCATTGAGTGCATCAACTTGGTCCTTCATTAACGCAATAAGTGGAGAAACTACAATTGCAAAAGATCTAGACATTAAAGCGGGAATTTGATAGCAGAGAGATTTACCGGCGCCTGTGGGAAGAATTGCAAGAATATTTTCTTCATTTAGTATGGAAGAAATAATTTCCAACTGTCCCGGGCGGAATTCACTGTAACCAAAAAATTTCTGTAATACGTCTTTTGAAGTATTCATATAAAATATTTATTTGAGAACTTAGTGCAGACTGTTATCTTACAAAACAAAAAATAATCATAGTTAATATAACATGCTTAGAATCAGCCATATCGTAAAGCACTTTGAAAATATTATTGTGCTTAAAATGTCAGTATTAATATACAACAAGGCAAGTTTTCCGGAGACACTCTTGCTTTGCCGGTATTGCAACAAATGTTCTAATACTTATTATCAATCGCTTTTTTGATCAACTTCTATGCGTTGATTCGTTTTAGAAAAGGTATCATTTAAAAATACTCTTTGATTTCTCACAATTGAAGTAGAGATTTTTATATTTAGTAAAAATCTCTTCATATCATCAAATTACCTCATCATTTAAGTCATTACTTATGGTATAATATTTGTCCTTTAAAAAGGTTCTCATTTTAGTTTTAGTTATTTTTACAAGTGAGATATCAAATGTTATTCAAAAGTTAATTGGTGGTTTATGGCTGAACAAAAATTAAAATTAGAAGATCTGCTCGGCGGGGTTCAAAAAGATGAGGAGCTAGGAAGGATTGATTACGTTGCAATTATTGGCGGCGGTGTAATGGGACAGGGAATTGCACAGACAATCGCCAATGCCGGTGTTGATGTTTTATTGATCGAAAAAACTGAAGAACAATTAGAACTAGCAAAAGAAAATTTGACAGCATCTATGGAACGGGAAATTGCTCGTTGGGCATTAACACAAAGTGAAATGAAATCCGTCCTCAATAGAATTAAGTGGACAACTGAGTTAAGTGGAATTCCAGAATGTGATATTATTATCGAAGCAGTTGATGAAAATTATGATCTAAAGAGAAAAATATTTAAGGAATTAGATCTAATAGCAAAACCTGAAACTATTTTCATTTCCAACACTTCTACTTTAAGCTTAACTAAGATAGCAGAAGTAACGAACCGGCGTGATAGAATCATTGGAATGCATTTTCTAAATCCCGTACCCAAAGTTCCGCTTGTTGAGTTGGTTCGTGCTCTTGAAACATCTGATAAAACTGTGGATATAATTAAAAAGTTTGCTTCACGTATTGGGAAAACTGCCATTCCGGTTTATGAATATCCTGGATTCGTAACAACACGTGCAATCGTTCCACTTTTGAATGAAGCTATGCATATTCTTCTTGAAGGTCTTGCAAGCGCAAAAGATATTGATACTGCGATGAGACTAGGTTATAATTTCAAAGTTGGTCCTCTTGAAATGGCTGACACAATGGGACTTGATGAAGTCCTTGCATGGATGGAAACATTATGGTCAACACTTGGTGAGCCGCGTTATCGTCCTTGTCCGATACTCCGTAAACTTGTTCGTGAAAGAAAACTTGGTAAGAAAACCGGCGAAGGATTTTTTAAATATGATTCTGATGAAAAAATAATTAATTAAAATTTTTGAGGAATAAATGAAAGTTTTGGTTCTTAACTGCGGTAGCTCATCTATTAAATATCAGTTTATAGATACGACAAGTAAAATTGCACTTGCTCAAGGAATGGTTGAAAGAATTGGTATGTCGAGTGCGGTACTATCTCATCAACCGCATGATAGAGAAAAAATAAAAATTGTCGGAGAAATCCTTGATCACACAATCGCTATCGAATATGTTGTTGCCGTTCTTCTTTCAAAAAATCACGGTGTAATTAAAGATAAAAAAGAAATTGATGCAGTCGGTCATAGAGTTGTTCACGGCGGAGAAACATTTTCCGGTTCTGTTTTAATTACAGATCGAGTTATGAAAGCATTGAAAGACAATATTGAACTTGCACCGCTTCATAATCCTCCTAACATAAAAGGTATTCAGGCAACAAAAGAACATTTACCAAGTACACCGCAAGTCGGAGTATTCGATACAGCATTTCATGTAAAGATGCCGCCACGTGCTTATTTATATGGAATTCCTTATGAACTTTACAAAAAATATAAAATTCGCCGTTATGGATTTCATGGCACGTCGCATCGTTTTGTTTCTGAAAGAGCTGCATCAATACTTGGCAAACCAATTGAGCAATTAAAAATTATAACAGCTCATCTTGGCAACGGATGCTCAATGGCAGCTGTTGACGGCGGAAGATCTGTTGATACAACTATGGGTTTCACTCCGCTTGAAGGTTTGATAATGGGAACTAGAAGCGGTGATATTGACCCATCAATAATTCTTTACATTATGGCTAAAGAAGGTTTATCACTTTCTGAAGCTAACACTCTGCTTAATAAACACAGCGGATAGATCGGCATCAGCGGTGAAAGCAGCGATATGCGCGAAATTGAAGAAGCTATTGCTGAAGGAAATAAAAAAGCGAAATATGCGTTCGATGTTTTCACGTACAGAATTAAAAAATATGTCGGCGCTTATACTGCTGCTATGGGCGGACTGGATGCTTTAGTATTTACCGGTGGTATCGGTGAAAATTCAGTTATGGTTCGCAAAGATGTTTGTACGAATATGGAATTTCTTGGAATTAAGTTTGATGAATTTGCTAATCAAAATGTTAATGGAGAATGTTCAATATCAAGTTCTGATTCCAAAGTAAATGTTCTTAGAATCCCTACCAATGAAGAATTAGTAATTGCGCTTGATACGGAATTAATTGTAACCGAGCAGCTTACTTTGGAAAAAACTACAAGTGTGAATTAGACTATATTATTCATTCTTATTTGTTGAGGTTATTCCAAAAGTAAAAAATAACTTAGTGTTTCTTAGTGGCCTTTGTGTCTTTGTGGTAAGAATCTTTTGATTATTAGAAAAAGAAAACCCAACCACAAAGACACTAAGAGCACAAAGGTTCACAAAGACTTTTGAAACAACCTCTTATTTTAAATACCTTTTCAAAAAAATCTTAAATTGTGATAAGCAATTAACAAGAGATGAGTATGGATTTAAAATTAAGAGACAAAATTGTTCTTGTAACTGCCTCAAGCAGCGGAATAGGAAGAGCAGCAGCTGAATTATTTATTCAAGAAGGATGTAGAGTTGCAATCTGCTCGCACAATAAAGAAAATCTTTTAAGAACATCGCAAGAAATAAAAACACTTTATGATATTGAACCACTGTGGGAAGTGTGCGATATAAATAATCCGCAGGATATTGAAGACACAGTGCATGTGGTTCAGAAAGAGTTAGGCGATATTGATATTCTGGTGAATAATTGCGGTGGTCCAATTCCCGGATTTTTTGAAGATCTCTATGATGAAAATTGGGAAGATGCGTTTGAACAAGTTTTGATGAGTACTATACGATTTACCCGTTTTGTGTTACCCGGAATGAAAGCAAAAAATTGGGGAAGAATAATCAACATAACTTCATTATCTGTTAAACAACCGGTAGATAATTTAGTATTATCAAATTCTTTAAGAAGTGCGGTAACGGCATTTGCAAAAACATTAAGTAATCAAATTGGCAAGTACAATATTACAGTTAATAATGTTGCACCAGGTTATACTTTAACATCTAGAATACACGAGTTAGCAGTAACAAGAGCTAAACTTGCAAAAACAACTCCGGAAAATATTTTAGCTTCTATGGCTAATGACGTTCCTTTGAAAAGAATTGCAGATCCAAATGAAGTTGCATCAATGATCGTTTATCTGGCTTCAGAACAAGCGGGTTATATAACCGGACAAACAATTGCAGTAGATGGCGGAGTGATTAAATCAACTTATTAATTGAGAATTGAGAATGGCGAATTGAGAGTTCAATGAAAGTATTTGGAAAAAATTATGAATATGGTAACCCGATTTTAGAAAAAAGTTTTCGATTTGGAGTTCGAGTCGTTAAATTTTATTTAATGCGTATTAAAGAAGAATATCAAATCAAAGATCTACTTAGACAATTATTAAGAAGTGGTACTTCAATAGGTGCAAATGTTGCTGAATCGCAAGAAGCAGCATCAAAGAAGGATTTTATAAATAAACTTTCTATATCATTGAAAGAAGCACGCGAAACAGAATACTGGTTGAAATTGCTTAAGGAATCATGTGT
>QYQI01000013.1 GCA_007280825.1 Ignavibacteriales bacterium | reverse complement strand
TTATTCTGAGGTGCACTAAAATGAAATGAAGTACTTAAATCTTCCTTTGCACGTTCTTTCAGAAATTTTATTTTTTCTTTGTCGCTTCCTTCCATTTGATATGAATTTGCTTTGAAAGCTGTAACAAAATTATTATCAATGATCAGGTAAATATTTAGAATCGTTTCCAAGAAAAATCCTATTTAGTTATAGTTTTGTTCTTCAGTACAAATATCATTAAGAATGTTGCAAAAACAAATGCAAGTTTACACAATAAACTATCAACCGCTGTTATGAATGCCGGGATTGCTATAGCAAGAATCATTGACGGAATGAAAGTGAAAAGATACCCGAACAGAAATGTACGGGTGAGAGTTTTCTGAAGCGGATCGGTTTCTGCGCCCCACTTCTTGTTAAGAATGATCATTGAAAAAATAATCGGTAAGTAATAGAATATTCCATACAAATCTCCAAGCGGGTAATGATAGGATGCATACAGCACCGTGCATTTTGTAACTGCAAATTGTTCAATAACAAAAGGATAATAAATGATAAAGAATAATGCCGGAATGAAAACAAGTTTACTGTATTGAGATTCTTTTGCAGAAAATTTAATTACCGTGTACAATCCAAGCGGTGGAAGAAGTGATATATCAAAGAATGCGAGATAGATTAATATTTGTTTCTGCAAACCTACAAAGCAAATCAAGAACTCGATGAACTGATAACCAAACAAAAGAGAAATCATCCCAATTACAAGTTTGTTTATAGAGTTCTTCTTAGCAAAGATTAGAAGATTAATAATGTAGAGTAATTCAACACATGCGATCAATAAGGAAATTATGCCGTCAAGTTTCATACAGAACTCTCATTTTTAGAACTAAATTTTTTATAACCAATCAGAATATAATTCCGGTCTTCTATCTTTCAAGAATAATCTCTTTGCATGAGACTTACCACATTCACTCAAATCAATTTCTCAAATCAAAATTTCTTTCAAAAACCTTATCATTAATTTCATAATAGAGCTATAGAGCTCTATGCGTTCCGTCGCAGAATGGTTTTGTGAATGAATGTTTACAACCGCACCAAGCAACTTTTTTTTCTACAGTGATCTCTTCAATGAGCGGAGAGAATTCACTCCCTTTGTGAGAACCATCGCAAAATGGTTGACTATTTGATTTACCGCATGCGCACCAATAATATTTTCCCAGGCTGCATCGTCAAAACGATTGGCAATTTTTGAGCAATCTTTGGATCAGACATAAATTCTCCTCGATTTATTTTAATTCTCGTATCTCAAGAATTTCGATTATCACACCCCACATATGAAAGCTTGCCATTTCTTTTTTCTCTACATATTTGAAGTAGATTCGTTTACCGTCAACTTGAAATTCTTTTGATAGATTGAGCGGGTCAAGATTTTTATTATCATCTGTTGTGATTCCATAAAATCCGCCTTCAAGAGAAATATATTTAACTGTTCCGGTTGTGAATTTAACATCGGATTCTAGTGATGAGCATGAAATTGATAAGATGAAAACAATCGTCACCAGAAAAATATTTTTCACCAGAAGTTTCATGGTTTAATTTATTAAAGTAGGGACAACTTCACACCAAAGGTGGACAAGCGCGAGTTGACCCTACAATTAATTATTTTTTTGTGCCAATCATCTTTTCAGGACGAACAACTTCATCAAATTTTTCTGCAGTTAATAGACCGAGTTCAAGTACAGCTTCTTTCAAAGTTTTATTTTCTTTGTGAGCTTTCTTGGCAACTTTCGCAGCATTATCGTAACCAATAACCGGATTCAAAGAAGTAACCAGCATCAATGAATTTTCGAGGTGTCTCTTGATATTGATTTCGTTGGCTGTAATGCCTTCTACACAATGTTCGCTGAAACTTTCGCAAGCATCTGCAATTAATTTTATTGATTGAAGAACGTTGAATGCTATAACCGGCATAAATACATTCAGTTCAAAATTTCCGCTTGAACCGGCAATGTTTATAGTTACATCATTCCCGAAAACTTGAGTACAAACCATCGTCATAGCTTCGCATTGCGTTGGATTAACTTTTCCGGGCATGATTGAACTGCCAGGTTCGTTTTCCGGTAAAGAGATTTCACCTATTCCGCATCTCGGTCCGGAACCAAGCCAACGGATATCATTTGATATTTTTAATAATGAAGCACCAAGTGTTTTTAGTACACCGCTTATTTCTACTAAAGCATCTTTTGCCGCCATCGCTTCATATTTATTCGGTGCGGTTTTGAATGGCTTTCCGGTTAACTTAGAAATTGTTTCAGCAACTTTAACTGCATAATCAGGATGAGCATTTAATCCGGTACCAACAGCAGTTCCGCCAAGAGGAATTTCGTATAATCTTTTTAGTGAATCACTAATACGTGCTAATCCGTTTGTTAATTGTTGAACGTAGCCCGAAAATTCATGACCAAGTGTAAGTGGAGTTGCATCCATTAAATGTGTTCTGCCGATTTTGATTATGTCTTTAAATTCTTTTGCTTTTGCATCTAATGAATCGCGTAATTTTGTTACCATAGGAATTAATCGGCGATGAATTTCTTCTACCGCTGCAACATGAATTGATGTTGGGAAAGCATCATTAGTGGATTGAGCTTTGTTCACATCATCATTCGGATGGATCGGCTTTTTACTTCCCATAACTCCGCCTGCCATTTCGATCGCACGATTGGAGATAACTTCGTTTGCATTCATGTTTGTTTGAGTACCACTTCCGGTTTGCCAAACAACTAAAGGAAAATGATCATTCAATTTTCCTTCAATAACTTCATCAGCTGCTTTTACAATCAAATCAAGTTTGTCCTTAGGTAAAATTCCTAATTCATTGTTAGTGATTGCTGCAGCTTTTTTTACAATACCAAGCGCTCTAATCATCTCAGCAGGAAATCTTTCTCCGCCAATTTTAAAATTCATTAACGATCTTGCTGTCTGTGCGCCATAATACTTGTCAACGGGGACTTTCATTTCACCCATAGTATCGGTTTCAATTCTGTATTCCATTTTAGCTCCAATAGGTTTTTGTTTGCTTTGTCAAATTAATAGAATATGGTTTTATTATCAACGAGGTTTTAGGTAAGATTTGAGCGGTTACGAATGAATCTAAATTATTGTTCTCCAATTGTTTCTACACGTCTAGCTCCGACAAAACGTTTTTTGTAGTATGCATCTTCAAGAGAAGAGACAGTAACACCAATTGAACGGCTTGCGTGTACAAATTGATTTTCACCGAGATAAATTCCTACATGACCCGGAAAAGATCTTTTTGTAGTATTGAAGAAGACCAGATCGCCGAATTTCAATTCATCCATAGAAACTTTTTCTCCGGCAGAATATTGTTCACTTGCTGATCGTGGAATTTCGATAGCAAGAGAATTTTGATAAACTTGCAAAGTAAAGGCAGAACAATCCATTCCTTTTTGCGTGTTGCCGCCATATTTGTAAGGCGTTTCTAAATATTTAATCACTTCGAACAAAACTTTTTCGCGCGGTGTAAGAGCAACATTGAATGTTTTTAATTTTTCAAAGTGAGATACAAAATTTGTTTTATCAACGGGATTTTCTTCAACCGGTATTTCATCAAATTCAGCCGAAGTATCTGCAGGTAAATCATTAAAAACAATTCGCTCGTTTTTAGGCGTTGTACGTGAAGATCTTTTTGTTGTGTCGGCTGTTTCGAATCTCGAATTTGAATTACCGTTTCTATCACTTTTGCTTTGCTTAAATCTTTGCGTACTTGATGAGGATGAACAACCGCTGAAGATCATCAATACAAGAATTGCACAAATAATTTTTTTGAAAAATCTGTTGAGTATATTCATAAACGAACTCAACCTAGGTAAGATCTTAAATTTTTACTGCGAGATGCATGGCGTAATCTTCTAATTGCTTTTTCTTTTATTTGACGAACGCGCTCACGAGTAAGATTAAATTTTTCGCCGATCTCCTCTAACGTAAGTGAATGTTCTTTATTCAGTCCAAAATAAAGTTTTATTACTTCACCTTCTCTTTCAGAAAGAGTAGAAAGCGCCCGCTCAATTTCACTTCGTAGAGATTCCGACATTAGTGTGAAATCCGGTGATGGCTGTTCTTCATTTTCAAGAATATCAAGCAGCCGATTTTCTTCACCTTGATTAAACGGCGCATCCATTGAAACAGCACGTCCCGCAATTTTTAGAGTATCTGAAACTTCACTTATATCCATATCAAGTTCTTGTGCAAGTTCGTGAGCATTCGGTTCACGTTCATATTCCTGTTCAAGATTGCTGTAAGCTTTTCCAATTTTGTTCAGAGCGCCAACTCTATTTAAAGGAAGACGTACAATTCTAGACTGCTCGGCCAATGCTTGAAGAATAGATTGGCGAATCCACCAAACAGCATACGAAATAAATTTGAATCCGCGCGTTTCATCAAATCTTTTTGCTGCTTTAATCAAACCCAAATTACCTTCATTGATCAAATCGCCAAGCGAGAGTCCTTGATTTTGATATTGCTTAGCAACCGAAACAACAAACCGTAAATTTGCTTTCACTAATTTTTCTAATGCTAACGAATCATTTTTTCTTATTCTTATTGCCAGTTCAATTTCGTCGTCTGGTGTTAATAGATCTACTTTACCAATTTCTTGAAGATATTTATCTAAAGATTGACTTTCTCTATTAGTGTATTGTTTTGTGATTTTCAAAATTACATCTCCGCTAGGATTCTATATTAATTGAATCAACAATTCCAACGATTGAAGCATCAACCGGAGCCATATCAACATCAAGTGGTATAACAGCTTCGCTTGCTGTTACGTAATAAATTATTTCTCCCGAACCGGCTCCAACCGTATCTAAAGCAATAATCGGTTCTCCAATATTTTTCCCCTCGGAATTAATTGGCTGGACAAACAGCATTTTATAGCCTGTAACAGCATCATCTTTTCTTGTTGCCCAAATAGTCCCTATGATTTTGCCAAGCTGCATCAGACCACAACGGTTTCTTTTTGTTTATCTTTTACTGAGATATCAAGTTTATCAACAATAGCCATAATTACCGCATCCACAGGTTTATTTTTTGTAAATGCTGTTTGGCGGGCGGAACTGCCTTGTGCAACTATTACTATTTCTCCAACTCCGGCACCAACAGAATCAACTGCTATCACTGTTGCTTCTTTCGGTTTATATTCCAGATCAATGTGACGAACTATTAAAAATTTGGCTCCGACAAGATTTTCATCTTTACGCGTTGACCATACAGTTCCAATAACTTTACCGAGTATCAATTCATCCTCTCTATTCTAATGATGTAATAATTTTAATTCCGCTCTCTTTATATCTGTAACAATCATTTGTAAAAATAGGAAGTTTATTGTTTTTTGCAACTGAACAAACAATCGCGTTACGTGTGATCGCAACTTTATTAAAAAAATCTGTAATGTTCAAACCGAAACAAGATAATTGACGGTTGTTTTAGTTTGCTTTATTCATTCAAAAAACTTGTCCCTTTCAAATCATTATTGATCTTAAAAAAATGTGCAACTGTTTGGGCAACGTCGGAAAAAGTTTTGCGGGTTCCTAAATTCTTACCTTGAATATTTTTTCTATAATAGAGAAGAGGTACATATTCCCGGGTATGATCTGTGCTTATATCGGTCGGGTCATTACCATGATCGGCTGTTAGGATTAAACGGTCTGTTTCATCAAGACAGTTTACGATCTCGGGTAATCGTGTATCAAATTCTTTAAGAGCGTTGTGTAACCCTTTGGGATCGTTGCGATGACCGTAGTAAACATCAAAATCCACAAGATTAGTGAAAATGAAAGATCCTTTTACATTTTTTGCTGTCTCAATTATCTTTTCAATTCCTTCTTGATTAGATTTTGTTTTTAGCTGGTGTTTAATTCCTTTGTAATTGAATAAATCATTCACCTTCCCGATTGCATAGGTTTCAATTCCTTCAT
>QYQI01000036.1 GCA_007280825.1 Ignavibacteriales bacterium | reverse complement strand
TGATGTTAAAAATCATACTAAGAAGGCTAGCTACCATTAATAAATATGGCGCTGGCGAAACAAGTATGAATACAAGAACTGATGAGAGTATTCCTACAGTTTTCCCATAGATCTGTTCTAACTTATCGGGTATTGTAAATAATTCTGCACTACGAATTTTTTTTGCAAAAAATATTGCGAACAAAATTGCAAATATGTAGTATGGTAAACCTTGAGTGAACCAACTCAGCAGTCCATATCGATAAGTAAATTCACCCACACCAAGTATTCCGCCATACCAGGTTGCAACATTTGTCATTATGAAAAGAAATAGACCGACATTTCTACTGGCTAATAAATACTCTGAAGAATTTCCTTTCTGTTCTTTCTTTGGCAGAAAGCCGATTAGAAATAGGATTGCAAAGAATACAGACACAATAATAAAATCGAGTGGACTAAATGAGATCATGTTTTTTCAATAAATCAAAATCACGAATAACGAAAATTATACCACCCTTAATTTGTAATTGCACTTTGTTACTGACTGCAATATTACTTGTACTTTCCTTAAGTCCGAACGGAAGAGCAATATTTTTTAACGGATATTTTAATCCGGATGATTTAACACGAGTTTTAGAATCAAATCCATAAAGTGAAATGATTTCTTTAGGAATAGTAGTTAGAATAATATCTCCAGTATATGCACATAATAACGATCTTTGATGAATGATCATTACTTGAATTTTACGGAAATATTTTAGAACTATACCAAGATTACAAAATGAATGATCTAATCTGTCTCCGGTTGCACCAAGCAAAACCACTTGATCATATTTTTTCTTAATTACAAATTTTAAGCACTTTTCAACATCAGTATCATTCTGCCGATTAATTTTTATTATGTCACACTTGTCACTGTAATACTCATAAACATCCGGTCTTATGGAATCAAGGTCTCCAATGATATATTCAGGAATTAGATCTAAAGTCTTCGCTGAATTAGCTCCACCATCGGCACATAATAATGTTTTGTAACCTTTACCTTGCAAAAATTTGACTGTATTCTTACTAGGGGGAAACCCATTAGCAAGAATTATACATTTCTTCATCATAGACCTAATTTAATACCAAATAAATAATTTCTTTCAGCTGTCGGGAAAAATTCTTTACCAATGCCATAAGCTGCATATAAATTATTAAATACATTAGTAATTTGGAAAAAGATTCTCATATTCTTTACTGATGGTTCCATGGTCAAATTATAAGACAAAAAAAGATTCGCAACAAAATATGCATCTACTCTATTATCGGAGTAATCAGTTATTCCCGGGTAATTTATATTAAGTGACGAAAGTTGAGTGTAAAAGTTATCTGTATAAAACTCGCTTACATATTTTGTAGAAAATTGCAAAAAGAAATTTTCTGAATGATATTTTAATATTGCATTAAAAGTAAAGTAAGGAAATCCGCTTATGGAGTTTCCATCAAGATTAAGCACGGCTGATTTACTATTCCCGTTTTGCTGATCAGTGTAATTAATAAAAGCTACCCCTTTACTAATGTAATTCTTCGATAAAGAAGCATTAGTAATAAATTCAAGATTCTTATATAATTTAAAATTACCAAGTAATTCAGTTCCATAATGAATTGTCCTATCCATATTGCCGGTTATTGGCTGGCCGAAGCGATCAACCTGACCTTGTTGAACAATCTCGTTGTTAAATATCATATAGTATAAATTAAACGACAAACTCATATTTGTTGAAGAATACATTGAACCAAATTCAAAATCATTCATTGTTTCAGGTTTAACTAAAGGTTTTGAAAAATCATAATTCCCTAACGAATTAATTTCGAATAGTGGAGCAGCTCCTCCGCTTGATTCTGCGGCATCATAATAATTATTCAATCTTGGTTCTCGAGATACTCGAGCATAATTTAGATACAAGTTAAAATCGGGTGATACTTTAAAATTGAAACCTAACCGTGTATTTAGAAAAGTATTATCAACTTTAAAATTATTATCTAAATACTTTTCATTAGATAGTTTATAAAGGCTACTTATAAGCTGAACTTCTGCTTGTAAATTTGTTTGTTCATTTAGGTTATACTTTTCATTAACATAAAAATTGAAAATATCTTTACCACCGTTGTATTCATAATAACGATAATTTTTATTCAATCCGTCAGGTAATCCGTCCGCGAACAAAATGCTCCCCCAGTGAATGGATTTATGAAATCGTAATTCTCCGCCAACGATTAATTCTCCATTATCGTGTATAATATTTATTCTAGGAATCCAGCCCCATTGCTTATTCTCAACCATAGCTCTTATTAAAGCATTACCGGGATTTTGTGTTGTATTGAATCCGAAGTTTTTAGTTATTCTGAAATAATTTGTATCAGCCCAAGATCCATCATAATCAAAGAAACCATTTCCAAGTACTAGAAAAAGTGCTGAGTTGAAAGTTATTTTCTCATTTAGTTTCAACTCGTTTAATAATTCAAAATGCGGTTGAGAAAAATTTTCAATCTCTTCAGGGCGTCTATCAATTGAATAAGTAATTTTCTTATCATCTGCTTCCCAGTAAGAGTAGTTTGCTTTTCGTAATTCATTATTTTTAATAGCAAATTTCGGTAAACCAGTATATGCAAGCCCATCCTCTATCGGACCACCATAAATATTAATTTGAGTCGTTAAATCTCTATCATATCTTACTGCACTTAAATGAATAGATTTAAAATCTATCCAGCTAGAATTACGGTAACCACTACTCAATGTTTGAGATACTTTAGCATAAAAAGAATATTTATTCGAAATTAACCCACTTGAAAATTGTGCAGAATATTTTCGCGTATTATAACTTCCAATCGAACTCGAGAATTCCATAATAGGTTTATCCGAAAAAGTAGAAGTTATTATATTAATCGAACCTCCTACCGCAGGATAACCAGCCATTCCGGAGCCGGCACCACGCTGAATTTGAATGAGTTCTGTACTTTCTAGTAGATCAGGAAAATCAAGCCAGTAAACATTATTGTCTTCAGGATCATTTTGAGGAATGCCGTTAATCGAAACTGAAATCCTTCTTTGATCGAATCCACGAATACTCAGATAATTATAACCAAGTCCATTCCCGTTCTCAGAATAAAATGTTACTGATGGTTGGTAGCTTAAGAATTCAGGTATATCTTGATTAGTATAAGTTTCTCTTAAGGTTAGTTTATTAATTTTTGAAAATGTAACCGGTGTTGTCCCTTCATTACCAATACTACCTTTAACCAGTATGGTTTGGCTGGTAATAATTTTGCTTTTTAGATATACTATATCATTATACTGTTTCTGAAATTGTTCAACACTAACTCTCATTGGTTCAAATCCAACATGAGAAAATAAAATTATCTCATCGGGTTTTATATACTCGCGAAATTCAAAATTTCCTTCTTGATTTGTTGTTACAATTTCTTTTCCCGTTTCAATTGTAACGGTTACAAATGGAATTGGTGATTTATCATCACTATTTAACACTTTGCCTTTGAGGACAGTATTTTGTGCCGATAAGACTGTAGTATAAAATAAAAAAAGAATAATTAAGTACTTCATTTTATTTCTCCTTATAGTTTAGAAATAAAAAAGCCGTTTGGGAAACGGCTGTACTTGATTACTCATGTACCGTTTTCCTACGCTGGCATTATCCAGATCAGGTTTAAGGGTTTAGTCTCAGCTGTCCCACTCAAAGAGCAGGAGGCACCCCTAACAGCTTTTTATTTTTTTATTATTGTTAAGAACGTGAACTAACTTTCAAATTTTATTTTTGAATTTTTATACTTTGACCAATTTTAACACGTTCATCTTTTAACTTATTCCATTCAATCAAATCTTTTACATGTACTTGATATTTCTTTGCAATTGTCCAAAGAGATTCACCCTCTCTAATTTTATAAATTGATAATGAATTATTAGATTGGGTTTCTTTAGTATCTTGTCTTAAACTATTCTTTGCAATCTCTGATTTTGTTTTCCCAGATTTAGAAACATCAATATCAGAATAAATTGAAATTGATTTTCCAGCAACGAGTTTATTACTGCTTAAATTATTCCACTGTTTAATATCAGCAATAGTTACTTTGAACATTTCTGCAATTTCACCAATAGTGTTGCCTGGTTTAATTTTATAACTAACAACATTAGATTCTTTATGCGTGGTATTATCACCCAATGATTTTGCTATGTCTTTACCGTGTACTGCTAACATAGAACCAGTTACAATTTTATTAGATGAAAGTTTATTCCATTTTCTTAATTGGATAGTCGTAGCACCAAATTTTTCTGCTATCTCACCGAGAGAATCACCTTTTTTAACTTTATATTTTGTAATTCTTCCATTACTATTTCTGCTTGAATTACTACTCGCGATTTTCTTTGCATCACCTGAATAAATCATTAATTTTTTGCCGCGCACAAGTCTATTACTTTTTAAGTTGTTCCATTCCTTTATTTGAGAAGTGGAAACACCATATCTGTTTGCTATATTCGAAAGTGATTCACCACTTCTAATACGGTGCTCTACCCATGTATCACCAGAATTAACAAATATTAGATTATTCTTTTCTGTTTCACTCATCTTATCTAATGAAGAAAAATATTCTACTTTTTCATTCGGTTCATAAATGCTAAGTTCTTGCCCTACTCTAATTGTAGTTGTATAAGGCAGATTATTCCAATTTCTGATATCTGTTACACGAACTTTGAACAAATCAGCTATATCAATCAAATTATCTTTACTCTTAACAGTATAAGTTACCGGCGATTTTCCTTCCGGCTGTATAAACTTAACGGAATCGCCAGCCATTGCTTTATACATTTTTGTAAATTTATCCTGATCAACATTATTTGTAAGTTCTAATTTATAGGATGGACTTTCACCCAATGATTTAATTTCTTCTTCAACAGCAGGAAGAATATCAGTATTAACAGCTATATCGTTCTCATTTATTTTGGAGACTGGAATTCTTAATTCTGTACCGGGTTGAAGTTTTGTTCGTGTAGAGATATTATTCAAATCAGCAAGTTGTGTTATGCTTACATCATACTTTGCTGCAATTCCAGATAACTTTTCTCCGTGTTTTACAGTATGTGATGAATATAAAATCTTTGCATCATCTGGAATATTTTTTAGATTTTCTACAAAAGCATCAAACGATTTTGAAGGAATGCGCAGCGGATAACCACCGTCGTAATCGGTAGGAGTAATACTTTGAGTAAGTTCCGGATTCATCTCACGCAATAGTTCAACACTTATCCCGGCGCATTTAGCCAAAATTCCAAGATCAATCGCTTCATTAATTTTATAAATAGTAAACTCATGGGGCTTTTCATACTGAATATTTGTAAAGCCATATTTTTCAGGTTGGCTAGCAATCAAAGTAACTGCAATGTATTGTGGAATATAATTTCGTGTTTCTCGCGGTAAGTAAGGTCTGATTGCCCAAAAATCACTTGAGCCCGATCTTCTCATGGCTTTGCGAACTCTTCCTTCGCCACTATTATATGATGCTACAGCTAAATACCAATCTCCTAATGAAGAATATAAATCTCTAAGATGTTTGGCGGCAGCGCGTGTCGCTTTTGCAGGGTCTCTTCTTTCATCAATATTAAAGCTTACACTTAGATCATACAAACGTGCTGTTCCTTTTACGAATTGCCACATACCTACTGCTTTTGCCCATGAACGAGCAAACGGACTCAGACCGCTTTCAGGCATACTTAGAAAGATTAATTGCTGAGGTACTTTTTCTTCTTCAAAAATTTTAGCCATCAATGGAAAATATTTACCGGAACGTGAAAGCCAACTTTCTATATAATGTCTTCCTTTGCCCGTAAAGTATTCTATGTACTGTTCAACATAGCGATTAACTTCTAATGGAAAATCTCCAACAACAACTATAACTCCCTTTTCAACCGGTAAAGGTTTTGTACTATCTTCCTCCGCAATAACATCCGGAATTTTCTTATTCATCCACTCATCTAAAGCGCTGATGGATGCATTTTCAGGTAATTCTTCCAAACCTTCAATATACTTTTGGTAATCTTCCACAATTGAATTTTCTAACTCAACGTAGGTCGTGTTTTCTTCTATATCTGGATAATAGCTAAGTTTATTTACTGTAGATAGTGCTGATTCGAAATAATTAAGAGTTTCAACTTTAAAACCGAGCTTTTGTTGGTATAACGCGTTAACATAATCTTTACGAGCACTTTCCAACAATTCATTAATATTAGAGGAAGCTTCAACTGTGCGTACCGTATCTTTAATAGTTTGTGTTGTAAATTTTTGTGATGATTTGAAAACTGAACATGAGGACAAAACAACTGTAACAAACAAAACTATTGGTAGGAATAGCAGTTTTTTCACACAGACTCCGTTGTATTGAATTTTGATTGCAATTTAATCTCTTACGTTTGGATTGTCAAGTTACTTATCATATTCCTTAACTTTAGTAATTGATATTAAAGGAGTTATAAAAATAATTTTTCGTAGAAAAGGATTTACTAAAGTGGAATATTACAATGTTTTTTCTTTGGATTTGTATCAACTTTCGTTTTTAGTAATTGAAATGCCTGAATGATCTTGATTTTTGTTTCTCTGGGAATAATAACTTCATCAATGTATCCTCGTTCTGCAGCGATGTAAGGATTTGTAAACTTTTCAATATACTCAGATAGTTTTTCATTTAATTTAGCTTCGGGATTTTTATCAGATGTAATTTCCTTCTTGAAAATAATTTCAACAGCTCCTTTCGGACCCATCACAGCTATCTCAGCACTTGGCCAGGCAAAATTAAAATCGCCTCTAATGTGTTTTGAATTCATAACATCGTAAGCACCACCGTAAGCTTTGCGTATTATTACTGTAACTTTAGGAACTGTAGCTTCACAGAATGCAAAAAGTAATTTGGATCCATGACGTATAATTCCATTCCACTCTTGTTCTGTACCAGGTAAAAATCCCGGTACATCTTCCAGAACAAGCAATGGAATATTAAACGCATCACAAAAACGAATAAAGCGGGCACCTTTTACAGATGAATTTATATCCAAAACTCCCGCTAAAACCATCGGTTGATTTGCAACAATACCAACTACTACTCCGCCGACTCTTCCAAATCCTACTATAATATTTTGTGCGTAATTTTCATGTACTTCTAAGAAATCACCATCGTCAAGAAGCGTGAAAATAATTTCTTTCATGTCATATGGTTTGTTTGGATTATCTGGAATTATTCCGTCTAATTTTTCTTCTATAAGATTTTTTGTTAGATCAAAATCTTTTTCGGGTGGAAGATCTTTCCAATTCAACGGAAGATAACCTAAAAGCTTTCTGATATTATCTAATACTTCAACTTCACTATCAAAAACAAAATGTGCAACTCCGCTTTTTGTAGCATGTGTATCGGCTCCTCCAAGATCTTCAAAACTAACTTCTTCGTGTGTAACTGTTTTAACTACATTTGGCCCTGTTACAAACATATGGCTCGTGTTTTTTACCATGAATACATAATCGGTAATAGCCGGTGAATAAACAGCACCACCCGCACACGGACCCAATACAGCAGAAATTTGGGGTACGACACCTGAAGCTAATGTATTGCGAAGAAATATTTCTGCATAACCGCCAAGACTAACAACTCCTTCTTGAATTCTAGCTCCGCCTGAATCATTTAGACCAATAACAGGAATTCCTATCTTCATAGCCATATCCATTACTTTGCAAATTTTTTCTGCATGAGATTCAGATAACGATCCGCCGAAAACTGTAAAATCTTGGCTGTATAATGCTACCTGTCTACCATTAATTTTTGCAAAACCTGTAATCACTCCATCGCCGGCAATTTTTTGTTTGTCTAATCCAAAATCACTTGTCCTATGTTTTACGAACATATCAATTTCATTAAAACTTCCTTCATCAACTAATAATTGAATTCTTTCTCGTGCGGTTAATTTTCCTTTACCATGTTGTGCTTTTATTCTTTCACTTCCACCGCCGAGCTTCGCTTCTTCACGCAGCTTTATAAGTTTATCAATTTTTTCTTTCACAGATTAATTCCTTTATATAGAAAGATTGAACAACTTTTGTGAATCAATTTTTTTGAAGGATTTTTCGATTTGAGATCTTAACTGAATAAATTTTTCGGAATCAATAATTAATTCGTTACGTTCTTTTGGAAGCTCTACTAAAAGATCAGATATGATTTCTCCTGGATTTTTTTTCATCAGATAAATCTTATCGGATAAGAATAGCGCCTCGGTAATATTTGTAGTAGCTAAAAGGAAAGTCGTTTTCAGTGTGTTCTGTGCTTCTTGTATGAGCAGTAAAATTTCCTTCTTAGTTTTAAGATCCATTTGATTGAATGGTTCATCCAAAAGAATTACTGCCGGATGATGTGCCAAGGAACGAGCCAAAGCTATTCTAAAACGGAAACCATAACTTTTATTATTCGGATGGAATGATTCATATCCTTCCAATCCAACAAATCTTATAATACTTTTTATTTTCGTAGGATCTTTTATTAGTAGCCCAAGTGAAATATTTTCTTCAACATTTAACCAAGGAAATGAAGAAGGTTGCGAAGGAATGTAAATAATTTTCTGATTTTCGTTTTTTATCACTTCTCCATGCGTTGAATGTTCTAATCCGGAAATAATTTTAAGTAATGTTGATTTTCCTGAACCACTTGGAGCAATTACAGAAGTTATCTTTTCAGAAGAGATACTTAATGAAACATTTTTAAGTATAATATTTTTGAAACCGTTAACATCTTGATAATCTTTGGAAATATTTTTTACTTCAATCATTCAGCACCCCAGTAAACAATTTTATTGTTAACAAATCTTATTACTGAATTACCGAACCAAATCAATAACGATAATATTATTGCTATGGTATATAACGCGGTAAAATCTTTATAATCCAATGCCGTGCGGAATATAAATCCAAAACCATGGGTGTTATCAATAAATTCATAAATCAAAATAAAAGTCCAAAGTGATAAATGTATTTGTCC
>QYQI01000147.1 GCA_007280825.1 Ignavibacteriales bacterium | reverse complement strand
TTTTAGTCACTCATTTGTTATAGATTTATATAGAACACAGATGACGCTGATTAGACGGATTATCGCAGATCTATCAGCGTAAATCTGTTCGATCCGTGTTATCTGCGTTCTATTTTTTATATTTCTCAATAAGTACTCTCGCCATTATGGAATCCCAAATATAATTTGGCGGTGAGTTGAGAACTTCGTTATCGGGACTGTATGATTCCCAATAGTTATGATTCTTTTTCAGTTGCGTTGTAACAGCAAGCAACATTTTGTCCGCAAGTTGATTTGCAATTTTGTTGTAGCCGTATTTTTTCAAACCATCGAGAACCATGTAATCCCACAACAGCCAAACGGGACCGTTCCACTTACAGCAATAATCCACATAAGGTGTGTACCAAGGATCATCAGCCGCAAGAGTTGGAACACCATACTTGCGCCAGAATTTTTTCGGATCAAGTAAATGTTTAACTAGTTGTTCGGCTCTATCCTTGGGCGCAACTTCAGCCCATAACGCAAGAAACCCGATTATTTCCATTCTCCGTAAATCACGTGTTAGATATTTGAATGAATGATCTTTCTTGTTGATCGAATAATAAAACTTGCTGCTGTCATCCCACATTTTTTGATTAACAAGTTCTGAAGTTAAATCGGCAATTTTTCCCCATGCATGCGAAGCATCTTTCATTCCAAGTTCTTTTGCCATTTGCGAGAGTGAATGCATTTCTTTTATCATCATAAAAGTAAGATCAACACATTCAAGCTCATCGGAAATATCTTCTTTATCAACATCAAGATGTCTTTCAGCACTTACTTGAAAAACTGCGTTATACCAGTCGCGTACATTTTCAATTATTCCGTAAGGTCCCCATTCATACAATCCGTCTTTATCAAGATCGCGATTGTTGATCAACCATTTAATATATTTTTCCCCGCTATTGTATGCATCTGAAAGAAATCTTTTGTCTTTACTGACCTTGTAAACTTCCCAATTAATCCAACTAAAGAAAGGCGCTGATGTTGTTGACATATCTTTGTTAAGTTCTTTACTGATGTGAGGATAGTCCTGCAAATCGCGCGGACCGTGGCGGTATGCAATTAATCCATCTTCTCTTTGTTGTTCCATATAAACGCGCTGAGAATTTTCGGCAGACTTTGGATCGAGATATACATACGCGAGCATACTTAGAGATTCATGAAGAACTTGATGTCCATGTCCCCAGCCCCATAACGGCTGGCGTGAGAAGACATAAAAATTATAATTTGTCTTTTCCGCTGGGGGATAAAAACATCCTCGTGCAAGATTAAATGCGCCGAGATAAACAAGTTTTTCATCCTGTGTTTTGAATTTTATGCGCGGGATTTGTGAGAATAATTTTACGTTAGCATCAACATATTTTTGAAGCGGCTCGGTTTTAAGTCGCTCGATTTCTTCAACTAGTTTATGCAAATCTTCTTTTTGATCCTGCCAACCGCGGAAATATCTTACATTAACTTCTTCGCCCGTTTTCAAGGAAAATTTTCCGTGAAGAGAAATAAAATTTACCAATCCTTCTTTTTTGTGATTGAGTGAATCATTCCTTTTCTCAGCATAAAAATCTGTTTTGATTGTGATGTAAAAATCTTCGAGCGATTTATGGAAACCGCCAAAAGAATATGGAAAAAAGCTTGCAGCAAAATAATCACGAGTCTCTGTTGGATAAGGTGCATTCTTATAGAGAGAGCTTATTAACCTGTATTTCGATTCATGATGTTCGGTAATGTAACCGTTGTGAAGTTTATCGTAATCTTTTATAAACAATGAATCATTGCCGAGCTCTAGAACGGGGTACAGTTCAATATTGTGATCAATATTATCAATATTTTTTATCTGAAGATTTACTAGCGCTATTGATGAACTGTAAACAAAAAAAGTTTCTTGAACTTTAATTCCTTTGAACGGAGAATATTCCATAATCATCATATCAGGGAATGAAGAAGTAACAACCGGTTTTTCATAGAACTCTCCGGTGTTCATAACAACTACCTGATCAACTTTCCAAACACAATAAAATTTTCCTGCCTGATCTCCACTATAATTGATCGGAAGGTGTTCTGAGTAATAATCCATCTTGTAACCTTTATCGCCATACAATCTTGATCGTTCCATTGCAGCGGTATAAGTTGTATAGAGCGGGTCGTTTTGTTTTGCTTTGAATGTCAGATAAGGATCAGAAACTATGAGTTGTTGTGCCGCAAATAATTTTGTGATTAAAAAAAATAAAATAAGTTTTTTCATAGCCGCCTTGTTAAATGGAACGCAGATTTTCTATGATTATTTATGATCTTAATATATCATAGACAATCATAATAATCAGCGTTCTATTTTTACTTTAACCGTTTTGTTGATGTACTTTTTATCGGATTTTTCAAATTTAACTTCTACTTCTTCAATTTTTCCGTTTCGATAAACTTCTAGTGTTTGCGTTGTACCACTTATTCCTTGGACTTCCACTGAATAAGCGTCTCCTTCCAACTTATCGGAAAGAATTCTAAAACCTTCGGATTTGTCATTCGGCTTAGGATGAGAAACAACTGGTAAAACAGAAATTCCGTTTTTATAATCAATTTCTATCTTCGATGTTCTATTCAACGCGAATGAAAGATTTATTGACTTATAATTTTGTTTTTTAATTTCAGTCGGTTTACCGTTTATCTCCACTTTTTGAAATTCCGTTCCAAGTGGAAATGAAGGATAAAATTCAATGCGGATCTGTTTAGATGACGTGGATGTAAAGTTGTAGAAATATTTTCCGTTTGTTCGCTTCATTTC
Organism: Ignavibacteriales bacterium; assembly: GCA_007280825.1. Classification (GTDB taxonomy): domain Bacteria; phylum Bacteroidota; class Ignavibacteria; order Ignavibacteriales; family Melioribacteraceae; genus Fen-1258. The sequence goes on along the minus strand of QYQI01000147.1, from coordinate 6,165 downwards.
AAAATCAACAAAACTATTCCCGATTTTTATTCTCTCTACTTTGATAAATTCCCAATCAGCAGGTAACCGCGGAGAAAATTTTATTTTATTATTTGCCGCATCAACTTCTAATCCGAGCATTCCTTCTATCGTCGGCTGCAGCACCATTGTTTCGCTCCAAGCTTGATGCGGACAAACTCCTCCCGGTTTATATTCAGCACCATTTAAAACCTCTTCAACAAATCCAAGCTGCCAATTTTTATAGACAAGCAAGTTGTTCATTATATGAGAATAACCTTGCACATAATTTTCATTCTTGAATTCAGCAAGTGTAGCCCAGCCTGTAAACAAAGGCCAAACACTTCCGGTATGATATCCGCGCGGATTAAATATAGGGCTGTCTTCCCGCAAAATTCTTACACCCCAATCTGAAGAAAAATAATTCTCCGCATAAGCGTCTGCTACTTTTTTTGCTTTTGCGGAATCAAGCATTTCAAAATATACCGGTACTGCGGAAAGAACTGTTTTTTCTGAATTATATTTTCCGTCTTTCAATTTCGAAAAGCTTAAAAAGTTTTCTTGCTCGTTCCAAAAATCTGTATTAATTATTTTTTTTACGATTTCATATTCATTATTATATATTTTGCTTTCTGTTTTCAGCTCAATTTGTTTTGCCATATAACTCGCTTGTCTAAGAGCTTCCGCCCAGCAAGCGGCAAGATAAACTTCCGTGTGAGCCGTATAAAGTCCACCGCCTTCCACCCAGCCGTGTCCAACATTTGTATTTTCGATTAGATGATCTCCATCTGTATCGGTTGAATAGCAAAAATCTATTGCCTTCTTTATATATGTCCAATTCTTCCTGATGAATTCAACATCACCTGTATGATGCAAATATTTTCCGGCAAGAATTATATAAAGCGGTGTTGCATCTGATGCATCATAATGAACTGCACCGGAAGTTGTAAGTTCATGAAATATTTTTCCGCTTAGGTCTTGATACTTATTAAAAAATTCAAGCACTGATTTTACTTTTTTAAAATCTCCATAATCTAAAAGTGCAAAACCACTCCAGCATCCGTCGCGACCGAAATACCAGCCGTAACCGGGTCTCCCGTTAACTTTGTGTCCGCCGTCCCATCCTCGCGCTGTTGTTGAATATCCTGCCACAAGAGATTTTCCAAGTCCCGGAGTATTAACAAAAAATCTGTCCGTACCGATCAACGCCCATTTATATCCTTCGTTAAAATCTTTATCCGGCGTTGTTATCATTAATGAGTTGTTCAAAAATTTTTGTGTATAACTTAAAGCATCTTTATAAATTTTTTCCGATGATAACATATCATATGTCAAAGAGTTTTCCATAGAAGCACTAACAATAAAATCGGCATAATCTTTTTTCCTTAAATCGATCTCCGCTAATGCGCCGACTAATAACTTGTCTGTTTTAATACCATTAAATCCCGATGTGGATTTTTCAAATCCGTTGTATTGACCTATAATGTAATTTGAAAATTTTTTATTAGAACCGGCAAGTAAAGAAAAATTATTTTTATCAACCAGAGAGAATGCATTACCGGAAAAGTTAACAGAATAACCGATACTTCCGGTTGTCCTTTCGGAATAAGGCCACATAAATCGGAAGTTGCTGTAAAATTTAATTACAAGCTTCGCTGATGTTTCACCTTCAAATTCATAATGAACCACGGCCTGAGATTTTTTGGCTGATGCAACAATAATTTCACGAAGAGTTGAGTTGTTAATTTTGTAAATGCGCGAAAAGGATTCAGGCCTTACCTCAATTTTCGGTTGGAAATTTTTCAACCAAACAACCGAATCTTTTTCATCAAACAAAAGCCCCGCTTCATAATCCCTTAATGCCATAAACGGATGCGCCCAAATTTCATCAATGCCAAATTTTTCTTTTCCCATTACAAGAATTTTCTGCCCAGCAACATTCCAATAATTATCTGTCCCTTTTTCTTTTTCCAATTTTATCGAGTTAGAGTTTCCATCCCATTTTCTTGATGACTTGAATTGCACCGGATCGGATTTTCTTTTTAATTCATAAACTGTGGCAGGAGAATAATTCCAATAAAATGTTTTAGTCGGTTCATATTTCAAACTACCGGTAAGATATTTAAGACAATTGTTAGTAAATAATTCCAGATGAGCGCGATTATTATTTCCCAATCCATAATAAGTATATGCACCCACTGATAAAATTTTCCCTTTACCAACTTTGTATTCAACTATAAGCTTGGCATCTTCTTTCAAAGTAATGTAAGCCCAATCAACTGCCACGACTTTTCCGTTTTTAGGAACTGAGTTTTCGAAAAATCCAATTTGTCGCGTTTTCAAATCTTTTGTTGGATTGAAAATATAAGCCCCGCCGTTTAGTCCATCAAATATTGGATGAGAACGATACGAGTGCAAACCAAGTCTTCTTCCGTAACCGTCATCAGTTGCATCTGCATATTTTACTGTCGGTTGTTTAGATTCAAATCTAAGCAGATTTAAATATTTCATTGCTTCAAGAGTCAAAAAAAGTTTTCCCCCGTTCTTAACATAATTTTGAAGTGCGGCGATAAACTTCGGATTAGTTTCTTCTTTCGTTAGATCTGTCGAGTCGGGACGGTGAATCCATATAATTGAGAAATGCTGAATTGTGGGATGGGAATTTACAACATCATTATAATTAATTTGTTCAGCAGAAAATTTTTTTTGATTTTTTAAGAAATCGTACGCTGCTTTTACTTCTGTGTTCTTCTCGATTGCATTGTTAATATTTAAGAACCCGACTTTTACCTGTGCAGAAATAGTTAAAAATGTAATCAAAAAAATATAAGTTGCTGGTAGGAGTTTTCTATGCATGAAGTTACCCTTCATAGTTGAAAGAATTACCAATGGGAAATTGGTAATCTCAGGAAGAAATTGCAAAAAATAAAACAGTGGTTACTTCCCCTTGTGCAGAGGAAACAACTCACTGAGAAAAATTATCTGGCTCCAGCCGGCAGATTAGTATGTAAATATCTTGTCAAAAGATTGTACAAATGTAAAGTTGTTCCCTGTCCTTCATAAATGCCGTGTGTTCTATTTGGATAAGCCATCATAGTAAAAGGTTTGTTGTTTTTTACTAATTCATTTATAATTAGTTCGGTTCCTTGATAATGAACATTATCATCACCGGTTCCGTGAACTATCAACAAATTTCCTTTTAAGTTTTTTGCATAATTAACCGGAGATCCTTCTTCGTATACTTCAGGATTTTCACTTATCAATCCCATATATCTTTCTTGATAAATTGTATCATAAAGTTTTTCGTGTCCAACGGGCGCAACAGCCATTCCGGTTTTATAAATATCAGGATAGCGGAACAGTGCATTTAATGTAGCCGAACCTCCGCCGCTCCAACCCCATACCCCAATTCGATCAGCATCCATAAAACTATTTTCCTCTAGTAATGCTTTAACCGCAGCAGCTTGATCGCGGGAATTCAGAACTCCAATTTTTTTATAGATAGATTTTCTCCATTCTCTTCCTCGCGGTGCAGGAGTTCCTCTGTTATCAACACTCATAATAATATACCCTTCTTGAGCAAACATTAAATGCCATAAATATCCGCTTCCGCCCCAGCGGTCAACGACTGTCTGTCCGGCAGGTTCAGTATATACATTGAAAAGTACAGGATATTTTTTTGACGGATCAAAATTATATGGTTTCATCATCCAACCGTCAAGAACAACTCCGTTGCCGATATCAATCTTAAAAAACTCAGTCGGTAATCTTTTTAGTGTGGTTGTTTTTTCTTTCAACTGATTGTTCTCAACTAATTTTCTTATCACTTTATGACCTGGCAGACTTATTAGATTCGTGATTGATGGAGTATCAAAATTCGAATAAGAATGAATTGCATAATTAACTCCATCCGAAATCTGATAGCTGTTACTTCCGCTGAATTCTTTTGGAGTGATACGTTCCATCTTTCCTTTACCATCCATCGAAATGCGGTACAAATAACGTTGTGCTGCATTATCCGGCGATCCCAAGAAATAAATCCATCCGTTTTTCTCATCAACACTTTGAACATCTATAACATCATAGTTTCCGATAGTTAGTAATTTAGTTTTCCTTCCATCACGTGATATTAAATAAATATGCCGCCAGCCGTCGCGTTCGCTTATCCAAATAAATTCTTTTCCGTTTTTAAACCAATTCAAATCATCGTTGATATCAATCCATGCCGCATCCGTTTCAGTAAAGATTGTTTTTACATCGCCGGTTTTTGCATTACCAAGCATCACTTCGTTTTGATTTTGTTTTCTGTTCAAGTGCTGAAGAACAATTTCATCGGAACTTGCAGCCCAATCCATTCTTGTAATATAATTGTTACGTGGATCACCGGAAACTTTCATCCAAACCGTTTCGCCGCCGCTTGCACTTACTACACCGACTTTACATGCTGAGTTCATTGTTCCTACTTTCGGATACTGAACAGGTTTTACAAAAGAATAAAGAGAATCAGTATCGTTAATTAAAAGAAAATCTTTTACTCCCGAAGCATCAAGCTGCCAATAAGCGATTGATTTACTGTCAGGACTCCAGCGAAAACCATCACGAAGATCAAGTTCTTCTTCGTACACCCAATCAAATGTTCCATTGATTATAGTTGCTGAGCCATCAAAAGTGAGCTGAGTAATTTTCCCATCTGAAATATTTTCAGCATAAACATTGTGTTCTCTTACATAACCGATTTTTTTCTCATCAGGAGAAAATTTTGCAAACATTAGTGTTGATGGTTTTGCATCGCCGCCAAGTTTGTGAAGTTTATTTGTCTTGAGATCGAGTACCCAGTAATCACCTTTTGTATTCTGCCGCCAAACGCGGGCAGTGTTGGTATAGATCATTAACATATTGCGACTCGGAGACCAAATGTAATTGCTGATTCCAAGCGGTTTAGTCTCTCCTTCTGGAATTAACAACTTAGTAGAAACCATTATTTCTTTTTTACCGGATTCGGTTTCATATTTAACAATATCTCTTCCGCCGAGCGTATCTTTAGACGGTTCAAGAGTTGTATAAAATTTCCCGTTGTCGATCCAGCGAGATTGACCAAATAATTCTCCGGAAAAATCTCTGCTGTTAAAAATTCTATCAACCGATAAGAGAGATTTATCTTCGGTTTGTGCAAATAAAGTTTGACTATATAATAGAACAAGAATTAATAAAAAAAATACTTTCAGCTGTTTCATGGATTCCTCGTTTATTATTAAAAACCTTTCACGTTTGACGATTCACTTTTCACGTAAAAATGTACCCCCGGCAGGAGTCGAACCTGCGCACATGGCTCCGGAGGCCACTGCTCTATCCACTGAGCTACGGGGGCAATTGATTTTTATATTATGATTTGTTGTTTATAATTTTGATCATACATTATAAAATAAAAAGAATTTCTTCCTTTATCCGCATATAAAAAAATATATTTTTCTGGGAATAGAATTATTTTTCTATAATAAAATTGGTGGAAATAATCTCTGTTTGATTTTTATTATAATTTGCTAATTTATTAGTGGTAATATTCGAAAGGTGTTATTGTGGCGACTACAATGAAGAAAATCGTTAATGATGTGGTTACTGTTCTCAAGAAGTATCCTTCTCCAGAAAAGAAAGGACAAACATTTTGGGATTACCTAAAGTCTCAGCTCTATTCTGAAAGCATTTGGGATCAGAAAGATATAAAGGTTATTGAAAAAGAAATTGATAACTGTCTCAATAAATTGGATAAAAAAGATCTAACCGAAATGTGGAAGAATACAGATAAAGGAACGGAGAAATTTGAAGCTGAGAAAAAAGTTGAAGCGAAAGAAATGAAAGCTGATCTAAGCGATGAGTTATTAGGTCAAGTAATGGATCGTATGGATGATAATTATTCGTCTAAAGACACATATTATTCTCAGCCCGATCCCGTATTATACTCTAATGTGCCGAAGGGAGAGAATGATTTAGACGATGATTCCGAACCAGAAAATATTAACGAAGAAGAGGTTGAATTAGATGATGACCTTTTGGGAGATGACGAGTTCGATGAAGATGAAGACGTTCCTTTATAATTTAATAGTTCTTTTTCTGTTTTGTAATTTGTTCTTTGCACAAAGCAAAACAGATTCATTAAAAAACCATGAGACC
>QYQI01000081.1 GCA_007280825.1 Ignavibacteriales bacterium | reverse complement strand
TTAGTAAAAAATGTAGAGATGTTATTGATGTTGAATTTAGTAGTTGCTGGAGAGCCAGTAGTCTTAAGCACTTTACCTTTTGTCCCTTCAACTCCTTTAGCTTGTACATTTACAAATGTACCTAAAAGAATTAAAGTAAGAACAAGATAAAAGCTTATTTTTATTAATTTCATTTTGCTTTCTCCTCTATTTATAATATTCCATTAATAGTCTAATCTAATGCCTAATCTAACCTGACGCATACCGGTCCATAAACCATTTCGTTGTAATGTCAGTAAATTATACATATCAATATAAGTTTGTCCCTTACTTGCAAGTTGTTGTTGATAAGTCGTAGGATTGCTTAAATATCCATTATCAGTATTTGTACCGGTTAATAGATAAACTTCGGTAGCACTCTTTGTATTAAAGAGATTTAATACTGTTACATAAATATTAGCTCTTAATCTATCAACGATTGTAAAAGACTTGTCAACTTTTAAATCTATATTGAAATAATCCGGCATTTGTGAAGAACCTAATGGTTCAACTGGAGCTCTAAATCTAGCATCTCCACTTAAGTTTTGAGAAATACCAACAGAAGATGGGTTTCCAGTTGCTCTTGTAAATGGACGACCAGATTGATAAGTGAATAATACATTAACACCAAAATTATGAAGAATAGAAGGACCATCATTATCACCAAAACGGTAATCAACATTTAGATTAGTCATAAATGGTCTATCAAATTCTAACGGAGAAATATTTTTGGCAGTATATGGTTGACCTGCAACTACAGGAGCGCCAACAATACCTCGGTTAGAAGCCGGGTATGAACCGGTTCCTTTCGCATCTTGGAATGACATGCTACCATTAATAGAAATTCTTTGGAATCTTCTCATGTTAACAGCAACTTCAATACCTCTGGTTGTTGCAAAATCTACGTTTGCTCTAGTATAATAATTTGTATAACCTGAAGCGATATCAACAACTTGAGGAACCATTTGAATTAAATCTTTAATGTCTTTATAGTAAGCTGTAACATCGAAAGACATAAAATCAGCTACCTGCTGAGAAAATCCTAATTCATAACTGGTAGTTCTTGTTGGTCTCAAATTTAATCCAGCCGTGTTAGAGAAGAAAAATCCTGTGGTTAACTGATATGCGTAGTTATCATATCCAACATAGGATTCATTAAGATCAGGCTGTTGAATAAATTTTCCATACTGTGCATGAAATACTGTTTTATCAGTAACAGGGAAAGAGATACCAATACGAGGGCTAATTGCGCTGAACGTAGGTACTTTTACCCAACCAGCGGGTACTAAAGTATTATCTGCTTTAATAATTGCAAGATCAGGTCTTGTAGCATCAACCAATTGTAAATTGTCAATGTCAATATAATCATAACGTAATCCTACGTTTAAGATTATATCTTCATATTCAATTTTATCTTGTAAGTAAGCAGATGTAAATATTGGTTTATGCGGTGCATGGAATATATCATCTGTACCGTCATATTTATTTCCGAAATAATCATAACCATAGATCGTTGATCCGTTGTTTCTAAGAATGTCAGTCTTAATTTGATCTACAGTTTTATTAGTTGGGTTATTAGCAGGTAAAGAATTGTTGTATAACTGCGTTGCACTTTGAGCAGGAATATAATTTCTGTAAGTCCAATTCTGATACTCACCGCCTAATTTTATAGTATGATATTTATTAGGTAACCAGTTTAAAGAACCGCTGAAAGATAAAGAGTTGGTTTCGTTCTTCTGAAATCCAACATTTACAGCACCGGTTCTATTGAATCCCCAATCATAAATTACTATTTGACGAGGTGCAGCAAAACGGCCAGAAATTCTTCTTGCTTTATCCTGAGGAGATCTTGCCCATACAAATCCTACAGCTGCGTTAGCAACGCTATCGCCATAGCCCCAGAAATTATCTTTCAAGAAAGAATCCTGCTGACTGTAATCAGCACGAACCATACCAGCAGAAAGTTCGTAGAATAAATTAGGACTGAGAACATGAGTCATCTTTAGGTTGAAAGTTCCATTGTGATTCTTATATTCACCAGGACGATCATTCATAATATTGAATGGTCCTGTTGCGTTAGCAGTATTTTCATCAATAAAATATGAACCGGACAATCTGAATAACAGAGGTTTAAAATCAAAATTCACTGTACCGGTTAATGTATAATATTTTCTTGCAGATTTTGGTTGAGCACCATTATTATATATGAAATTAACAGTATCTCTCTGAGCTAGATTAGTAACGGTTTGATCCCAAACGTTTCCAAGATTAATGGCAGGTTGATCAACAACATTATTTACTCCCTGGCCAGCGCCGCCTAAACCATTTCTACCATACTCATAGTTAAGATTGAAAAAGAATTTGATTCTCTGGTCAAAAAGAGGACCGCTTAAAGAAGCACTGGTATAATCATAACCCAACCAGTAACTACCTAAACGTTGTTTCCCATCGAATGCATCTTTAGCACTCTTGAATGTAAAGTTATCGGTAATGTATTCAAAACTTGCTTTTAACTGAGCACCACCGCTCTTGAATGTAGAACGGACAATACCTGAGTTAGCACCACCGAATTCTGCAGTGTAACCACCGGATTGAACTTGTATTTCTTCAATTGCATCTTGAGAAATAGAAACAGCTCTACCGCCACCACGAGGATTTCTTACAGAAACACCTTCAACGTAATAACCAACTTCATCAGCACGTCCACCACGTACGTGGAACTCACCGTTATTGGTGGATACGCCCGGTGTTAAGGTAAAGAAACTATTAAAACCACGAACAGGAAGCGCAGCAATATCTTCGTTCGTTGTAATTCTAACAGCGTTTGTATTATCTTTTTGAATGATCGGTCGTTTAGCAATAATATCTACTTGACCAACCTGAATATCCTGACTTGGTAACTCAAAATTAGTTATCTGAGTTAAGTCAGCATTAACTCTAACATTAGAGATAGTTATTGTTTGGTAACCGACGTAAGATGCTTTTAATGTATATACGCCAGGATCCAAATTTTGAATTAGGTATTCGCCGCTTGCGTCGGTATTAGCACCAGCTGTTGAACCAACGACTAATACGTTGGCACCAATTAATGCTTCACCTGTTTGCAAATCGACTACTTTTCCCTTGATTCTTCCCTTTGTACCTGCATTAATTAATACAGGACAAAGTGCAAGAAATAGCAAAAAGTAAAAAATCTTTCGATGCATGTTTTTACTCCTTATTTGTTGAATAACTAAGAAAGGGTTTTTGAAATGATAAAACTTGTAAAAAAAATGTCAAACACTACCTCCTTTTTTTAGAAGTGAATTATTAATTCTAATTACAGAAAACTTAATAATAAATAATAACAGTCCCGTAATTTTGCCCTAATATTTACGGAACAAGTGGCTTCCTTTGTAAGTCTAACGCAATGACACAAAAAATTGTTTTTCTCTTGTTTGAAGCGATTCCAAGATAAACTAATGTGATTTCTAAATCAAGAGCAAAATTGTGTTTTTTGTGTGTTTTTTTATTAGAAGCCCTTTATTTTTAATTAAATTTAACACCCTCTTTTTTATTTGTCAAGGTTTAATTCCGGTAGCTCAATTTTTATACATTAATCTTTATCTAAGTGCTATAAAGAAAACTGTAAAATTAATTTTAAATTCTTTCCATTACTGAGAAAAAATTTCTTTGTATAAATTCTCTAAAGAAAATAATTTATTAATTAACAACTTCAAATTTAATTATCATCTTAATTCTAAAAAATTATCGAGTTAGAATTTAACTCCCTTTTCATTATAAATAAAAATTCCACCAAAATAAGTTGAGATCCATTTATTATTTTTTGCATCGGAGAATATGTTAAACACAAGATCATCTTTTAATGGTGAATTTTTTTTATTCCAAAGTTCCCAAACAGAGCCATTAAAAAAGACAACACCTTCTCCAAAACTACCCGCCCAAATTATTCCTTGTTGATCTTCTATTGCCGAATAAAATCCTTCTATTGGTATTGAGGAATTATTTTTTTTGAATATCTGGAAATGTTCTCCATCAAAAATTGTTATCCCTCCGTTCTTATAACTAATAATTTTCTTCCCGCTACTTGTTTCAGAAATCCAATAAGCAATCTCTTCTAATGAATCAATTCTCAGATCTGCTTCGGTTTTCCACTTACCATCAATTATAAAAACTAATTCTGATTGAGTGCCAAGTAATTTGTTATCATTCTTATCTATATCTATATAAGTAACTTTATTATCGCGTAAGATAGAATTTGTCTTGTTATAGACTTGCCATTTCTTTCCATCGAATATTCCCAAACCTTCGGAAAAGGTACCAACCCAAATATTAGATTTTTTATCAAGCGCTACTGAATAAATCCAGTTCTCTGGTATCTGAGAGTTTCTATCATTAAATATTTTCCATGATTTATTCCCGTCGAATATTGCCAGACCTCCTCCCATTGTACCAATGTAAAGTTTTCCTTTTTTATCAAAGGTAATACTATAGACACAATTATTTGGTAATCCGGAATTCTTTGTGTTATAAACAGTCCAGTTTTTGCCGTCGAATTTTACCAAGCCTGCATCCCAAGTTTCTATCCAATAAATTCCTTTTTGATCCTGAGTAACAGAACGAATTGTATTTGTAGGAAGTCCGCTATTCTCTTTATCAAAATGTTTCCATTTGTCGGATTGAAAATAGAAAACGCTATTCCACAGAAATAGCGTTATTAGAATTTTGATAATCCGGTTTGACAAAATCATTCTTTCAAAAATGATTAAACTAATTTTGTTATTTTTTCTGCAAACGTAGATTTGGGAACAGCACCAATGATTGTTTCAACAACTTTTCCATCCTTTAAAAATAAAACTGTGGGGATGCTTCTTACTCCATACTTTATTGCTGTTTGCTGATTTTCATCTACATCAAGTTTGCCGATTTTAACTTTACCTTCATACTCACCTGCTAATTCTTCAATGATTGGTGCAATCATTTTGCAAGGCCCGCACCATGCTGCCCAGAAATCAACAATCACAGGAAGATTAGACTTCAAAGCTTCAGCATCAAAATTTCCATCTGTAAAAGTAAATGGTTTCATTTTTGTAACTACTCCTTAATGAATTATAAAAAACATAATCTGTTAAACAACACCGTTCTTTTTTAAAACTTCTCTTGCAATAATCCCTTTTTGAATTTCTGTTGTCCCTTCAAAAATTCTATTGATGCGGGAATCCCTGTAAAATCTTTCTATTGGAAGTTCGCGCGAGTATCCCATACCACCGTGAATTTGAACTGCATGATCTGCAATTTTATCAAGAGATTCAGAACAAAAAATTTTTACTATTGCTGATTGACGATTTACATCTTTCTTTGCATCGTAATCAACTGCAGTTCTATATACCATTGACTCCATAGCATAAAGCAATGTTGCCATTTCTGAAAGCATAAATTGTATTGCTTGAAAATTGGAGATCGATTGATCAAACTGTTTTCTTTGTTTTGCGTATTGGGTTGACATTTCTAAAAGTTCTTTTGCAGCACCTAAACATGCGGCACCTAATCCTAATCTTCCTGCATTTAAGGTCTTCATAGCTAAAATAAATCCGCGACCATCTGTTCCTATTAAATTTCCTTTTGGTATTCGAACATTATCAAAAGTAATTGCATTTGTTGTACTTCCTTTAATTCCCATTTTCTTTTCAGGCGGACCTGCACTAAATCCGGGAGTTTCTGTTTCCACAATAAAAGCACTGATACCTTTATTCGTTCTTGCAAACACAGAAACAATATCTGCAATCCCTCCGTTTGTTATCCACAATTTTTCTCCGTTAATCACCCATTCGTTTCCCTCGAGATGTGCGCGCGTTTTTACATTGAATGAATCCGAACCAGCTTGCGCTTCAGTTAAACAGAACGCACCAATTTTTTCACCTTTGGCTAGGGGAGTTAAATATTTCAGTTTCTGTTCTTCAGTACCACCGATATAAATTACATTTGAACCTATTGATTGATGAGCCCCGATAAATGTTGCCGTGGACATACAACCGCGAGCTATTTCTTCTTGCATCAAACAATAACCAACTTCACCAAATCCTCCTCCACCATATTCTTCGGGAAATACTACTCCTAAAAATCCAAGCTCACCAAGTTTTTTAATTAGTTCTTTAGGAATTTTTTCTTCTGCATCTATCTTAGCAGCAATTGGTTTTATCTCGTTGTTAACAAAATCGCGGGTCATGTCCCGCAGCATTTGCTGTTCTTCAGTTAAAGTAAATTCATTCATCAATCCTTCCAGAATTTATTTGTTATAAGTTTTTTCACCGATATAATTTACTATGTATTCTCCGCCGTCCACACCAATTACATTTCCTGAAATCCAATCAGCTTTTTCATCACATAAAAGTATAATTGCTTTTGCTACTTCCTCAGGTGTGGTAAGTCTGCCGCGCGGATTTTTCGATTTAGCCGTGTGAAGCATTTTATCGAACATTGGAATTTTTCTTCCAGCGGGTGTATCAGTAACGCCTGCCATAATTGAATTACATGTAATACTCATTGGTCCAAGTTCTACAGCAAGTTGACGGATGTGAGATTCCAGTGCGGCTTTAGCCGCAGATACCGCTCCGTAATTTGGTATTACTGTATGTGAACCTGCACTTGTAAGAGCAAATATTCTACCGTTATTCGCAAACAAATCTCTTTGGATTAATCCTTGAGTCCAATAAACCAACGAATGTGCCATAACATCTAAAGTCATACTCATTTGTGCGGGAGAAATAGAATCGTTTGGATTTTTTGTGATGTATGGTTTTAGAGTTCCGAAAGCAAGAGAATGAATAAGAACATGAACATGGGGATGTTCTTTAGTTGCGAATCTTTCTTTGATTTCATCCAGTGTATCGTTGATTTTAATTTGATCTGCTGCATTTATATTAAAGAAGATTGCCTTCTGTCCGGTCTTTTCAATTTTTTTTATTACTTGTTGAACTGATGGTATTGTAGCTTGACGATCAAGATGAACGCCAAAAATATTGTAGCCATGTTTCGCAAGTTCAACTGCAGACGCACCTCCAAATCCGCTGGAAGCTCCAAGTATTAGCGCCCACTTTTTTTCCATTAGTTTTTCCTTTTTTATTTATAGCGGCACAAACTTAAGAAATACGAAAATGAAATCAAATCAATCTACCGCTGTTTGATATCAGCACTTTAAATTACTTTTAATATTAACTCACGTTTGAAAATTGTGCTTATTACTAGCCCCGGCATTTATGTCGGGATTACATTAACCCAAATTATTCAGGCTTCGGCCCAAATTTGTCTAATATTTTGGCTAAAGCCGTTGGTTGTGTTGCTAATTATTTCACGACCTAAAGGTCGTGGCTATTCATAATAAAATTCTGCTAAACGTAATTAAGTAGCCAGATAAACAATTGATTCTTCGCCAAGAAGTTTTTTTACTTTAGGAATGAATTCTGAGTTGAATGAAATTTTATAATTGATATGAAATTCCCGCATAACACCGTTATCTTTTATGCAGATAAGAACCGGCAATGTCCCTTCATTCTCTTCAATTATTTTTTTAATCTCTGTAACCGTGTTTGCTTGGTTTGAATTCTTATCTATAATAATTCCAATTCTCTTAGTTAGTTTTTGTTTTGCATTGTCGAGTGAGATTGCTTCATCAACATGTAACTTTACTGCATCTCCGCTGCTTTCTAATTTACCTGTTACCAGAATAGTTGACTCAAGTGCAATTAAGTTTTCACATGTTGCAAAAACTTTTGAGAACATCAAACATTCACATGAACCGCTGAAATCATCTAACTTAAAAAACACCATTTGATTTCCGCGCTTATCAATTTTAGTTCTTACTTCCGTTATAACTCCGCATGCTCTCACTGATTCGTTGAACTTATAAGTTTCCATCTCGCCAAGATGAACTGTTGCAAATGAGTTGTATTCTATTTCATATTTTCTCAGCGGATGGTCGGTTAAATAGAAGCCAAGTACTTCTCTTTCTTTTGCCAATCGTTCTTTTGTTTCCCATGGACGAATATCCGGAAGTTTCGGTTCGTAAATGTGCATCGCATCCGAATCACTAGAGAATAAACTATCTGACAGAGAACCTTTTACTGATTGAACTTTGCTGCCGAACATAAGAGATTCTTCAACCGCTAAAAAGTTCTGCGCCCGAGAACCGCCGCACAGATCGAATGCACCTGCAAGAACTAATCCTTCCAGTGAGCGTTTATTTACAATCCGATTATCAACATTCGCACAGAAATCATAAATGTTCTTAAAATTTCTTCCAAGTTTTACATGAGACGATTTAATCATTTCTACAGCATTAACTCCGACATTTTTTATCGCACTCATTCCAAAAATAATTTGCTTATTCTTAACACCAAATTTTACAGATGGATTATTAATATCAGGAGGAAGAACTTTAACATTAAGTTTACGGCAATCTTCAAGTAGGTTAGTTACTTTATCAGAATTACCATATTCATTTGAAAGGTTGGCAGCAAGAAATTCTTCTAAGTAATGAGCTTTTAAATATGCTGTTTGATATGCAACTATAGAATAAGCAACAGCGTGGCTTTTATTAAAACCGTAATTAGCAAACTTATCTATAGCTTCAAAAATCTCTTCGGCAATTCTCTTGCTGATATTATTTTTGATTGCACCTTCCGTAAATTTTTCTTTCTGTTCGGCCATTGCTTTCAAATCTTTTTTACCCATTGCTCTTCGAAGAAGATCTGCTTCGGCTAAACTCATTCCCGCAACTTTATTTGCAATCTGTATTACTTGTTCCTGATAAACAATAATACCGTTTGTTTCTTTAAGTATCGGCTCAAGAACTTGATGTAAATATTTTATTTGCCTCTTTCCGTTTTTCCGGGAAAGAAAATCATCAATAAATTCCATAGGACCGGGACGGTAAAGTGCATTCATTGCAGCAAGATCATTTATACTGGTTGGTCTAAGTTTTTTTAGATACTCACGCATCGGGGCACTTTCAAACTGAAACACTGCAGTTGTCTGTCCCTTGCTGAAAACTTCATATGTCTTAGCATCGTCTGTCGGAATATTATCAATATCAATTTCAATCTTGCTGGATTGTTTTACTAACTCGATCGTATCTCTAATGATTGATAAAGTTCTTAGTCCAAGAAAATCCATTTTTAATAATCCAGCATCCTCAAGATCCTTCATATTAAATTGTGTAACTATCGAATTATCATCGCCGTAAATTGCAAGAGGAACAAAATCACTTACTTCACCCGGAGTGATAACAACACCTGCAGCATGTTTAGATGCATTGCGGTTCATTCCTTCAAGAATTTTAGCATACTTAATAAGTTCTTGAATTATTGGGTCGTCGGATTTATTAACCCACGCAAGTTCTGGAACTTCGTTTAATGCTTGATCAAGATCGTAAACACGTCCAAACTTTGATGGAATCCATTTTGTAATTTTTTCTACGGTTGGAATTGGAATTTTTAGTACGCGTGCTACATCTTTTAATACGGCACGTGATGATAATCTGTTAAAAGTTATAATCTGCGCAACTGAATTCTCGCCGTATTTTTCTTTTACATAATTAATAACTTCACCGCGCTTATCATCGGCGAAATCAACATCAATATCAGGCATTGATTTACGTGCGGGATTTAGAAACCGTTCGAACAACAAATTATATTTCAACGGATCAACATTTGTTATTCCTAAAACATAAGCCACCAAACTTCCGGCAGCACTTCCTCTGCCTGGACCAACAGGAATTCCTTTTTGTTTAGCTGCGTTAATAAAATCCTGTACGACTAAAAAATATCCGGCGTAACCCATTTGTTTAATAACATCTATCTCAAATTTGAAACGCTCCTCGATTTCCGGAGTTACTTTTTTATAAGTACTCTCTAATCTATCTTCTGCAAGTTGTTCGAGATATTCTTCTAAATTTTTTGCTTTGGAATTTTGCGGAATTGGAAATTGCGGAAATTGATGCCCGCGAAAATCTAATTGCAAATTTATTTTTTCTTCGATCTCAATCGTATTTTCAATCGCACCTTTATAATTTTTGAAAAGCTTTTTCATTTCATCTGCGGATTTAAAATATATCTGATCTGTTCCATACCGCAAATCTTTATAATCAACAGTTCCGGTTTTATCGCCAAGTTGAATTAAAATATTATGTGCGATCGAATGATCTTTTTCGATATAATGAATATCATTAGTAGCAACTAATTTTATTCCAAGATCTGCAGCAAGCTTAGGCATTGTATCAAGAATCGGTTTTTCTATATCCATTCCATGATCTTGAATTTCGAGATAAAAATCATCTCCAAAAATTTCTTTCAATTTTATGGCAGTTGAACGGGCTTTAGTATAATCATCATTAATTATTGGTGTTGAGATTGGTCCGGCAGGACAAGCTGATGTACAAATTAATCCTTCACTATATTTGGCAAGTATTTCAAGATCAATTCTTGGTCTATAATAAAATCCTTCAATGTAACCGATAGTTGTAAGCTTCATCAAATTTTTATAACCGGTCGCATTCTTAGCAAGCAATAAAAGATGATTATAAGGTTTTGATTTTTTTTTCAGATTATTCGGATCGTCTCCTTTCCTATCGAAACGTGTTCCATCAATTACAATGTAGGCTTCCATTCCAACAAGCGGTTTGACCCCTTCCTGCTTTGCTTTTTTGTAGAACTCCGCAGAACCAAACATTACTCCATGATCAGTCAATGCAACTGCATGCATATTATTTTTTTTAGCAGCAAGAATTAAATCTTCAACAGTGCAAGCGCCGTCCTGCAGACTGTAATGAGAATGGTTATGTATGTGAACAAAATCTGACATGATTATTAAAGATTAATTGCGAATTGCAAATGGATAATTGAAAATTAAATTCTCAATTCGCAATTCTAAATTCTCAATTATTTATTATTTTTTCCCTGTGTGTCCAAATCCGCCATCACCGCGTTTACTTTCATTTAGTTCATCAGTAACAATTAAATTTGCGCGGTAAACTTTTGAAACAACCATCTGAGCAATTCTATCGCCGCGTTTGATAATAAAATCTTCGTCACTGAAATTAAATAAGATCACTTTGATTTCCCCGCGGTAATCGGAATCAATTGTCCCAGGTGAATTTAAAACTCCAATTCCATTTTTTGCTGCAAGTCCGCTGCGCGGACGAATTTGTATTTCATATCCGATTGGTATTTCAACTTTTAGATTTGTCGAAATTAATCCAACTTTACCTTTTTCAATTTTCATTTCAGTTTCAACAGCGGCACGCAGATCAAGACCGCTGCTTCCTTCAGTAGCATACTCAAGTAAAAGTATATCTTGAAATTGATCTGTGATATGCTGAATTTTTATTTGAATTGATTCCATAGTTTTTTCTTGAATTGTGATGAAAAGTTATGATAAAAGAATTTTCTTTTCTTCTTGTTTTTAAAATACTTAGAAAAGATAAAATACTACTTGACACGAAGAAGCATTTTAACTAAACGGATAATTTCATTTTTTTCAACGACCCGCATAGCTAACAACGAACCGATAAAACAAAAAAGTAAAATAAATTTATACAACATGGTTAATCCTACTTCATAATAAAAATAATAATAGATTATACATGTAATAACTATTGTAGCTAAGATTTTAAATACTTTACCGTATTCATATTTTATCTTGTAATACTTTTGCGAGAAGAAATACAATCCGGTTGCCATAACAACATAACTTGCTAAAGTTGCTATAGCCGCACCAATTAAACCAAGAATTGGTATTAACAAAATATTTACAACAACATTAACCAGCGCTCCGGCTCCGGTTACAAAAGGGAAATATTTTGTTTTCTCTTCTATATAAATTCCAGCTTGAAAGTTGTAATAGATTCCGTTGAAAAGATAACCGAGAAGAATAATCGGGACAATTGCTATACCGCTTAAATATTCTTTACCAATAATTGATTTCCCGGGCATGAATTCAAACCTAGCAAAATCTTCTACAAATAAAGTAAGAACGATCCAGATCATACTTGATACAAGTAAAAACAGTGTTAAAACTTTTGCAAAAATATCTTTAGCATTTTTTTCTTTTGCATTATTCAGAAAAAACGGCTGCCAAGCAAATTGAAACATTGAAACAAAGAGCATCATAAAAATTCCGAGTTTGTAATTCGCCTGGTATATACCAAGCGTGGATTCATTTGTCATAGCCAGCACAACAGGGCGATCTACAACCTGAACAACCATTGCAGCTAAACTTGCCGGTAAATACGGAATACCGAATTTCAAAAGTTTTCTTAAAAGGTTTTTATCGATTCTGATTGAAATCAATTTGAATATTTCAGGTGTTAGCAATAAAAAAGAAAAAGCCGACGCAATCAGGTTAGCCAAAAAAATTGCTTCAATTCCAAGTTTGAATTTTAAGACTAAAATAAAATTAAGAGCAAGATTTAATATTATGTTCGAGAGTTTTATTGAAGTGAATTTTCCCGACTTTCTTTCTAACCTTAGGTTAGCAAATGGTACAAGTGCTAACGTATCAAAAATCAAAATGATTATTAAATAGTAATATAGTTTTGAATACTCATTAGGAATTTCCATTAATCTAGAAAACGGAGTTTTTAAAAGATATAATATTACTGCCAACAAAATTGTAGTCAACGTAACGAAAAGATATGCAGTTGAAAAGGTTTTTTTCTTTTCTGTCTTATCTTCTTTTAAGGATGCATATTTCATAAAAGCTGCATCCATACCATAGATAAAAAATATGTTTAGAAATGCGAGGTAAGCATAAATGTTTGAGTAAATTCCAAAATCGTGTGTGTTAATTACATTTGTATAAAATGGGATGAGAAAAAATCCCAGAAATCTTCCGACGATTGTGCTAATTCCATAAATCGCTGTGTCTTTGGTAAGTTCTTTTATCTTTTCTAACATTTCAAAATTTAATCCGACCGAAGAATTTTTCTCCGGTAAACTTTAATAATTATTTTTTGAAAAACGGTTCCAGTGCAGCAACATAATCTTTAGGCGGACGAACGGCTTTTTTTGTATCTGTTCTAATAAATATATGTGTTGTAAATCCCTCTGCAATCAATTCATCTGTATTTTTTCTTTTCACAACATATTCAATGTGAACTTTTGGAGAGTACAATTCTTTAACGCTAGTATGGATTTCTAAAACATCATCATATACTGCAGGTTGATAATATTTTAATCCGGCTTCTATTAACGGAAGTTGATAACCTTTTTTTTCAACTTCACTGTAAGGTAATCCTGTTGACCTTAACAACTCAGTTCTTCCAACTTCAAAATATTCCAAATATTTTCCGTTATAAACAAACTGCATCTTATCCGTATCAGCATATCTAACCCGAATTTCAGTAACGTGTGTGAGCATAAGGTAATTTGATTTTTTTCAGCTTAGTAAAAGTATAAACGCAAAATCCAAAAAAAAAATTTGAATTTTGTACTTTGGATTTAGTTTTTATTATTCAATATACATTCCCATCTTAGCAAATTTTTCAAGACGGTTCTGTATCAACTTCTCAGGTTTTATTTTCAATAACAATGAAAGTTCCTCTTTCAGTACGGATTTTAATGTGCTTGCAATTTGTAAATGATCTTTATGAGCACCGCCCAACGGTTCCGGAACAATCCGATCAATAATACCTTGTTCTAATAAATCTTCGGCAGTTAGTTTTAGTGCTTCGGCGGCAGTCTCTTTATATTCCCAACTTCTCCATAAAATACTCGAACAAGATTCCGGACTAATTACCGAATACCAAGTATTTTGTAACATTAAAACTCTATCACCAATTCCTATTCCTAATGCACCTCCGCTAGCACCTTCGCCGATAATTGTTACAATAATCGGAACGCGAAGACGGCTCATCTCTAAAAGATTTCTGGCAATTGCTTCTGCCTGTCCACGCTCCTCTGCTTCAATTCCGGGGTAAGCTCCAGGAGTATCGAGCATAGTTATAACAGGAATTTTAAATTTCTCTGCAAGTTTCATTAAGCGTAATGCTTTGCGGTAACCTTCGGGATTGGACATCCCAAAATTTCTATAAACGTTAGATTTAGTATCCCGTCCTTTTTGATGACCGATGATCATAACTTTTTGTTCATCAAGCATTGCTAATCCACCAACAATTGCTTTATCATCCTTGAACAATCTATCACCGTGCATCTCAATAAAATTTTCCGTTATCATGTATATATAATCCAGAGTATAAGGACGCTCGGGATGACGGGCGAGCTGAACACGCTGCCAGCGAGTAAGATCGTTATAAATATTTTTTTTGAGTTGATGAACTTTTTCTTCGAGTGTTTTTATCTCATCCGAAATATTAAGTTGCCCTTCGTACTTCCGCATTTCCTCAATCTTTTTTTCAAGTTCAATTACGGGCTTCTCAAAATCCAGTATATTTTTTGCCATGTCTACTCCGCACTAAAAAACATTTTTGAAAACGTTTTCCCAATTATTTCTAGATCTAACCAAACGTTTTGATTTTTTGCGTAAAAGATATCAAGCTTTTTAATTTCTTCGGCATCATTCTCTAAAAAATTTTCTACAAACCAGAATCCGGTTAATCCAGTTTTCCCAACATATAAATCACCGTGATAAGAATTATCACGTGGTCCTACAAAACTTTTCTTCCCTATGAAAACACTCGGGATTCCGAGGATGAATTGAGTGAATTTGCTCTTTTTTGATCTCAGCTTTTGAAATAAATATATGAAAGGATAAACCAAAAACAAAATTAAGGATGCAAGTATTATATCCAGCATTTGTTTTGATGCGCGGTGAAAGTACGAAGAAACATTATACTGCACTCTCAGTAACGGAATATCATCCAGCATTGTTATGGAAGATTTGCCGACTAGATAATCTAATTCTTTGCCTGCTACAAGAAACTCGGCATTTTCTCCTTGGCATTCGGCAACAACAGAAAACATTTGATTGAACGATAGATCATCTGAAGAAAAGATTACTTTATCAACTTTTTCATCAGCTATTATTTTTTTTATGTTATCTAACGTACCAAGTATTTTATAATTGCCGATCTTCCCGCCAATATTTTTTCTAGTCAATCCAATAATCCCAACAACTTGATAAAGTTTAGTAAATGTTGATTTCAATTTTGAAGCAAGTTCTTCTGCTTTAGATTCACTTGCTACAATTAACGTGCGGGATTTCCTTGTATCCGTCTCAAGTCCGATCTTAAAAATTACTTTAAGAGCAATCCTCCAGAACAAAAAGAAAACAAGAGCAAGTGCATACGTTATTAAAACAACTGCACGGCTGAATGCTACTTGTTTGAAGAAATAAGTTAAAGCAGATAAAAATATCATTCCAAACAAAAGAGAAATAACTGTGCGTAAAATTGAAAATGTTCTTTTACTATACGAGCCGCTTACAGACGATATAATAATTTGAACAAAGGCAGGGATAAAATATACCCAAGGTTTTACATAATTCGGAAAACCTCTCCAATGCTCGTTAGAATATATATTTGAAGCAAGAAGAATAGATGTTGAAAAAGTAAAGAAGTCAACAATAATTGAAAGAAACGCAAGCTTATAAATATTTGCAAAAGCAATTAGTTTTCTGAAAAGAATTGCTATCTGAAGGATGGACTCAATGATGAATGAGGAAGAAAAATGTTTACGGACAAAAAGATGCATAGCGTCGTAAAAGATTTTTGTTTCATCTAAACTGCTTCTCTTTGTACTCTCACCTTTATAATGAATTATTTCGGTGTTGTGTACATAAAAAACTTTATAGCCGGATTTTTGCGCTCGGTAGCAAAGATCCAGATCTTCGCCATACATAAAAAACTGCTGATCGAATCCGCCAATTTTTTCATAAACTTCTTTTTTCATCATCATAAATGCGCCGCTAACAGCATCAACTTCGTAAGTTTGATTTTCATCGAGGTAGGTTAAATTATAACGCGCGAACAAACGGCTCTTTGGAAAAAGTTTACTCAATCCCATAACTTTTGTAAATGATGTCCATGGTCCGGGGAAACTTCTTCTGCAAGCAAGTTGTAATGAACCATCTGGATTTAATACTTTGCATCCGGCGATTCCAGCTTGTGGAGTCTTATCAAAGAACTCCAACATTTTTAATAAAGTATCTTCTCTAACAATTGCATCGGGATTGATAAACAAAAAATATTTCCCTTTTGCAGATTCCATTGCTTGATTGTTTGCAGATCCGAATCCCACATTTTTCTTGTTGGCTATTAATTTAATATTGGGAAATTTCTCTCGTAGGATTTCAACACTGCCGTCATCTGAAGCATTATCAACAATAATTATTTCCGTAGAAATATTTTTTACCGCTTTACGTATTGAATCCAGGAGATTAAGTAAAAATTCTTTTACGTTATAATTGATAATTATTATTGAGAGATCAATCATTGCGCTCTTAATTTAATGTGCCGAAAATACTTTGCAATCTTAACTTCCATACCATAATAACCGCTTCGCGAACAATTTTCTTAGACATCTTTGAAGTGCCATGTACTCTATCAACAAAAGTTATTGGAATTTCAATAAGCTTAAATCCTTTTTTCCATGCCTTATAATTCATTTCTATTTGAAATGAATAACCGTTAGAGTGAATTGCATCAAGATTTATCGCTTCCAATACTTTACGGCGGAAGCATTTAAATCCGCCGGTTCCGTCTTTAACCGGCATTCCGGTAATAATTCTTGAATAAAGATTTGCGGAATAACTTAACACTAATCTTCTGATCGGCCAGTTGATAACACGAACTCCGTAAATATATCTGCTGCCGATTATCAGATCATGATCTTTTACTTCTTCTAAAAATCTTTTAATTTCCTTAGGATCGTGTGAGAAATCAGCATCCATCTGAACAGCGCAATCATACCCATTTGCCAGCATGTATTTAAATCCGGCAACGTAAGCTGTACCGAGTCCCTTTTTTCCTTCTCGTTTAATAATTTTTACGCGAGAATTATTTTTGATCATTTCATCAACGGCATTTGCTGTTCCATCCGGGGAATTATCATCCACAATTAAAATATCAAGGGAAGGATAAGATGCGAGAAGATCGGGAATCAGTTTTTTGATATTGTGAATTTCGTTGTATGTAGGAATTATTACTATCGCTTTCATAATCAAATTTAATTTTAATCGTAATGACCTTTACCGAATAATACTACAAAAACAGTTCTGAAAATTATTTTAAAATCCATTCTTAAACTCATGTTTTCAATATAGAATAAATCATAACGAAGTTTAACTTTTACATCTTCTATTGTCTCATCGTATTTATGTTTTACTTGCGCCCAGCCGGTAATTCCCGGTCTTACTTTTAATCTTCTTTTGTAAAGCGGAATTTCATGAGAAAGTTTTTCTACAAAGAAAGGCCGTTCGGGACGCGGTCCGACAAAACTCATGTCGCCTTTCAGTACATTAAAAACTTGCGGGATTTCATCAAGGTGTACTTTACGGACGAATCTACCAATTTTAGTAATTCTCGGATCATCTTTTGCCGACCAAATCGGACCGGTATGTTTTTCCGCATCTGCAATCATTGTTCTAAACTTAACCATCTTAAAAATTTTTCCGTTCATTCCGGCACGTTCTTGCTTGAAAAATACAGGTCCTTTACTGTCTAATTTTATAATTAGTGCTGTTAATAAAGTTGCCGGCGAAGTTAAAACAATAAGAACAAAGGACAGGAAAACATCCATCAACCTTTTTATTTTCTTTTCCCACTCGGGCATTAGCTCCGGCATTACATCAATCAGAGGAAAACTATAAAGTTGAGAGATCTTTGCCTGCCCGCTTATTATATCATAAAGATCGGGAACGATTTTTATCTCAACGTTCTTTCCTTCACAACGTGAAATCACTTCAAGAATAGTTTCTTCTTCATGCCGTCCCAGAGAAATTATAACATTTTTGATCTGATAATTTTCCAGAACAGATTCCAGATTGTGAGTTGTATCTACAACAGAAATATTTTTAAATGAATTGTTAAGTTGAGAACCATCAACATCAACATAAGCTACAACATCAACACCAAGTTCACGGAATTTGAGAATTGAATTATGAATTTCGCTTGCTTTAGAATTGAACCCTACGATAAGAGCATTCCGTCTTCCGATTCCTTTAATAAGAAGTCTTCGTTGAAGACTTCTAATGAATAATCTTCCCGCACTAACAACAAAAAGAAAAATTCCCCAGTAAAGGAAAATATAAAATCGAACTGAGGTGGTAACGCCGTTTGCGTAATCATCATACAATACTAAAAAGAATAAAATAAAGACGCCTACAAACGATGCTTTGAACAACGTAGATAATTCATCAAATCTTGAAAGAGCAAACCATGTACGGTACATTCCAACAAAAGTAAAAAAGATGAGCCAATAAAAATAAACAGCGATCATTGAAAGAAGGATATCGGGCTGAGCGATTAACTCGAACCAGCCGGTTTGGACCCGAACGTAGAAAAATAAAATCCACGCAAGATTAACTGTTATAAAATCCGTAGTCAGTATTAAAAATTTTTCGGTTCGTTTATTCATATTAAATTTTTGTTAAAACTTTATCAGAAATAAAATCTCCTATTGATAACGAAGCGGTAGCAGCAGGAGAAGGTGCGTTGCAAACGTGAACAACTTTCTTATCTTCAACAATATAAAAATCATCAAGTAAACTTCCATCTTTTAAGCATGCTTGAGCCCGCACACCGGCACCACCGGGTGCAAGATCCTTTGCAGTTACTTCGGGAATCAATTTATTTAACGCTCTAACAAATGCTTTTTTGTTATACGATCTGTAAAACTCGCCTAATCCCATTCTCCAATGTTTTTTAATCAATTTATGAAAGCCGTTCCAAGTAAAGGTTTCAAATGTATCCAGTAAATTAAAACTTGTTTTCGTGTATCCTTCACGCTTAAAAGAAAGAACTGCATTCGGACCACATTCTCTTTCTCCATTAATCATTTTAGTAAAATGAACACCTAAGAATGGGAAAGCCGGATCGGGTACGGGATAGATAAGAGCATTCACCAAATTATTTTTTTCTACCTTCAATTTATAATATTCACCACGAAAAGGAATAAGACGCAATTGCAAATCCGGATGAGTCATTTTTGTGATTCTATCTGCAAATAATCCTGCACATGTAACTACAACATGGGATTTGAAAACACCTTTAGAGGTAACTACTTCACATTCATCATTCTTAATTAATAAATTTTTTACATCAGTATTGAATTCTATTTTCCCTTCAGCGCGTTTAATTAGTTCGAGATATTTTTCTGACACTTCGCTGTAATTAATTATTCCAGTCTGAGGAACAAAAATTCCCGCAACACAATCAACGTGCGGTTCAATTTCTTTCACTTCTGTACGCGTTAATCTTTTTAATCCCTTAAGACCATTTTTGTTTCCGCGATCAAGAATATTTTCCATTACGGGAATTTCTTTTTCAGTAACTGCAACAATCACTTTTCCGCAAATATTGTAACGGACTTCATTCTCATTGCAAAAATCAATCAGCATTTTATATCCGCTGACGCAATTCTGTGCTTTCAAACTTCCGGGTTTATAATAAATGCCGGAATGAATAACCCCGCTGTTATTTCCTGTTTGATGTTTTGCTACACTATTTTCTTTTTCCAGTATAAGTAATTTTAGTGAACGATTCTTTTCTAGAATCTTCAACGCAGAAGCTAATCCGACAATACCTGCGCCAATAACAATTACGTCATATTTCATTTAAAACTAATCCAAAATTAAATGTTCAATTGAAATTCATATCATAACAGATTCGTGAGAGAAAATATTAAAATTTCAGTACTTTTTTCCCATCCTAAGATTAAAATTATCTGAAGGTAATAAGCTCGACACAAAAATCCACAAATTTTGAGAGTATTCCAATTATTGCGAGGAGATCGCTAAAAAATCCAACCTTGTTGACACCAAGAAAGCGAGCAGCAAAAAGTATTGAGATTTGGTGAAGGACAATCGTAGTCGCTTGTTCCATTGATTGTGATATGACATTTTGGGCCAGTTTATTGAATTGAGAAAAAAAATCAATGCTGTTTTGAAAACACAAAATTTTTTATTTAATCAACAACCGAAATACAAATCAGAGTAATTGAAATAGATTCTTCTGAAATCATTACAACTATCAGGATTATTTGACTAATTTTTTTAAGTAAAAAACCGCTTGATCTCCCAGTTTGGCAGCATTAAGTTCCTTAGCATGTTTGGAAAACCCCGAAATATCTTTTTTCGAAAAAAGGGAATTCTTAGGATTCCTTAAATATGAATGTGGGTCATTCAGCGGTATGTTCTTTAAATACTGATCACTTCCCCAGAATTGAAAAGCTGTCGAGTCATAAATAACGTTGTTAAGCTCAAAGTTTGTTTTTCCGGAAAGAATTTCGATACTCTTGATAGAATGAAGATAATAATGTCTAGGCGCATCTATCTGTACCCATTTCATTCCATAGTGCTTCCATGCATAAGAAGAAACAGTCGGAACTCTAATTATACAATAGCCACCGGGTTTTAATAAATCAAATGCAATTTTTAATGTCTTTTCTTGTTCATGAATATGTTCAAGAGAATGATGAAACATTATCACATCCCATTTGCCCTGAACCTCATGTATATTTTTTTTTTGAATTCTTAAGCCATTTCCATATTCAAAATCTTTCTCATTAAAAGGATCAATCCCAAGAAGGTTTTTAAATCCAATTCCACGAAGTGAGTGCAGAAATATGCCTGCTCCACCTCCAACATCAAGAATATTATAGTCTTTTTTTATCGGAAGGTGAGCAAGAGCTCTATATTCTATTGCCGGATATTTGGCATATAATAGTTTTCCAATAATTCCTCTATTGAAGACAGCATATTCATTTCTCAAATTTTTCACTAACCTCTCAATTATATTCAACTTCGAGTTTAGTTTATACGAATAGTAGCCATCAGAGTAATACTTTGAAATATCGGGAGGAAATTTTTCAATCTGCAGACAATCGCACATTGAGCATTGGAAATAAAGGAAGACATCCCTATATCCAAACAGCATTTCTTGAGCTTCATATTCTTGATTATTTTTTTGATTACCACAAATTCTACATTGCATAGTTTCTACTTTGATAAGGTAATGAAAATTAAAAAATGAAATGAAATCAGGCACTGGCCCATTTACAATTTCTATGTTAAAATCAGCAGTTCTTGAATTAGAAGAAAAAACAGCAATGCCTTTACTAGCTTTATTAAATGAATTAGAAGCGTTAAATTTATTTGATAAAATTGATTCACATAATATTTTTGATTTATGTAAACAAGGTCAATTAACAATTATTGATCTAAATAAAATTTATTCTGAAAGAAAAAAACAAGTTATTGTTTATTATTTATCAAAGAATTTTTTTAATTTAAGAAGAAATAATCTAATTCCACCT
>QYQI01000063.1 GCA_007280825.1 Ignavibacteriales bacterium | reverse complement strand
ATCCCGAACAAAAGGGAAAGCTTGTTAAAATGATTGCTGGCGGAATCAGTATAGTAATTATTTTACTAGTAATTGTATTTCTATTTAAATCATACACAAGTCCGGCTATAGAAGTGAAAATGACTTATGCAGCGACGCAATCATCAGCGCAAAGCAGTGCTATACTTACCGCGAGCGGTTATGTAGTTGCACAAAGAAAAGCTGCTGTTGCTTCAAAAGGAATGGGACGTTTAGTTTATCTTGGAGTTGTTGAGGGCGATAAAGTTTCGGTTAACCAAGTTATTGCAAGATTGGAAGACAGCGATATCAAAGCTCAACTTGATCAAGCGAAAGCAAATTTAAAACTTAGTCAAGCAGATTTAAATGATGCCGAAAAAAATTATAATCGCCAAAAAGATTTATTAAGAACCGGTTCTGCAAGTCAAATGGAATTTGATGCCGCTGAGACAAGATATAATAGAGTGCTTGCATCAATTGAAGTTGCAAAAGCTTTGGTCACGCAATCAGATGTTGCTCTTGAAAATACTTTAATCCGTGCACCGTTCAATGGAACCGTTCTTACAAAAAATGCGGATGTCGGTGAAGTTGTTGCACCAATGGGTGCGGGCGTAAATTCTAAAGCCGCCGTTGTAACTATGGCTGATATGAATTCTCTACAAGTTGAAGCAGATGTTAGCGAGTCAAATATTGAAAAGATCGAACCGGATCAGAATTGCCAGATAACTCTTGATGCATATCCCGGACAAAATTATGCCGGATTTGTTGCTAAGATTGTTCCGACTGCAGACCGCGGTAAAGCAACTGTAATGGTTAAAGTTGGATTTAAAAATTATGATAAACGAGTTCTTCCGGAAATGAGTGCAAAAGTTCTTTTCCTTCGTGAAGCAATGAAAGAAGAATTGAAAAATGAAAAACCAAATTTAGTTGTTCCTAAAACTGCGGTTGTTACCAGAGGAGATCAGAAATTTACTTTCAAAGTTCGTGATGATAAAGCTGTTCAAGTTATAATAACTACTGGAAAAGATTTTGGTTCTTTTATTGAAATAACTAATGGGTTGGAAAACGGCGATGAAGTTATTGATAATGTTACTGCTGAAATTAAAGATGGAGTGAAAGTTAAAATTAATAAATAAAAGCCCCACCTAAATCCTCCCCAAAGGGGAGGACTTTAAGTGGTTAAGAAATTATTTTGAAAAGGAGTATTGAATGAGTGCAATTATTCAAGTAAAAAATTTATCGAAGTCATATTGGCGAAACAGTTTAGAAATTCCTGTTCTTCATGATATAACTCTTGATGTTCAAGAAGGAGAATTTCTTGCACTGATGGGACCATCAGGTTCCGGTAAAACAACATTGTTAAATTTGATCGCCGGAATTGACCGTCCGACAAATGGAGAAGTAACAGTAGCCGGAACGGACATAGCAAAGCTTGGCGAATCAGCTCTTGCGAAATGGCGTTCTTCAAATGTCGGTTTTGTTTTTCAATTTTATAATTTAATTCCCGTTCTTACCGCATTTGAAAATGTTGAACTGCCACTTCTTCTTACGAAACTTTCCAAATCCGAAAGAAGAAAACATGTTGAAGCGACATTGAATATTGTTGGGCTTGGCGATAGAATGGCTCACTATCCAAAACAACTTTCCGGCGGACAGGAACAACGCGTAGCAATTGCTCGTGCTATTGTTACCGATCCGGTAATTCTTGTAGCGGATGAACCGACCGGTGATCTTGATAGAAAATCTGCCGAAGAAATTCTAACATTGATTGACCGATTAAATAAAGAATTCAAAAAAACTGTTATAGTGGTAACTCACGATCCGCACGCTGCCGAGAAAGCTTCCCGTAAGCTTCATCTCGATAAAGGCGATTTGGTGTAAGGAGCCGATATGAAAGTATTTAAATTAATTTTTAAAAATGCATTACGGCACAAGCTGAGAACATCCCTTACAATTCTTGGAATTACAATTGCAATAATCGCATTTGGTTTGTTGAGAACAGTGGTTACCATTTGGTATTCAACTGTTGATGCAACAATGGCAAACCGTTTGATAACACGTCAATCCGTGTCTTTCATTTTCCCGCTCCCATTTGCTTATAAAGATAAGATTCAATCTGTACCGGGAGTTGCTAATGTGTGCGGTGCAGTTTGGTTCCAAGGTGTTTACAAAGACAAAAGTAATTTCTTTGCAAGAATTGCTGCTGATGATAACATCTTCGAAGTCTATCCGGAGTTTTTATTATCGAAGGAAGAATTCAATGTATATAAGAAACAAAGAAATGCATGCGTAGTTGGTGCTTCGATTGCAAAGCAATATAATTTTAAGATTGGCGATCAGATAGTTTTAGAAGGTGATATCTTTCCCGGCAGATGGGAATTTGAAGTGCGGGGAATTTATCAGCCGAAAAATAAAAACACTGATGCAACTCAAATGATTTTTCACTTGGATTACTTAAATGAACGAATGAAAGCAGAAACTCCGGCGCGAGCCAATCAAGTTTTTTGGTATATGGTTCAGATAGATAATCCAAACCGTTCGGCACAAATTTCTAATCAAATTGATGCAATGTTCAAAAATTCAACGGCAGAAACAAAAACAGAAACAGAAAAAGCATTTACACAGGGATTTATTTCTGCTTCCGGTGCAATCATAACGGCAATGAATTGGATGTCCTTCATGATCATAGGAATAATTTTATTAGTTGTTGCAAACACAATGATAATGTCTGCACGGGAAAGAACACGTGAGTATGCAGTATTCAAAACACTTGGATTTTCAGCTCTTCACTTAACCGGTTTGATTCTTGGTGAATCTATGTTGATCGCTTGTCTTGGCGGAGGAATTGGTTTAGCTCTAACCTTCCCAGTTGTGTCGGGATTTGAACAGGCAATGCCGAAAGGATTTTTCCCGTTCTTCTTTATTGAACCGATCACTATTGCTCTTGCAGTTATAGCAACTTTGTTAGTTGGATTGCTTGCTGCAATATTCCCAATTCAACGTGCACTTGGAACAAAGATTGTTGATGGATTTAGGTTTGTAGGTTAATTAATATTGAGCGGAGCGAAATATCTCTAACTTAATCATTGAGATTCTTCGTCACTTGCGCTCCTCAGAATGAAAAAAAGAGGTTAACATGGCAGTTCCATTCAAATACACTATAAGAAGTTTGATAACTAGAAAACTTACTACATTAATTACAGTTGCAGGTATTGCGCTTGTAGTGTTTGTATTTGCGGCTGTGCTTATGATGGCTTACGGTGTTGAAAAAACTTTAGTTGCAACGGGATCAAAAGAAAATGTTATGGTGATGAGAAAATCTTCTCAAGGAGAAATATCCAGCATCGTTGATGGTGAGACACAAAATGTTGTTCGAACCTTTCCATACATAGCAAAAACAAACGACGGCAGACAAATAATTTCCGGCGAACCGGTAGTGATAATTAATCTAGAAATTAAAAAAGGCGGAATGAGTAACATAATAGTTCGCGGTGTTTCTCAACTAGTTAATATTTTGCGCCCGCAGTTAAAAACCACCGAAGGAAGAATGTTCAATCCTTCTTTAAGAGAATTGATTGTCGGGAAATCAGTATCAAATAAATTTGCTGGTGCTCAGATAGGAAGTAAAATAAAATTTGCAGGTGACAACTGGACCGTTGTTGGTTTGTTCGAAGCAAATGGGAGTGGATTTGAATCCGAAGTTTGGGGCGATGCAACACAGTTGCAGAGTGCATTTAATCGCGGGAATACTGTTTCAACTATGACAATTAAATTAGATAACCCGAATAACTTTGATAAATTCCAAAGAGCGTTTAACGCAGACAAGAGACTTCAACAATTTGAAGTAATGACCGAACAAAGATTCTTTGAAATGCAATCGGAATTTCTTGCAGCATTCATTCGAATTCTCGGAACGTTTATAACTGTTATTTTTAGTTTCGGTGCAATTATTGGCGCAACCATTACAATGTATGCCGCAGTTGCAAATAGAACAGTGGAAATTGGAACAATGCGCTCACTTGGTTTCAAACGTAGAAGTATTCTCTTCGCATTTTTAAGTGAATCTTTACTGATTACATTGATCGGTGCCGCTGTTGGATTATTCTTAGCATCGTTCTTGCAATTATTTACTATCTCAACCTTAAACTTTAATTCATTCTCTGATTTATCATTTGCGTTTGCTCTAAACCCTTCAATAATAACTTCATGTTTGATTTTTGCAATTGTTATGGGATTACTCGGTGGGTTCTTACCAGCAGTTCGCGCTTCAAGATTAAATATTGTTAGTGCATTAAGAGGGGGTTAAGCCCAAATTATTCGCATCTTTTAAATTTGCGGTAGGGGGGTAGTTTTCCTATTTTTGCCAGCCAAATGTTAAAGAAAATAATCATAGCAATAGACGGTCCCGCCGGTTCAGGCAAAAGTACTGCTGCTAAAAACATTGCACAAAAACTTGGTTTTACATATTTGGATACCGGTGCGATGTATCGCGCTATAACTTTTATTGCTCTAAGAAATGGCATCGCCGAAAATATTCCTGCCGTTATTGATATGGCAAGGCGGATCAATTTAAAGCTAAGATTTGAAAACGGTGTAACAAGAGTTTTTGTTGATGACGAAGAAGTTACCGAACAAATTAGGACTGCGGAAGTTAACGGAAAGGTGAGCGACATAAGCAGGATACCTGAAGTAAGAGCAGAATTAGTTAAGATTCAAAAAAGATTAGGTGATGAAGGAAATATTGTTGCTGAAGGAAGAGATGTTACTACAGTTGTGTTTCCTAATGCAGATCTAAAAATTTTCCTTACTGCTTCGATTGATATAAGAACTAAAAGACGATTAAGAGAATTTCAAGATAAAAATATTTCGATCACATTTGAAGAAGTTAAAGCTAATTTGGAAAAAAGAGATAGAATTGACAGCGGAAGAGAAATCTCTCCGTTAAAAAAAGCTGATGATGCAATAGAGCTTGATAATTCCGCATTAACTCCGGAACAGGATTACGAATTCTTACTTAAGAAAATTAATGAAGTTTTCAAAAAATAAAATGCCATCATAACAGATGTTAAACTAAACCAAAACTGCCGAGAAAATTCAAGATGGCGGAATGTTCGAAGCAGAGTAACAGCAGTAGGAGTTAAAATGTTAGAGTTAGAAAAAGATACTAAGAAAAAAGTATCTAAACCCAAAAGAGAAAGGTACATCAATGCAGATGAATACTCTCCTGAAGATCTTAAAGAACTTTCTGAACTTTATGCTCATTCATTTCGAGATATAAAGGAAGGTGAGATTCTTGAAGGGACTATCGTTGGTGTAAATACCGATAACGTTGTTGTTGATGTAGGTTTCAAATCGGATGGAACAATTTCAAAATCAGAATTCAACGCAACCGAAGAAATTAAGATCGGTGAGAAAGTTGATGTTGTAATTGAAAGTGTTGATGATGAAGATGGAAATTTAGTTCTTTCCAAGAAGAGAGCAGACTTCCTTAAAATTTGGGGAAGAGTTATGGAT
>QYQI01000174.1 GCA_007280825.1 Ignavibacteriales bacterium | reverse complement strand
CCAGAAAATAATCTAACAATCAATAAAGTATTTGGGAAAACAACATGAATGCAAACACAAAATTCGGTTTTATTCCTGTTTCAAGCTCAATTACTCAAACCTCAATAGAAGAGATAGCAGGCAATCTTCTTTCTTCATTTCATGATTATGGCGGTGAACGATTTACAGAAGATATGATTAATCTAAACACGCCGATTTTTTATTTTATAGTTACCGGAGGGACAGAAGAGAAAGTTTTAAAACTTTGGCACAAACGAAAGGAAATTTATAATAATGAACCGGTAATTTTAATTGCTCACGCCGGGAATAATTCTCTTGCCGCATCAATGGAAATTTTAGCAAAGCTTCAGCAAGACGGCGAAAAAGGAAAGATCATTTATATAGATAATAATGCAAACAAAGATTGGCAGGACGATTTAGAAAGAAACGTAAAACATCATCAAGTATTTCATCAATTAAAAAACACAAAGATCGGTTTGATTGGAAATCCGTCCGATTGGCTTGTTGCAAGTATGCCCGATCCTTCCGTCATAAAAAAAGTTTGGGGTCCTCAAATAGTAAATGTTGATCTTGAAGAACTAAAAACAAGAATAGCAGAAATAAAAGATGAACAAATCGAAGACGATCATTACAACTTAACAACAAAAGCCGCAGCAATAAAAGAACCCTCAAAGAAAGAAATTAAGAATGTGGTTAAGGTTTATGCAGCGCTTAAGGAGTTGATCCGCGCTCAAGAATTAAATTCAGTTTCTGTCCGCTGTTTTGATTTGGTAACAGATCTTAAAACTACCGGATGCTTTGCATTATCAAAACTGAACGATGAAGGGATAACTGCAGGCTGTGAAGGCGATCTTGTTTCAACACTTGGAATGCTGTGGGCTAATTATTTAACAAATCAAATTGTTTGGATGGCTAATCCTGCACAGATAGATGAACAGAGCAATTCAATATGGCTTGCTCATTGCACTGTTCCGATTAGTATGACGGAGAATTATAAATTACGCTCGCATTTTGAATCGGGACTTGGAGTTGGTATAGAAGGAGAATTAGCAAAGGGAAAAATTACAGTACTTAGGATTGGCGGAAAAAATCTAGAAAAAATATGGGCATCGAACGGCGAGATATTAGAAACCGGTTCATCGGAAAATCTTTGCAGAACACAAGTGAAAGTAAAATTGCACGGCTCTGCTAAAGTAACAGATTTGCTTAACGAACCGCTTGGTAATCACATCTTGCTCATGCGTGGAAGTTATGCTAAAGAAATGATCGAATGGTGGGAGATGTTTATCAGTTAAAAATGATCCTATACTTTTCATAAATAGTATCATCTTTCGGCAAAGCGCCATTCACCATGCAAATTTCCCATGCAAATTCATTTGCCAGTTTATTTATTTCACCAATCAGCATTTTGTATAAATAGCCAAGACAAAGTATTGCCGCAAAAGCATCACCCGCACCAAGAGTATCAACCACATTAACAAATTCTGTTTTGTAATAATTTGTTTCGTTCTTAGTGTAAAGCTCAGCGCCATTTTCACCGAGCGTTAATCCAATCAAATCAATATCAAACTCTTTTGTTAATTGTTCGATAGCACTTTTGTTAGATTGATCAAGATTGAAGAACTGTTTAAGCTTGTCTAATTCTTCTTGGTTGATTTTAAGAACATTACATGTCAACAAAGTTTGTTTAATCAATTCCTTTGTGTAAAAATTGTGACGAAGATTGAGATCGCAAAAATATTTTAAGTGCGGTTTTCCAAAGAGAGATTGAATTGTATTG
Organism: Ignavibacteriales bacterium; assembly: GCA_007280825.1. Lineage (GTDB taxonomy): Bacteria > Bacteroidota > Ignavibacteria > Ignavibacteriales > Melioribacteraceae > Fen-1258. Next base: position 16,783 of record QYQI01000174.1, on the reverse strand, counting down.
CGAGAAATATCACTGCGCGTTGAAAGCGTACCGAAATACAACAAATCAGTTTCCTTCTCGATAAGATTAGTTGTAGAATCATTTAAGGTGAGATAATCGTAACTGCACTCGAGAGAAATTGTGAATTGCGGTGTTCTATCTTCGCTAAGTTTTACTTGAACTGTTCCTGTTGGATATTTCTTATCTATATATATGCGATTTGTATTGAAACCGATAGAGTTGAGGTAAGAAAGCATTTCTTTACCGTTATCATCATTACCAACACTTGAAATGAAATTTGCTTTGCCCAGTATCTTCCAAATGTGATAAATAAAATTAAACGGTGCCCCGCCTAATCTTTTTCTATCAGGATAAACATCGTAAAGTATTTCACCTATCGCAGTAACCCTTAAATTTTTCATTGGGTAATTTATGATTTTTTGTTGTGAGTTAAATTTGATACTTAAAATTAGTTTCTTCTTTTGATTTGAACAACAGCAGCTCCGGCAGCAGCAATCAACATTCCGATTCCTTCCTTCCACGTTACAGGTTCCCCAATAAATATCCATGCAAGAAAAGCAATTTGGATTAACATTGTTCCGTTTATTATGCTTGATTCCATGGCGGTGAGAGTTCTCAAAGACAAATTCCAAAGTGTAAATGCAAAAGCTGTATTTACAACTGCAAGCCAAAGTAAAAACAAAATATTGGTTAAACTTAAAAGCGGTAACCCTTGTATCGCAAGACCAATAACTAACATTACAATTGATCCGATACCCATACTTACAACTGTTACCGTTAAAGGATGAAATTTACTGCTTCGATTTATTCCGCGGCCCAATACGGAAGAAAATGCGTTGGAGAAAACTCCAATTGTCATAATAATAATTCCAAGAGTTTTGCTTTCGGGTAGATCAACCGGATAAAAGTAAGTAAAGATTCCAACGATAAATAAACTTGCACCTAACCATTGAAGCGTTGAAGGTTTTTCTGATAAAAGAAAAATTCCCATTACGGCAACAATGATAGGAGTAAAATTAAGAAGCAGACTTACTGTTACTGCAGGAAGAAGCGACAATCCGATAAATTGAGTTCCTTGAGTAAATGTATAAAAGAGAAGTCCGAGGACAGTTAAACGAAACCAATCTTTTCGATCTATTTTTTTTATTTCGGAAATTCTTTCTTTTGTTAACGCAAAAGGAAGCAGACAAACAAAAGCTAAGAAGTAACGCAACCCGGCAAAAGTCAACGGGGGAATATCGCGCAATCCCCACTTTATTATTATGAATGATGTAGACCAGAAGAAGGTAACAAGCAATGCAATTAAAACAGATGCGGCTCTTGAAAGCGGTTTTGAGAAAATGTTTGCCTCTTGCTACGCTGTTATTAAATTTTAAATAAACAGCTATAAATAATTTTTATTTTCCCATCAATAGTTTAAGGGCATAAAGAATAAGAAATACAGCAAAAACTTTTTTCAAAACTCCTTCGGGAAGAGTAAGAGCATATAAAGATGATAAATAACTTCCGATAACAAATGTAACAGCCATTATACCAACGGCTTTAAGATTTACATGCCCGGCTTTATAGTAATTCATTACGGCAAGAATACCGATAGGGAGAAGAAGAAGACCAAGTGAAGTTCCTTGCGCATCTTTTTGCGTGTAAGCCAAAAATCCCACAAGCATTGGTATAATTATTATTCCACCGCCTATACCCAGAACCCCGCTAACTAAACCGGCAGCGAGACCGATGATTAAAAGAATTATTATTTCATTCATAGAAGTTTTTATTTATTAGAACACATACGAAATATAATGAAACGAAGAATCCCGTGCATAATTGAAAACAGATTCTTCGTTTATAAAGTGAAGGGTAATAAATTATTGTTTAACTGCCTTTAATAACCAATCCATTGGATCAACTGTAAAATCAGATCCTTGTGGTAAATCAATCACGCTAATTCCATTTTTCATTTCCATGCGAACAGTTTTTCCGGCAATACTTACATCAACAGGCATTGGGAAAGGAAGATTATTTTCGGTTTCCCAACTAAGTTCAATTTTGTTGTTTAGATTTTTCACATTTAGAATCGGTAAAGGTGCATGTCTAAGATAAACTTCAAAGAACCAATCTAATTTTTTATCGGAAATTTTTTCTGCCATTTCCATTAGCTCGTCGGTTGTAGTAATGCGGCATTGTCTTCCGTCTTTTATTTTTTCCATCTCTTCTGTTGGGTAAGCCCATCGTCTAAGAACTTTAAAAAATGTTTCATCACCAAGGTAATAGCGAAGTGTGTGAACTATCCATCCACCTTTATAATAGATATCGTTATTGTAAGATTCGCTCGAAGTTTTTTCACCGCGCTGGGCAACCGGATTTTTATTACTAAAATGTTTTATTGATTTCATATATCGGAAGTATTCGTCTTTACCGAAAACTTTTTCCAAATAAAGCGGCTGCATATAAGTTCCAATTCCTTCGTGAATCCAGAAATCGCTCCAATCTCTGCACGTAACAAGATTGCCCCACCACTCATGAGAAAATTCATGATGATGAAGCCAGTCAAATGCAAACTGCGGATGATTCTTCCAGCCATAACCGTATGCAATAGCAGTTTGTTGTTCCATGCCAAGATGAGGCGCTTCAACAACAGCATATTTATCGCCGCGGAAAGGATACGGTCCAATAAGTTCTTCCATTACTTTCATATGAATTAAAAACTGAGGGGCATGTTCTTTTGCCTTCTCATAACTTTCCGGAAGTACCCAAACGGTGAATGGAAATTTTTCTCCGGTTACACTTGTGTAGTCATAATCAATTCGCTTATAAGGACCGAGATAAAAAATTACGCCGTAATTATTAATTGGAGTTGATACAAACCAATTCCACGTTTTCGTTCCGTTGTTGTTTTCTGTTGATGAAATAAATCTTCCGTTACTGACAAGAATTAAATCGGAAGGTGCTGTGAAATGAAGTGATACTGAATCCGGTTCATCAGATGGGTGATCTTTGCACGGCCACCATGTATCAGCTCCGCCGCCTTGACATGTTAGAGTTACCCAATCTTTTCCATCTTTTGTTTTAGCAAACACTAACCCGTCGTCCCATGGTGGGCGTTTAGCAATGCGCGGTAATCCAGCATAAGTAATCTTTGTTGAGAACGTTTCGCCTTTCTTTATAGTTGTCGGGAACTCTATCCAGACCTTATTACTGTCGTGAGTAAACTTCAAATCAATTTCTTGTTTGTTATTCAATACAGATTGAACCTCATCAATTGTATATCTGCCGTCAAGATTAATCAAGATTTTTTTAAAATCGCTTAGAGCTTGCGCACGCATAATAACCGTACCAGCGAGAGCTTTTTCGTTTAAGTCTATTGTCAGATTAAGGTCGTAAAATTTTACATCATAACACACTTGGAAAGGGGAAAGTTTTCCACCGGAATCTTGTGAGCCGAATTGTGCAAAAACTTGTGCAGATAAAACAGCGAAGAGAAGTGTAAATATTTTTTTCATAAGGTAATTTTTTTATGATCAATTGGTTCTAAAATAATCAATGGACGATTAACTTAGTCGAATTTTTTAATCCTATTTGGAATCCCTTTTTTTGTGAAGAGATAAAAGAGCCGAATAACTTCATGGCTTCTCCAATTAAAATGTTTATCAGAACCAATTTTTTTATTTATTAGTTTTTCCCTCAGCATTTTATTTCCCTTGATGAGTTGATAAATCCAAATTACAAAAAAGGTGTTTATTTAAGCAATTCAATAACCTATTTTAAATGAAGCGATAAAAGAGGTTTTGCTTAAATGCTTAAGCTTTACACAACAAGTCTACGCAGTAAAATTCTTCTTGGCTTTACGGTAATACTGCTCATCATGTCCTTTGCAACATTATGGAGTATCTATAATTTTTACCGTCTTAATGAGCAGATCAAAATTACTATGCAGCAGAATTATACAAGCATTATAGCTGCAGATAATATGGGCCGTGCTCTTGATGAACAATTGCAGTCAATCGTGATAATGTTAAATCAAAATTTTGAAGTAGGCGAAAAGCTTTTTGAAAAAACGAAACAGGATTTTTATTATTGGTATGATCGCTCCCGCGAATCAGTCCCCGCATCCGAGGAAAAAGATATTAGAAATATCTTGGATGATTTAAACTCGGAATATCAAAGGTTTGTTAAGGACATCTCCGACAATATTGATTATAACATTTATATATCAAACAAACGGCAAACTTTACGAAGTGATTTTGTGAGGTTTGTTGATGAAATCCAATCTATTAAAAAAAGGAACAATAGTATTCTCGAAATCAATCACTCCGCATTAAACGGTGCCGTATCGAGAGTAAAAGATATTACACAAGGTGCAACTATTACAATTCTTATAATTCTTTTTGGAGCTATAGCAACCAGTCTAGCCTTTGGATCTCGGTTTTCAGATTATATTGTTAAACCGATTTCAAATCTAAGACAATCGGTGACACACATTGCGGAAGGAAATTTTAATGAACGAATTGAGATTGATGAAAATGGCGACGAGATAAGTTCTCTGGCAGAAGAATTTAATAAGATGAGCGAAAAACTTCAGGTTTACGAACAGTTTAATCTAAATAAGATTTTGTATGAAAAGAAAAAATCGGAACTAATAATAGAAAGCATGAACGAGCCAGTATTAATGGTAGATGAGAATTTTGATGTTATGCTTTCCAATAAGACGTTTAATGAAGTATTTGGTGAAAGTCTGCTTACACAGCATAACATTCAAAAAATACTAGCACCGCAAACTAGCGGTTCAAAAAATGACACTACACAAGTAAGTAAAGATCTTTATCAAAAAGAGGATATAATAAATATCAAATATGGAAGCGGAGACCAAAAATATTTTAAGGTTATTGCTGCTTCTCTTGATATTCCGGAAAGCAATACGAAAGGAACAGTAATTGTTTTTAATGATATTACAAAGTATCAAGAACTTGACCGCATGAAGTCGGAGTTTATTGCTAAAGTGTCTCATGAACTTAAAACCCCGCTTACATCAATAGGTATGGCATTGGGAATATTTGAAGATGGAGTTGTGGGCAGTCTATCTCAAAATCAAAACGAACTTATTTTATCAATGAAAGAAGATTTTGAAAGGCTTAACAGACTTGTTTATGAAATACTTGAGCTGACAAAACTTGAGGCTAATATTGGTAAAAGTAAGTTCGAAAAATTTGAAGCACAAAAACTTGCAGAACATATTTCAAAGAAATTTTTAATTCAAGCAAAAGAAAAAAAGATTAATCTTCAAATCATTGATAAAAGTAATAAGTTAATGATCAACGGCAGCTATGATAATATGATCAGCGCTTTGGAAAACTTAGTGTCTAATTCACTTAGGTTCACACCCACTGGGGGAGAAATAAAAGTTAATTTTTCAAGAAACAATGGAAATTTGCTAATCGAAATTTCCGATACGGGAATTGGTATAAGTCCCGATAACTTGAAAAAAATATTTGATAAATTTATACAGATAGATGATTCGGCCCCCGGGAGCTTGGGGCTCGGTCTTTCCATTGCAAAAGAAGTTATCGAATTACATAACGGCGAAATAAAAGCGTTCAGTGACCTTGGTAAAGGAAGTACATTTCAAATAAAATTGCCGGAAGCATAAATGCATAAAGGAAAAATTCTTGTAATTGATGATGAAGTAAACATTTTAAAAACTATTGAGCTTTCGCTTAGTTCATACGGCTATTCTCCGGAAGTTTTTGCAAATCCTATAGATGGACTTGCCAGAGCAAAAACAGTTTTTTTTGATCTTGCTTTTATTGATTTGAAAATGCATCCGATGAACGGTATTGAAGTTCTTCATGAATTAAAAAAATCTTCACCCGATACAACAGTTGTATTGATGACCGCACATGGTTCAATTGAATCTGCTGTTGAGGCGATCAAAAAAGGCGCTTACGATTATATTACGAAACCATTTACTCACAAAGAATTCATACATATTATAGAACGTGTATATGAGCATCACCGGCTAAGTAAAAAGTTGAAGGGATTAGCTTATCAAATAGATGAAAAATTTAACGATGATAATTTTGTAAGTTCAAATAACAAAGTAAAAGATATTTTAAAGACCGCAGAAGATGTTTCCCAAAGCAATATTCCAATTTTGATCGAAGGTGAAAGCGGAACAGGAAAAGAAGTTCTTGCAAGATTTATTCATAAAAATAGTTTAAGAAGCAGCAATCCGTTTATCATTATCAACTGCTCTGCAATCCCGGAAAATCTTTTTGAAAGCGAACTATTCGGTCATGTTAAAGGCGCATTTACAAACGCAATTAAAGATAGAATTGGAAGATTAGAGCTTGCCGATACCGGTACGGTTTTTTTAGATGAAGTTGCGGAAATTCCAAAATCTATGCAGGTAAAATTGCTGCGGTTTCTTCAAAGGATGGAATTTGAAAGAGTGGGCGAAAGCATTACCCATAGTATTGATATAAGAATTATTAGTGCAACAAATAGAGATGTAGAAAACGATTTAAGTTCTGGAATGCTGCGCGACGATTTTTATTTTAGAATAGCAGGCTTAAAAATAAAACTACCGCCGCTTCGTGAAAGAAAGGATGATATGCCTGTTCTTATAGACTACTTCATAAAAAAATATTCCGGCGGAAATGAAATTACACTTCCCGAAGAGACACAAAAGCTTCTTGCAGATTATGATTGGCCGGGAAATATTCGTGAGCTTGAGACAGTTATTAAAAGACTTTTAGTTTTTGCAAAAGGCAGTATAATTAAATCGGAATACCTTCCTTCTGAGATCATAAACTTCAAACCAAAACAAAACACGTATTCATTACAGAAAATTGAAGATCTTGAGAAGTTACATATAATTGAGACTCTAAAAATCGCTTCAAATACTAAAGAAGCGGCAAAGATTCTAGGCATATCCGAAACAACACTGTGGAGAAAGAGAAAACTTTATGGCCTATAATTTATTAATTAATACGGTCAGCGTAGTAAAAATGGGATGATTTTTCATTTGTTATATATAATTTCATTTTGAAATACCCGTAAATCCTTTAATTACAACCATTATTTTCTCTTGATTGCAAAATGAAATCGCCTTACTTTCACTATGCAATATTTCAATTTTCGGTCAGATCGTAATCTTAAACATTTCGATCGTTTTTACGATTTTTTATAGAAAATTTTGCCTTCGACATATAGGCACGTAAATTGGCTATACTTTAAGTAACATATTTATTTATTAACAGGAGAGTAACAATGAAACAATCTGCTTTTATCGTAATTCTTTTCTTCATTGCCTTAGTCGCAGCTTTTATTATTTATTTATTTGTGCTCGGCAATCCGGCTAATTTTTCAGACTTTGCAACAAAGGGAACAAAAGAAGTTCCATTGGGCGGCAACATCATGGGTATGGTTTACGTTGGCGGTCCGCTTGTTGCATTATTAATTTGTCTTTCAATTATGGTATTTGCAATTATTATTGAAAGAGCACTTTCACTTAAAAAAGCTGCAGGTAAACAAGCAATCCCAAAATTCTTTAAAAAAGTAATTGATCAGATCAGAGCGAATAAAATAAATGACGCTATTGCTTCTTGTGATGCACAAAGAGGTTCTGTAGCAAATGTTTTAAAAGCAGCATTAAGCAGATTTCAAGAAGTTACCTCATCAGGCTCAACAGTTGATAATGAAAAGAAACTTGTTGAAGTTCAACGCTCAGTAGAAGAATCAATGATGTTGGAAACACCGCTCTTAGAGAAAAATTTAATTGCACTTTCTACAATTGCATCTATTGCAACAATGGTTGGTCTTCTCGGTACAGTTATCGGTATGATCCGTGCGTTCAAAGCTCTTGCACAAGCAGGCGCCCCGGATGCAATTTCTTTAGCTACCGGTATTTCCGAAGCATTGATCAATACCGCGGGCGGTTTGTTTGCAGCTATTCTTGCTATCGTTGCTTATAACTTTTACGTAAACAAAGTCGATAACTTCACATACCAAATTGATGAAGCAAACTATAACGTTATGCAATTATTAAAAGAAAAGTGAGGTAATTAATGCCGCGCATTAAAAAGAAAAGAGTCTCTGTTCGTATAGATATGACTCCGTTGGTGGATGTGGCATTCCTGCTTCTTACCTTCTTCATGCTTACTACTCAGTTTAAGCCCACAGAAGAAGTAGAAATTACTTTTCCATATTCGCATGCGGAAGTCAAACTTCCGGAAACCAATACAATGATTCTGTATATAAGTAAGGATTCAAAACTGTTTCTAGGATTTGATTCCTCTATATTAATGGAAAAAATGTTTGGTCAAACTAATCGGCTTCGTCAGGCAGTTGAAGTTAAACAGGAAAATCTTGGTGATCTTTTAATCAAAGCAAGAATTTCTAATCCTAAACTTATTACTATAGTAAAATCTGATGCCGAATCAGAATTTGGATTGGTTCAGGATATGATGGAGCTACTTCGAAAAGTTCAGATAACCAGATTTAATATGGTAACAAATTTTAAAGTTGATAAAAAAAGTTAAAATAGGAGAATAATATGGCTGGTGGTGACGTTGGTGGCGATAGCGGTGGACACAAAAAGAGAAAAGGTAGTAAAAGGAAACCAAAGAAAAGACTCAATATTCGTATTGATATGACTCCTTTGGTAGACGTTGCTTTTTTGCTGTTGACTTTCTTTATGTTAACAACAGTCTTCCGTAAGCCACAAACACTTGAAATAAATCTTCCTCCGGATAAAGATGTTGAAGTTAAAATGGCTGAATCAAATTTATTAACTATCAGATGCGATGAACAACATAATCTTTATTGGAGTATTGGATTTGATTTGCCTCATAAGCTTACTTTTGAGCAATTACCAAAATTCCTAAAAGAGAAAAGACAAGAGAACCCTAAATTTGTTGTACTTCTTAAGATAGATAGAAAAGCAAAATATCATGTTATGATTGATCTGGTTGACGAATGCGTTCAAGCCAATCTTAACAGCCGTGCTTTTGCACCAATGACTGAAATCGATAAAAAAGAAATGTCAAAAGCAACCATATAAGCCGGAGGAAAATTATGTCTGAAACAATAGCATTTAAAAAAAATGGCGGAATATATGGAGCTTTTGAATTAAAAAAGCTCTACCCAAGAAATTATGCAATTGGAGTAACGATTGCGATACTTCTTCACTTATCGTTGATAGCATCTTATTATATATATCAAGAGATCACTCGCGAAGATTTTGATAATGCACCGACTGTTGGCAGAGTATTAAAATATAGCGATCTTGGTCCACCGCCTTCTATAACAAATGAAGCACCTCCGCAAATATCTGTTGCGGGTCCGGTAGCACCACCTACTGTTGGTGTTCCGGTTCCGGTTCCGGATGAACAAGCTCCACCAGAAGCTACAATTGCAACTCAAAAAGAGATGAGCCAACAGGTTTCGCCAGCTTTAGGTAATGATATTGGCGGGCAAACACAGATCACTCAAGATATAAAAATTGATGAAGAGCCGGGAATTGATACTTTCGTACCAGTGGAGAAATTACCCGAGATGGTAGTTGCCGTAAAACCGGAATATCCTGAAATTGCAAAACGCGCAGGTATAACCGGAAAAGTTTTTGTGAAAGTCTTAGTTGATAAAGAAGGTAAACCAAAAAGGGCAGTAGTAATTAAAACAGATTCAGATTTGTTTAATGATGCAGCGATTGCCGCAGCTATGAAATCTGCTTTTACTCCTGCATTGCAAAATAATCATCCCATTGCTGTTTGGATAGTTTTACCATATAGATTCCAATTACAGGAATAATGAAAAACTTGATGACATATATTGCATACACTGCGGGCGTTATTTTTATTTTACTTGGGCTGGCAATTTTGTTTACAAACTTATTTCCAGCCCATCTTCCTTCTCAACTTAAAATAACGATGGGAATTGTTCTTTTTCTCTATGGCGCTTTCAGAATTTTATCTACTATGTTCAAGGTTAAAAGACGTATAAGAAATGAGGAATCTAACTAAAATATCTTTTCTGTTTTTTTATTTTATTTTGATATTCACTGCTTGCAACGAACGTCAAATATCTCCGATCAAGGGCTCACTTAAATGTTATGTAGACGAATCTCTTTACAATGTTGTTAAAGCAGCAAGAGATACTTTTGTTGTGCTTTACCACGGCAGCAGTATAGAATTAGTTTCAGTTAAAGCACGCGAAGGAATTGCAGCAGTTCTTAATCAAGAAGCAAAGATTTTTATCAGCACTAGGGAATTGAATGCTGAAGAAAAAGCATTTTCTGAAAAATCAAAATTAGATTTGCACCATTTAAATTTTTGTTATGATGCCATTGTTCCTATTGTAAGTGAAAACGATTCGAAATATCAGATTGCAGTCCAAGAAATAAAAAGTTTAATATCCGGGCAAACAAAAAACTATAAAGTTTTTGTTCCCGAACACAATTCCGGTGTTTATGAATATTTGAAAGAAAACGTACTCGATAAAAAGGAACTTCAGAATATTACAATAGTTAAAGGCGAAGAAGAGGTAATCAGCAAAGTAAAACTGACAAAAAAAAGTATTGGCTTTGTAGGAGTTAACACATTAAATGATGTAAAAGGAATTAAAGTTTTGGAATTAGGTTCAAAAATTAGGAGTGATGGAGAAGTGTTATATTATAAACCATATGCCGCTTATTTGATAACTCAGAATTATCCTTTTACACGGACCACAACTATTTTTCTGAATGAAATCGGTATTGGTCTGGCTTCGGGTTTTGCAACTTTCTTAACAAGTTTTGAAGGCCAGAAAATTGTAGCAAAAAATAATTTGGGACCGGCAACTGTTCCAATTAAAATGGTGAAATAAAACAACGGGAAAAAAATGAAAAAAACAGCCCTTTTATTTATCGGGACCTTTTTTGTTTTGTCGTTTAATGTAAATGCACAGAGCTCAGTAGCTGATGGTGAAAAAGCTATTAAAAATAAAGAGTACTCTAAAGCTTTAACTATTGCCAAAGAGTTTATTGATAGCAACAACACAACAGATGCTCTAAGACTTTTAATTCAATTACGCGAAAAGAATTTTAGCGACATTAAACTATTTGAATATTTAGGTGATACATATTCAAAAATGAACGTTGCTGAGAATGCTATTATAAATTACGAACAAGCCGAAGCAATGGACTCATTAAATATTCAATTGAAATTTAAATCTGCAGAATTACTCTCAAAATCAAAAAAATATACAGATGCCGTTAATAAATATCTTAAAGTAATTGCGATAGATCCTAATAACAAAACAGCATATTTAAAAGCCGCTACAATTTTCTATTCGGCTAAGTTATATGCCGACGCAGCGGTGATGTATGAAAAATATCTTGGTATCGATCAATCTCAAGAAGCATTTGAAAACATTGCTAAAGCTTTTCGTGAAATCAAAAACTATGAAAAAGCATACAAATATGCGGTTGAAGGATTAGTTAAATATCCTGGTGATGCAGCTTTAACTAAGAGTGCAGCAATTGCATCTTTTGGTCTGCAAAAATTTGAAGATGCCGGAAAATATTATTCTGCTATACCAGATTCACAATTAACGGTAAGCGATTTGAAAAACGCGGGCAAAGCATTTCAAATGATCAAAGCCGATTCCATTTCTATTAAATACTTTGAAAAAGTAATCGCAAAAGACCCCTCTCAATCAAGCTTATTTATGGAAATGGCGAATATTTATTTCAGAAACAAAGACAATGAACGAGCTGTTAAATATTATTTAGCAAAAATTAAAATTGATCCAAATTATGAATTAGCATACAGATATATGGGTTTTGCTAATTTTGCAATGGAAAAATGGGATAACGCACGCCAAGCATTCTTAAAAGCGAAAGAATTAGTAGATACAACTTTTATGACAAATTATTGGCTAGCTCAGACTTATAGCCAAATGGATTCAACTCAGCAGGCGTCCGATCAGTACATAAGGAGTCTTAAACTATCTGAAGGAAAAGAAAGACAATACAAAGATGAAATCTATGGCGCAAATTTCTTTTTAGGGAAAAACGCTTACGACAAGCAGAATTATAATGCAGCACTTCCTTATTTAAAAAAGATTCTTCAATTTAAATCGGGAGATGTTGGCACTACTGAGATGATTGCTATTTGTTATCATCAATTGCAAAATTATGATGAAGCGATCAAATGGTATAGAGCCGTTTTGAAATTAAATCCCAAGAGTGAAGTCGCAAAGAAAGGATTAAGAAGGTTAAGTGCTGATTAAATTTATACGGCGACAAGATTAAACCATGACACAAAAAAATATTAGTAAGCATTTCAATCCCTGGCACCATGTAAGTTATGGTGATGATGTTCCGGTATTTGTAAATACAATAATTGAGATTCCGGAAGGATCTAAAGCAAAATATGAACTTGATAAAAAAAGCGGTCTTCTTAAATTAGACCGCGTTTTATTTTCCGCTGTTCATTATCCCGCTAACTACGGTTTTATCCCGCGCACATTAAGCGATGATGAAGACCCGCTTGATATTCTTGTTATATGTTCTGTAGAAGTTGATCCGCTCTGTTTAATTGAAGCAAAAGTTATCGGCGTTATGGAAATGGTTGATAATGAAGAGAAGGATGAGAAAATTATTGCCGTAGCAAAAAATGATATTTCCGTGAATTATATAGACGACCTTGAACATATGCCGCCGCACACAATGATACAATTGCAAAGATTTTTTGAAGACTATAAAAAATTAGAGCACAAAAATGTAGTTGTGGAAAAAATTGTCGGTAAAGAGGAAGCATATAAAATTATTCTTGATGGAATAAAACGTTACGAAGATATTTATGGAAAGGAATTATGATGGATAAAATTAATTCAATAACTAATTCAGAACAAAATGAAGCCACGGGTAATTACAAACTTTCTAATTCGCTTTTGTATTTATACTCGCTTCTGGGATTTATTTTCCTAGTTATGATTCTTGGTATGGGATATTTTCTTTATTTCATATTCAAATAGGATTATTTCCGTATATCATAAATAAAAAGACGCGTAATCGCGTCTTTTCTTTTTTAAAAATTATCTTTTATGTGATATTTCTTTTGCCTGTATTTCCAGAAGAAATACATTGGCAAGCCCGCGGCGATCAATATTAATCCCATCATAGCATTTGATGTATCTGAAATAATTGTGTTTACAAGAAACAAAAACGAAAAAATTATAAATACCGCAGGAGTATAAGGGTAACCCCAAACTTTATACGGACGCTCGGCATCAGGCATCTTTTTGCGTAAGACAAACACACCATAAGCACCAAGCATATAAAATAAATATGCACCGAATATTACATAATCTGTAATTGTATCAAACGAACCAGACATTACTAATACACACGACCAAATTCCCTGCACAACCAAAGAAACATGAGGAGTTCCAAACTGAGGATGAACTTTACCCAAACCTCTGAAAAACAAATTTGTTCGCGCCATTGCATATGGAATACGCGCAGTAGCAAGAATACTTCCGTTGAGGGCACCAAATGTAGAAATTATAACTGCAATAGAAATTAATAATTTGCCGTTTGCCCCGAAAATTTTTTCTGCCGCAGTGGCAGCAACAAGCGGAGATTTAGCCATCTCATCAATTGGCAGAACATAGAGATAAGCAATATTTATTAAAACGTATACACCGATTACAATCAACGTTCCCCACAACAGACTAAGCGGAATATTTCTTTTAGGGTTTATTACTTCGCCAGCAACATAAGTAACACTGTTCCATGCATCGTATGCCCAGAATGCGCCGGCAAACGCAAGACCAATCATTGCTATTAAATTATGAGAGGTAGATTCCGGAATTACAAATCCAGTGTACACATTTGAAAAACTTCCGTTACCCAAAAGAAGAAGAAAAACAGAAATTAAAATGATGGAAATAATTTTTACATAAGTAACAATCGTTTGAACAACTCCACCGAAGACAACACCGATATAATTAACACCGGTTAGAAAAATTATACAAAGAATTGCAGCAGCTTTAGTTCCAAAATCTAAGAAAGGATGAATATCGCCTACCAAAGGCATATAAATTGCAAAATCCTGCCAGTGCTGTGATAACTGCGGATACTTAATAAAGTTGCCGAGATATTCGGCAAAAACATATGCTATTGCTGCTTGGCTTCCGGTTTGAATTACAGAAAGAATAGACCAGCCGTAAAGATATGCCGTGAAGTCGCCGTACATTTTTCTGAAATAAACATACTGTCCGCCTGTTGCATCAATCATTCCGGCAATTTCAGCATTAATAAGAGCACCAATAAATGTAATTATTCCGGCGGCGATCCAAATAATAATAAGTAGTTCAGGAGAGCCGAGTTGCTGCGCCATTGATGATGGTTTACGAAATATTCCGGAACCGATCATAGAACCGGCAACGATCATTATTGTCGCAGTTAATGTTAATCCCCGGACGAGCTCAGTCTTTTTGTTTTTTTCTATCATTTAGTTTGAGTAAAAAAGTTGGCACAAAATAGCTAACTATATAGAAAAGTCCAATGAAATTATAAATCCGATTCAATTCTTTTTGAAAGGTCTTGTAATGATGTTATACTTTCCAGCAATTCCGGAATGTATTCAACAGAGGTAACGAACGTCCATAAATAAGCAACGATCGAGTAAATATTTCCCAGAGAAAAATTATCCAGATCAATAGCAATATAAAGAACAAACAAAAATATTATTAACAGAACAAATCTCATAATCCCGAAATTAGCCGCACCCCAAGTTGCAATTTTTTCTTGAAGCTTTGCCATTGTTTTATAAATAGTGGTTACTTGTTCGGGCTTTCTCTTTGAAAACGTATCATAAATTGTTTCATAGGTATCGTGAAGTTCCGCATGTAGCTTTACAACATTTCTACCGTAAAGACTGCTTAGGACTATCAGTGGTAAAGAGATTAACAAACAGACTAACGAAATTCTTAAATCAAAAAAAGTTAAAGCTATAACCGCACCCAAAATTGCAATAACCTGCTCGGCAATTTCCGGAATTCTATACTGAACAAATGTTACATATTCTTGTGAGAGATGTGCCCGTGCAACAGTTTTAGAAGTTTCATGTCCAAATTTATTGCCTGCTTCTGCAATCTTGGTAACGAGTTCAACGTACATTTTTTGAAATATTCGCGGTTCAAATCTTCTGCGAAAAGTACCGGAAGCTGAATTAATTAAATATGCAGTTATCCAAAAAATTAATGGTACAATGTGAGCAAATTTATCCGACGGTACTGTTGGATTTGATCTTTGAAGAAAAGCATCTATTAGATTTCCAAATAAAGTTGGCTCAAGAATCCATGCAACATTTTCGATTATAATGAGAAGAGCAATGAGTGCAATTCCTCTCTTATGTTCTTTGATTAATTTGAAAAGAGCCATTTTTTTTAATCGTTAGATGATTGTTCCGAGTAATTAATTTGTTCAAAATTTTTATGAAATAAAAATAATAACTATCTTGGCAATGTGCATTTAATGTTTTTAATACTTTTAGAAAAATAATGAGGTTTTGATGGAAACTGTCGGCAATAAGAATAAAATAAATGATATTGCTTTCTTTTTTTTAATGGGAATTCTTGGATTCTCTATCGTATTTACGGTTGGTTATCTACTATACTCTGTACTTTTCGGTTGATCATACTTCGTATAAATTATATCTCTTCTTCAAGATAAATGAAATCCCAAGATTCTTCCCCAAATCCTTTTGGTGAAATTATCAACCACTGAATGAGAACGTGATATTCTTTTTATCTATAAAACATTCTCCGTTTATATTTTTAACTTCAGGTGATGAAGTAAGAAGCAGAAGGTAAACTAATTTTTGGGGCAGATAACACCTTTTTGGAAATGCTAAAGTAAAATATGAATTGAGAGGTTTAGCAAGAAAGATTTTTCTTGAGTCGCAAATTTCTATTTACTATGTTGTAAACAACTCATCATGCGGATTCACTTTCTCTTCAAGAAATTAATTAAATAAATAAGCGGGCAGATAAATTTTTTCTTTGCTCATAAAAAATAAAAAAGGAGTACAACATGGTAGATCTAACTTCACTCTGGTTACCCATCCTTTTATCGGCAGTGGTTGTTTTCATCATTAGTTCAGTTATACATATGCTTTTGCCATGGCATAAAAGCGATTACAAAAAAATTCCGGATGAAGGCAAAGTATTGGATACACTTCGTCCGTTCAATATTCTACCCGGTGATTATATGGCGCCTTTAGCATCAAGCATGGAAGATATGAAATCACCGGAGTTTGCCGAGAAAATGAAAAAGGGTCCGGTTGTTATTGTAACCGTAAAACCAAATGGTATGTGGAAAATGGGACCGACTATGTTTCTTTGGTTTCTTTACTCAGTAGTTGTTGGATTTTTTGCCGCATACATTGCAAGCCATGCACTACCTGTCGGAGCCCATTATCTTCAAGTCTTCCGTTTTGTAGGAGCCACTGCTTTCATGGGATATACCTTTGCTCTCTGGCAGTTTTCTATTTGGTACGGACGATCTTGGAGTACAACAATAAAAGCAACAATTGATGGTTTACTCTACGCTCTTCTTACTGCCGGAGTTTTTGGCTGGCTCTGGCCAAAATAAGTTAGTTAAATTTTCCTCTGCGTTCTCTGCGTTAAAGCTTTAAACGCAAAGGACGCCAAGAAACCGCAGAGTGCGCAAAGAAAGATTAGCAGAAATAATTTTATTAAGTAATACAATTCTAACAGTTAAGTTGTGAATGGTTCTTAT
>QYQI01000003.1 GCA_007280825.1 Ignavibacteriales bacterium | reverse complement strand
GTTCTTGGTTACAATTATTTAATGGACGGTTCATTTATAACAATGAAATATATAAGTAAAGATGGTGAAGAAGGTTATCCAGGTACAGTTGAATTAACAGTCAATTACACACTAACTAAGGATAATGAACTTTCTATCAATTATGTAGCGTTGAGTGATAAGAACACAATCATTAATCCAACCCATCATTCATACTTCAACTTAACAGGAGATCCCAACAAAACAATTCTTGATCATGGACTAATGATTGATGCTGATAAATTTACTCCTGTTGATAAAGGTTTGATTCCTACGGGCAAGTTTACAGATGTAACTAATACTCCGATGGATTTCCGCAAACCGACAAAGATTGGTGCACGAATAAATGAAAATTATGAGCAACTAAAATTTGGTCTTGGCTATGATCATAATTGGGTTTTGAATAAACATCAAGAACTTGAACCTATGATTGCGACTGTATATGAACCAACTTCCGGAAGATTTATGCAAGTGTGGACAAATCAACCGGGCATTCAATTTTATTGCGGAAATTTTCTTGACGGAAAAGTAAAAGGCAAAAATGGAATTATGTATCAGTACCGTACCGGATTGTGTTTGGAAGCCCAACATTTTCCGGATTCTCCGAACAAACCGGATTGGCCTTCAACTGTTTTGAAAGCAAGCAAAACATTACCATATAGACAAACGACAATTTATAAGTTCTCAACAAAATAATTTGATGTAGGAATCATGCGAAAGCTGTTATCAGTTTTATGAGAAGATCATCTATTCAAACGAAATGCTATTGTAGATGTAAAACAGAAAAATGGTCACATAATTTTATCCGGGTTCAAAGTTCAGAATCGTCATCAGACATTCGGCACTTTTCAACTTCTCTTTAACGCAATTCACTTAGCTGGTATGCAGCTATAAATTCGAAAATAATTTGCATGGGTTTAATTACCCGGGCAAATTTAATTAAGCCAACACCAATATCTTTTTCTTTCTTATTAAAGAAATGTAAATCACATTAAAAATTTTTAATGATGTTTTGCCTTGTGGATAATTAAACTTTCCACTAAAATCTTATGTCAATAAATCAGACATAGAAAAGAATTAAGATATGAGCACATTAAACTATCTAAAAAAGATTTCAGTATGGGATGCAGATGCTGCTCGCCATATTTTATCTCGTTCGCTTTTTGGTTTTACGAAGGATGATGTAACATTTGCTCTTACAAAAACTCTTGATGATTTTGTTGATAATTATCTTTTAAAAGATCAACCGCTTCCATCATCACCAACATATAACGGAACTAGTTGGACTACATTACCTGATAATACAACCAACCAGACAAATTACACAAATTGGCAGTACTCATTGATTTACTGGTGGTATAATTTAATGCTGAACCAAGGTTACTCATTCAGAGAGAAAATGGTTTTGTTCCTTCATAATAATTTTACTTCGCAATATGCTACTGTTAGAATTCCACAATTGATGTACATCCAGAATCAACTTTTCAGACAAAATGTTTTTGGAAATTTTAAGGACCTTACAAAAAAAGTTACGATAGATCCAGCCATGCTGATATATCTCAACGGCGAACAAAACAGCAAAGGAGCACCAAACGAAAATTATGCCCGCGAATTGATGGAGTTGTTTACACTTGGAATTGGAAATTATACTGAAGATGATATTCATAATTCTGCACGCGCATTAACCGGCTGGCGGGTTGATAGAACCAATCTCACTTCTTCATTTATTCCCAATTTATTTGATAATACTAACAAAACTTTTTTAGGGAAAACCGGTAATTGGACTTACTCAGACATAGTTGATATAATTTTTGACTCACGGGATGCATCTAATAATCCAATTGCGGCTAGATTCATTTGCAACAAACTGTATAAGGAGTTTGCATATTATCAACCGAATGTTGACTACATAAATCAACTTGCTGATGTTTTTGTTGCTAACAATTACAATTTGAAACCGGTTTTATCATCAATGCTTAAATCACAATATTTCCATTCTGTTGATATAAGAGGTGCCAGAATAAAACCGCCTGTTGAATTTTTACTTTCATTAATGAAACAATTTGGTATACCAAATGTTAATAATGATATTTTAGGTTACATTCGCTCACAGGCGGGTGCTTTGCAGCAAATTCTTTTTGATCCTCCTGATGTTAGAGGTTGGCAAGGACAAAGGAAATGGATAAGTACAATTACTTATCCAACAAGAAATGCTTTTACTGATAACAATATAAACGGTTATAAAATTTCTGCTGCTACTACTCTTAAAGTTGATATACTTCAATATGCGCGGAGTTATTCCTCTTCTGAAGATGCAATTGCTTTTATCAACGATGTAACAAAACAGTTGATACAATTCCCAATAAGCGAAATGAGGAAAGACGAATTACTTTCAACACTGCTCGACGGCGCAGCTGTTTATGATTGGAATACATATGATAGTGCGGCTCCGGCTAGATTGCAAACATTTTTCAAATCACTTATGCGTTTACCTGAATTTCAGCTTTCATAAATCAAGTGAAGAAAATGAAAAGAAGAGAATTTATAAAAAATATTGGATTGGTTACCGGCGCGGGAATAGCAACATTTTCTATTGCCGGCATTCCGGTCAAAGCGTTTGCCCGTCCATTTATGAATGTTCAAGGTACAAACGGAAAAATATTAGTCATTATTCAATTTAAAGGCGGTAATGACGGTCTTAATACTGTCATCCCTTTGGATCAGTATAGTCTTTATCAAACTAACAGACCAACACTTGCAATTCCACAGAGCAGTATAGTTTCTTTAACAGCGGCAACGGGATTGCATTCTTCATTACAACCGCTAAAAGCTTTATTCGATAGCGGTAAAATGACTTTGGTTCAGAATGTCGGCTACCCTAATCAAAACAGATCACATTTTAGATCAACAGATATTTGGCTTTCAGCTTCCGACTACAATCAAACGCTTTACAATGGATGGATAGGAAGATACTTACCGAAAGCATTTCCGGAATATCCAAGTTTACCGCCGTTGTATCCTATGGCAATTCAACTTGGTTCTGTTCAATCTCTTCTTTTTGAAAATCAGCAATATGGCGGCTTAGCAATTTCATTTCAATCACCGAATTCTTTTTATCAATTAGTTCAAGGCAGTTCTGTTGATAATGATCCACCGCCTGCTACACTTGCTGGTGACGAACTGAAATTCTTAAAAGAAGTTGCTAATCAATCAATTCAGTATGCAAGTATAGTTCGTGATACTTCAAGCAAAGGAAATCATACTTCAAATTATCCTGCTAACAACACTCTTGCACAGCAATTTAATATAATAGCAAATTTAATATTAGGCGGTTTACAAACTCCGGTTTATTTAGTAACACTCGATGGTTTTGATACACATGCCGATCAGCAGAATGCAGCGCGTCATCCAAAATTGTTATCGGATTTTGCAGGAGCCGTCACAGCTTTTCAAACGGATCTTCAAGACCACAACCTTGCTGATAAAGTGGTGGTGATGACGTTTTCTGAATTCGGACGCAGAGTAAAAGAAAATGTAAGCAAAGGTACAGATCACGGTGCAGCACTGCCAATATTTGTAATTGGAAATAATGTTCAGGGAGGAATAATAGGACAGAACGCTCAACTTGCATCCAACAAACTTGATGGTAACGGCGATATTCAATTCTCGTACGATTTTAGACAAGTTTATGCTACGATGCTCAAAGATCATTTTGGTATGACAGATACACAGCTAAATCAAATTTTGCTTAAACAGTTTTCTACTTTACCTTTACTAAAATCATCACCAACTGATGTCACTGATTATAATGCAATACCCGATGATTATACGTTAATGCAAAATTATCCGAACCCGTTTAATCCGAGTACAACAATTAAATATGCACTACCACAATCAACGGAAGTCCGATTGAAAGTTTATGATATGTTAGGAAAGAATGTTGCAACTTTGGTTGATTCTTATCAATCAGCAGGATCGCATACTGTTCAGTTCAATGCAAACGGATTAGCAAGCGGTACATATTTTTATGCACTAGAAACCAGATCCCAAAAAATTGTTAAAAAGATGGTTCTTGTTAAATAGATTTAACACTTTTTAAATTGTTTGAATAGATCCTGTTAATTATTTTAATCACATACAACAAATAGGATAGCAACATGAAAGCAAAATTCGTAGTTATTTTGTCGGTACTTTTTCTGTTCGGTTTTACACCTCAATCATTTTCTCAAGGTATGGGTAGAATGAATCCGCAAGAACGAATGAAGCAGCAACTCCAGACCTACAAAGAAAGACTGAAACTCACAGATGCTCAATTCAATAAAGTTGATACTATTCTTAAAGATCAAATGGGCGAAATGCAGAAACTTAGAGACAGCAGCGGTGGAGATATGCAGTCTATGAGAGAAGCGATGATGGGTTTAAGAGAAAAAACTAATAAGAAAATAGAAGCGCTTCTAGATGATACACAAAAAGCGGAATTTAAAAAGATTCAAGAAGAAGCCGCTCAAAGAAGACAAGGAATGAGCCGAGGATAATTTTATTGATACTAGATACAGGATACTTGATGCTGGAAAATGCCGGCATCAGGTACCTAGTATCAGTTGATAATTATAAATTCAAATTCAGTCCCACATAAAAACTTCTTCCAAGCGTACCATAGTACAACACTTCTTCATACTGTTTATCAAATAGATTTTCGATCTTACCTATTAATTCTAAGTAGCTAAATAATTTATACGTTGCTGATAAATTAACTAAGGTGTAATCAGGTATAACAACCCGTTCAGCAGGAAAAGCTGAAAAATCTTTGTCTTCCCGTTCGCCCACATAAAGGAACTGCATGTTCCAATTCATATTTGCATTCAACTTGTAATTTATATTGAATGAAGCTTGATGTTGAGGTCTTCGCAATAAAGCTTTTCCGAAATCGGCACTTAACTCATATTCAGCTTTTGTTTTTGTAAAAGTGTAATTAGCATTTGCGGAAAAATTATTGAAATTATATCCTGAGACAACAATTTCAAAACCTTGTTAAGATGCATTTGCAATATTTACAGTTCTAAAGTTCGCATCAGATCCGAACATGTTATCAAGTTTCAAATTGAAATATGTAAG
>QYQI01000109.1 GCA_007280825.1 Ignavibacteriales bacterium | reverse complement strand
CCTCCAATTCCTGCACCTGCAGTAATTGTTAATTTCAACGGCTGTTCAGCATTAATTAAAAATGTAGGTTCCGGATCTGCATATCCTCGGACACGTAACCAATCTACATTCATTGATGAACCGCCAAGCACGAAAAACCAAGGTCCCAAAGGATCGCTTGATACTCTGTTCGGTCGATCTGGTGTATTTGAAATTGTCGTAATTGGAAAATTATCTAATTGAAATTTTACATTGTTGTTATCAACGCGCATTACCTTATGAACAAGATAGTTTGAGAAATCAAGCGGAGTTGAAGAAACAACATAATCACCTGGAGACTCAACATGTTCAGCGTTGTCTGCATCAATCACAAAATTTGAACCATTAATAACGCGCAAATCCATAATGCGTTGGTTCTTAAATCCATATGGAGGACCACCCCAAGCTGAACCTGATTCTAATCTGCCAAAACCGATCTCACCAGCAAATCCAGCAGAGCTGTGTTTTGCACGTGCTTCAAACATTTTTCCTATGCCAAATAATTGTTTGGCTGATAATTCACTTATGAAACCGCCTGTGTTTGTAACTACTAACTCACCATTAGAAACAGTTGCTGTCCCAGTGTACCCTGGATCGACACTAGTTCCACTGCCATTCCATTTTGATCGATCTAAAGTAATACCATCGAAGCCATCATAAAAATCAAATACAGCATCAGTTCCATAAAGTGATTGTCCCGGTATTGAACCGGTTGCAGGTTGTGTAGTAATCATAAATGGCCCGCCGCTGCTCCCACTGCTGCCTAAATATGAGAAGTAATATGTATTATTAAATTTTGATATTGCACCGCGGAAAGGCGAATTACCTTCATTAGTATAAACATAAGAAGTTGATTTTGTTACATTCTCCCAATCGGTTGTAGTTAGATACATTGTACTCCATCCGAAGGTAGAAGGAGAAGCTGCATAAAATATATAATATGTATTTCCAAATTTTACTGGATGTGCATCTGCAATTGTGCCGGAATCAAGTGATCCAGAAGGTCCGAATGCAATGAATGGTTGGTTACCGTTATGCCATTTTGTGTATGGTCCAGTTATATTATCAGCAATTGCATAACTGCATTGTTCGATATAATAAAGATTTGGATTTCCCGGATCGTCAAAATTTCCTTTATCTCCCATGAAAAGCATAATCCATTTTCCATCATCACGCTTAAAAACATACGGCTCCGAAACACGAGCCCAATCCCATGCATCTGTATCGCCTTCTCTTGCAGATGATTTTAGTATGAATGGATCCATTTCGGTGTAGGGACCATTGATTGATAAAGAACGTGCCATTCCAATTTCTGCGTAAGCACCAGCGGTCCAACTCCATGCACCATTTGCACCACAAGAACCGTGTGCATCGCCGCCAACGATCCAATGATAGAATAGATACCAATATCCATCATCACCTTTCTCAATGTGTGGACAATCTAAGTATGGATCTAAAATATTTCCCGGTGTATTATTTAATCGGACGTCACCCGCAAAAGCGGGATTAGTAGATCTAATTGAAAAATCAATAATCAGATTACCATCCCAGTTCCATCCACTTGCGTTACCAGGATCACCTGTTATGTTTTTTGCTAAACCAAGTTGTGCGTTACAAAAATTTCTATCAGCAAACAGTTGCCAGTATGTTCCATTTTCTTCAACCATATTTTCTGCAAGTAGTCCACCGTTTCTTCCGTTAACAGTTACACCTGCAACATTTGTCCACGGACCGGTAGGAGGAAGATCAACAGTTGTAGGAGGAGCTGGTGCAGGAAATATTGCGCTTGGATTACCATAGTATAGATAAATTGTTGTTCCTGCGGTGGGTATTGTAGGAACTTTAACCCAAATTGTTGCCGAAGTCCCGGCAGGATTCCATTCTTCAAACCAGTATGGAATTAGTGTTTGAGAATCATCGCTTGTGAATCGGATATCACTTCCGTCTGTTTTACAGCGACCGAAATCGAATGAATTATTGAGAGTAACTTTAATCTGGAAATTGGTTAGTAAATTTCCAGTCGAGTTGCTTTCTGTAATTGCTCTTCGATATCCCCAATCCTGACTATTCCAACTTGATTGAGCATTTGTCGTTATACCAAATAAAAAAATGGTAATTGAGAGGAAGAGTCCAAAGTAATTGAATCTCCTCAGAGTTTTAGTACTCATCGGTATTCCTCTATTTTTGTTTCTAATTTATACAATAGGGAATGGGGCAATAAGAATGCCGATGAAAGATTCATAATTTGGAAAGAAACTGCTTTTGAGGACTAACTATCACTGTTTTAAAATGATTATCAGTTTCGTTTTAAGGCAAAGGAAGTTTAGAAGTGATATTCGATAGTTGTATAAATAAAAGTAGCAACTATTCGAAAGAATCATTTCCTTTAGTACTTGGAATGAATTCTGGTAATCTGTATCAGATCATAGATTTTTTCTTTTCTAAACTGATTTTATGACGGGAAGTTCAGTTTATTACAGATTTTAATCCAACAGCTATTCTAATATGCTCTGAAATTAATCCGTAAAATTCCTTACATTTATCACGTAAATTTTAAAGTATTTAATACATCTACATAAAAAAATAATTTAACCAAAAGAGTTCCTACAATTAATAAAGACTAACATTGGACCTGGCTAAACAATATATCATACAATGCATTGTAGCAGCAGCCAATAACCTTCGTTTAAGCTCGGAGAAAATTGAAACTGTAGCAATTCTCCGTGAAAGATTGAACAACTGCGAATCTCTTTCTGAAGAAATCAAAAACTTCAAGAAAATTACAGAGCTTTCAAAACTTGGTATCAAACTCGGCGATCTTCAGAATTTTATTGATAACGGTAAGATTGAGTTTGTGAAGCTATCGGATAAATTCAAAGAGCATAGTTACGGTCTGGTTAAAGAACTGAATGGAGTACTTGATATTTTTACTCCGCAGGCAACCAGAATGTCATTTCAGAAATTTGATATCAGCGGATTAAATATTGATCTAACCAATCAAAAAATAAATTCATTTGATACTATTGTTCAATCACCGCCGGAAATTGAACTACCGAGAAGATCGCGTGCTGATGAATTAAGGGAAGCGATAATCTTTGAAGAACTTAATAAAGAAAACGATTTCAATTTTGAAAACTTTGAAGAAAAAGTTTTGAGACCCGTAAAAGAGCTTGATCCATTCCTAAACCGTGTTCTAAAATATGAATACACAGAAAACGAAATTAACAGTCACATTAAAATAATGTTTGAAAATGCCGAGCTATCTAAGAAGGTAGGATTTGAGATACTATCAAATATGCACAGCATTTTCGCAAAAGGTTTGGAATTAATTAATCAAAAAAAAATTGCTCCAAGTTCCAATGTAGTTGAATCATTACGCGCATGTTTAATTGTTATTGTTGCAGTAGTTCGCGGCAAAGAGGTTGATATAACAAATTATTTAACTCGTGCAGAAAATTTTGGTAAGACCATTTCTCCAAAACAGAAGGAAAGATAAATGGAATTATTTGCTGTTATTATGGCAGGCGGAGTAGGTTCAAGATTTTGGCCAAGAAGTAAAGAGAAAAAACCGAAACAATTGATCCGAATATTTGGCGAAAACACGATGATACAAGATACAGCAAAACGATTGGAAGGATTGGTCGCGAATGATCATATTTATATTGTTACGAATAAAGTACAGAAGATGAGAGTTAAGGAACAGTTGCCGCAAATCCCGGAAGAAAATATTATTGATGAACCGTTTGGGAAAAATACCGCTGCTTGTATCGGACTTGCATCAGTCATTATCAAAAGTAAAAATCCGGATGCAGTTACAATTACTTTACCTGCAGACCACTTGATAAAAGATGAAGAACAATTTAGAAGATGTCTTTCTACGGCTGCAGATTATGCTTATAAATCAAAAGGATTAGTAACGATCGGTATAACTCCAAATCGTCCTGAGACCGGCTATGGATATATTCAATTTGATGAAAAGGGAATTGATAACAACATTTATAAGGTGGTGACTTTCGCAGAGAAACCAAATCTTGCAACTGCAAGACAATTTATTGAATCGGGAGATTTCTTGTGGAACTCGGGAATATTTATTTGGCATGTTGAGACTATTCTCGGAGAAATTCAAAAACATTTGCCTGATCTATCAGACGGACTTGATAAAATTGAAGAGTGCATCGGTACAAATGATTTTGAAAAACAAGTTGTACTTGTGTACGGGCAACTTAAAAGCATTTCGATTGATTACGGTGTGATGGAGAAATCGGATAATGTTTATCTTACAAAAGCAGATTTTTATTGGAACGATGTAGGAAATTGGGAAGCTGTATATGAAATCTCTGAAAAGGATGAAGATGGGAATGCTATTATAGGCGATGTTTACACTGAAAAAACATTTAGCTCGTACATCTTCTCACCAAGAAAATTTACTGCAGTTATCGGTGTTGAAAATTTAGTAATCATTAATACGAGCCAAGCGTTGCTGGTTTGCGATAGAAATAACGCTCAGGATGTAAGAGAAGTTGTAGACTATCTAAAAATGAATAAGAGAAATGAATTAGTCTAACTAAATCTAGATCAATTACGTAATGACAAGATTAATTACAGAAGATGATGTTAAGAAAGTTATTCAAAGCGGAAATAAAGAGATCGTAGTTGAAAAAGGATCTGTACTAACTCCGCTTGCAAAGGATAGAATTTTTCATTCCGGTTTAAGGATTGTTGAAAGTGAATCATCTTCTTCATCATCAGTTCCAAATTCTCAAGTAGAAATTGCAATAGGTTCAGATCATACCGGTGTAAAAATTAAAAAAATTATTTTTGATTTCCTGAAACAGAAAGGTTATGATATAATTGATGTCGGTACTTTTACAGAAGATGCAGTTGATTATCCGGATATTGCATTCAATGTAGCTAACAGAGTAGCAATCGGTGAAGTGAATTACGGAATACTGATTGACGCAACAGGAATCCCATCGGCAATAACTGCAAATAAAATTCCTGGAATACGCGCAGCAACTTGTTACAATGAATTTTCAGCAAAGAGTTCACGAGAACATAATGATGCAAATGTGCTGGCAGTCGGTGCAAGATCTTTAGGTGAGGAAACAATAAAATCAATTACAGAAGTTTGGCTCTCATCTAAATTCTTAGGAGACCGGCATCAAAAACGTTTGGATAAGATTAAAGCAATAGAAGAAAAGTACTCAAAGAAATTATAGAGTTGGAAAACCTCTCATTATCATTAATTATTCATAAATAAATTTAATTCATTTCAAGAAAGAGAAAATTCTTGTACGTAGAGAAATCTAAAGTTGAATCAGTTCAAAAGATATCCGATAACATATTTCTAATAAAAGTATTATCTCCCTCTATTGCTTTGCTTGCAAAACCGGGACAATTTTGCAATATCAAAGTTTCTGAAAATTCTTTTCCGCTTTTACGAAGACCATTTAGTATCTGCGATATTGAAGGTGATTTTCTTTTTTTTCTATTCGATATACATGGAGATGGGACAAAATTAATATCCGAAAAGAAACCGGGAGAATCACTAGAACTCCTTGGTCCATTAGGAAACGGATTTGATTATAAAGAAGGTTATGATACAGCCGTAATTGTTGCCGGCGGACTTGGTGTTGCACCATTCCCATTTTTGGTGAAGAATCTTTCCTCAAATAAAAAAGTAATCAGTTTGATCGGAGGAAGATCAAAGAAAAATATTGTTACGAAAGGATTGAAGAATGTTTTAGCAGCAACTGACGACGGTTCGGAAGGATTTCACGGTACTGTAGTAGAATTATTAAAAAGAGAGATTAAAAACATTTCACAGAATAAATTTAGAATATTTGCGTGCGGACCAACTCCAATGTTGAAAGCATTACAGAATTATTGTGTAGAAAATAATTATGACTGCCAGATTTCGGTAGAATGTGCAATGGCATGCGGATTCGGGATTTGCCAGGGATGTCCGATTGATCCAACTAATGGAGAATCTTATTTGCTTGTATGCAAAGATGGTCCTGTGTTTGAAGCTAAATCAGTTAAATTATAAATATGGTTGATCTATCTGTAAATATTGCCGGACTAAGACTTAAGAACCCGGTTCTATTAGCTTCAGGAACTGTCGGCTATGGAAATGAGATAGCTGAATTTACCGACTTGAACAAACTTGGCGGAATTGTAACTAAATCTTTATCACTAAAACCGCGTAAAGGTAATCCTCCTCCAAGAATAACAGAAACACCTTCGGGAATGTTGAATGCTATTGGTCTTGCTAATGTTGGTGTTGAATCTTTCCTTAATGATAAAATTCCTTTTCTAAAAAAGCTGAGCACAACTTTGATCTGTAATATTGCAGCGAGTTCAATTGAGGAGTATGTTGAATGTACGAGAATATTAACTCAAGAAGAAGCTATCCATGCATTTGAAATAAATGTTTCCTGTCCCAATGTTAAAGAGGGCGGACTTGAATTTGGAAATGATCTGAATATAGTCGGAAGAATAACAGAAAAAGTTAAAGCTGTTACAAATAAACCAATATTTATAAAACTCTCACCGAATGTTTCGCACATTTCTGATTTTGCAAGAGTAGTTAAAGAAAATGGAGGCGATGGTGTTTCAGCAATAAATACTTTGGTTGGAACCGCTTTTGATATTTATACTAAACAACCAAAAATAAAAAATATTACGGGGGGATTATCCGGTCCAGCAATTAAACCGGTAGCACTTGCAAAAGTTCTTGAGATAAAACGCAATGTTGATATTCCTATAATAGGCATCGGCGGAATTATGGATTGGAAAGATGCAGTTGAAATGATGATCGTTGGCGCTTCAGCATTCCAAATTGGTACTGTAAACTTTATTAATCCAAATGCCGGGGTTGAAATCGTTGAAGGCTTAAAAACTTATTGCGAACAAAATTCAATACAAAATATTTCTGAGTTAACAGGTTCATATCAAATCTAAGTATGGATATAAAATCCTCACTTGAAAAACTTTTTTCACTTCACCAATTCGGAATAAAACTTGGGCTGGATAGCACGCTTCAGTTATTGGAGAGAATTGGTAATCCACATGAAAAATTTAAAACATTTCATATTGCGGGCTCAAACGGTAAAGGAAGTACTGCTTCATTCATGTCAAGTTTACTAATGGAATCCGGATACCGAGTTGGTCTTTATACGTCACCTCATTTTGTGAAATTTAATGAACGGATAAGAATTAACGGAGTTATGATTGATGATGAATATGTTGCAAAATTTGTAACAGAACTTGAAGATTATATTAAAAAGTACGAACCTACTTTTTTTGAAATCACTACCGTGCTTGCTTTCAAATATTTTTATGAACAGAAAGTTGATTATGCAGTTATCGAAACCGGACTTGGGGGAAGACTGGATTCCACAAATGTTATTAATCCAATCGCTTCGGTGATTACATCAATTAGTTTGGAACATACCCAGCATTTAGGTGATACACTTGAAAAAATTGCTTTTGAGAAAGCCGGAATTATAAAACAAAATTCCAGAGTCTTTGTTGGTAGAATTGCTGTTGAGCCTGAGAAGATAATTCGTAATAGAGCAAAAGAACTTAATTGTGATTATAACTTGATCAATGATTTCACTACCATCGAAGGTGACAGA
The DNA here is from genome assembly GCA_007280825.1 of Ignavibacteriales bacterium. Taxonomy (GTDB): domain Bacteria; phylum Bacteroidota; class Ignavibacteria; order Ignavibacteriales; family Melioribacteraceae; genus Fen-1258. Next base: position 2,360 of record QYQI01000109.1, on the reverse strand, counting down.
TTAATAGTAGGTATGCAGAAAAAATCCTTCTCGATCTATTCAACTCCACTTCGTGGTGCTCATCAGCTATATAATGCAGCATTAGCAGTTAAAACAATCTCTCAATGTCTAAATCAAGAAGACGGAATTATTATTTCCAGAGGAATTAAAAATGTAATTGTGAATTCCGGAATCCAAGGTCGTTACGAGATAATTTGCAATAAACCAAAAATCATTTTTGATTCAGCACATAACCCTGAAGGAGTTAAATCGTTCATTGAAGAATTTTCAAAAGAATATAATTCTTATAAAGAAAGAATTTTACTTTTTGGTGTTATGAAAGACAAATCAATCCGTGAGATGCTTGAGTTGCTCAAACCTTATTTTAACCGGATAGTTGTAACAAAAATTGATATAGACCGTTCAGCTACACCTGGTGAGATAGAAGTAATAGCCCATTCAGTTGGGATGCAGATAAATATTGTTCAAAATGGGTCTAAATTTGTTCAGGATTTCTTCAATGAACGTACAGATAAGTGCCTGGTAGTGCTTGGAAGCATGTATCTACTGGGTGAAATAAAAAGTAAAATGTTAGAAAAAAGTGCTTGACAAAGTGGTATAGGGAGATTAATTTTCACCCGTGCCTCAATAGTCTTCAGTTTATAATTAATTCACTATTATCAATTATCGAAATCCTCAGATTGTAAATCAATAATGAATACTACCAAGAATTTCTCACAAGCAATAGGACTCACTCATGCCAATGGATATCTCAGAGCTGCAATCAAAAAAGATTGTAGACCTCTACAAAATCGCTAAAGATTTTTCAATTGCCAGTTACAGCGATCTCCGCAAACAAGAACTCATCTTCAAAATTTTAGAAGCGCAATCACAAAAAGACGGTCTTACTTTTTCAAAAGGAGTATTGGAAGTCTTAGCCGACGGATATGGTTTCTTGCGTTCGGCGGATTATAATTACCTTCCGTCGCCGGATGATATTTATGTTTCACCTTCTCAAATCAAAAGGTTCAGCTTAAGAACAGGTGATTTTGTAAGCGGGCAGGTTCGTCCGCCAAAGGAAGGTGAAAGATTTTTTGCTTTATTACGTGTTGAAGCTGTTAATGGAAAAGATCCGGAAGCTATCCGCGAAAGAACTTTATTTGATAACTTAACTCCGCTTTATCCTACGAAAAGATTAAAATTGGAGTCAGCTCCTGGTGAGTATTCGATGCGTATCATAGATATGCTTTCACCGATTGGGAAAGGACAGAGAGGGTTGATAGTTTCTCCTCCTAAAGCCGGTAAAACCGTACTATTACAAAAAATTGCTAACTCTTTAACAAGAAATCACCCTGAAGTAAAAATAATTATGTTGCTGATTGATGAACGACCGGAAGAAGTAACAGACATGCAGCGTTCTGTCCAGGCGGAAGTTATAAGCTCTACATTTGATGAACCAGCAGAACGCCACGTACAAGTTGCAAACATGGTTATTGAAAAAGCAAAACGAATGGTTGAAGCTGGAGATGATGTTGTGATCTTGTTAGATTCAATTACCCGACTTGCCCGTGCACATAACACAGTTATACCTCATAGCGGAAGAATACTTTCCGGAGGCGTTGATGCAAATGCACTTCATAAACCAAAAAGATTTTTTGGCGCGGCAAGAAATACTGAAGACGGAGGAAGTCTTACGATTATTGGAACAGCTTTGGTAGATACAGGCAGTAGAATGGATGAAGTAATATTTGAAGAATTTAAAGGTACTGGTAATATGGAATTGGTTTTGGATAGATCACTTTCTGATAAAAGAATTTTTCCGGCTATTGATGTTAATAAATCAAGCACTCGAAAAGAAGAATTATTGATGAAAGAAGATGAACTAAGCAAAGTATGGATCCTAAGGAAAATCATCAGTGATTATGATCCTGCAGAAGCAATGGAATTTCTTTTAGATAAAATGAGAGGGACAAAAAATAATAAAGAATTCATGCTTAGTATGAATAGTTAATCAATTTATGGAAAGCATGGTTCGATTGAATTTTAAAAAAATATCTTTCCTTTTTTTACTTTCTTTTTTAGTTACTATCTCGGCACAACAAAGAGAAAGACACCTTCAGTTTTTAAGAATACCAATCTTTTTAGAGAAGAATATTTTCTTTTATGATAGTTCTTCTGTTTGCTATTTTTCATATAGAATCCCATTTCAGGAATTATTCTTTACAATAAATGATAATAAATTTACAGCTGGATTTATCTTTGATATAGAAATCAAAAACGCTGATAAAATTATTGATCGGAAATCCTTAAAAAAATCAGTTGTTGTTAACTCTTATGAAGAGACTAAAGCTGTTGATAATTATGCCCAGGGTGTTTTGAGT
>QYQI01000091.1 GCA_007280825.1 Ignavibacteriales bacterium | reverse complement strand
TTCAAAACTTTCTGGAATTTCAAGGAGAAAATTTTTAGCTCTTCTTTCTGCTTCTGCTGCGTTCACTGCAACTGCATGCACAAATTACCGTGATAAGGGAGAAATAATTCCTTACAACAAAAGGCCCGAAGAAGTAATGCCGGGTGTTGCAAATTATTATGCTTCTACTTGTAATGGCTGCGGACAAGCGTGCGGTATTTTAATTAAGACTCGAGAAGGAAGACCGATCAAAGTTGATGGAAATCCCGATCATCCGATTAATAAAGGGAAAATTTGTGCAAAGGGACAAGCAAGCATTTTAGATTTATATGATCCTGAAAGATTAAAAACACCACGCTTGAATAGAAATGGTATTAGTTGGAAAAGTGCTGATGAAAATATTATCGCAGCGTTGAATGAAGCTCAAAAGGATGGGAAAGAGATCGCAATTGTTACAGATCAGATTACTTCACCAACAACAAAAAAAGTTTTAGATGATTTCGTTTCAAAATATCCCAATACAAAAATTTATTCTCATTCACTTGTAAATGATGGACAGAGAAGACAAGCATGGTTAGAAAATTACGGCACTACAGAATATCCATCCGTAAAATTTGACGAGGCAAATGTAATCCTTTCTCTTGATGCGGATTTCCTTGGTAATGAAGGAAATTATATCGAGAACATGAGAAAGTTTGCTACTAAGAGAGAAGTTGTTGGCAAGACTGATTTCAACCGGCTTTATGTTGCAGAAGGAAGAATGAGCGCAACCGGAATGATGGCAGATTACCGAGTTAGTATTTCTCCCTCAATGCAGTATGAATTCGTAATGGCTTTGATAAATGAATTATCAAGAAGCGGTTCTACAATTTCTTTAGATACAAATTCAAAATCGAGAATTGAGAAATATTCCATTCCATCCTTCAATAAAATTGGTAAAGAAAAAATATCTCATTTAGTAAATGATTTAAATGCCAATCGCGGAAAAGCTATTGTTTATGCCGGTGATACTTTGCCTAAAGAAGTTCACATCGCTGTAAATCTGCTAAATGAGATTTTAGGCAATACTGTTCTTTATGATTATACATCATTATCAAAATCTTCCATCAATCAATCAACGAAAGAGGAAATTTCTAAATTAATTGATTCAATGAAAAACGGAAAAGTTGGGACAGTAATTCATTTTGATTCTAATCCGGTTTATACTTTGCCTCATGATTTTGATTACGAATCGGCTTTGAAAAAGGTTGATACAGTTGTTTCATTGACAGAAGCAGAAAATGAAACATCTGCTGTTAGTAATTACATACTACCAATTAGTCATGCATTTGAAAGTTGGGGAGATGCCAATATCCGCAGTAATATATATAGTTTACAACAGCCTGTAATCTCACAGATATTCAACACAAGACAAAAAGAAACTGTGTTACTCACTTGGATTTCGGGCGATGCAAACTCTTACAAGGAAGATCTATATCACCAATACTTGATGAGTAATTTCGATGCAACAGTTTTTGCTAAGAAGAACACATTAGCAGATGCAAAAACTTTCTGGTATTCAGCACTTCATGATGGTGTTGTTGTATTGAGTGAACCTTCGAAACAAAATAAATTTAATCTCACTGCATTTAATAATATTAAAGAATTAGAAAATGGGAATGGTTTTACTCTTCATCTAACAGAAAGTTATTTTGTTGGTGATGGTAAATTTGCAAACAACGGCTGGCTTCAAGAAATTCCGCATCCTGTTACAAAAGTAACATGGGATAATTACGCTGCAATTTCACCCAAACTAGCAAAACAACTTGATGTTGAAATGAACGATTTAGTTTCAATCGGAGTTGGTAAAACAAATTTAGAATTGCCTGTTCTCGTTCAGCCGGGGATGGACAATAAAACGGTCAATATTGAATTAGGTTATGGAAGAACTGTTGTCGGTGAAGTCGGGAAGGAAGTTGGATTCAATTCTATTTCGTTAATGTCAAAAGAATTTTCATTATCACCTTACATTTACAATAATGTAACAATCAAAAAAAATGATGGTACACATAAATTAGTCTCAACTCAAGAACATCATTCGCTCGATGATACCTTCGTAAAAGATTTTCACCGCACAAGAAAGATTATTCAAGAAGGAACAGTTGCGAAGTACAAAAAAGAACCGAACTTTTTACATGAAGTAGAAGAAAAGTTAGTTGGTATCACAAGAGAGCACCAATACACCGGATTAAAATGGGCAATGGCAATTGATCTCAACAAATGTACAAGCTGCAGCGCATGTGTAACATCATGTAATGTTGAGAACAACATTCCGGTTGTTGGTAAGGATCAAGTTGGACGCGGACGTGAAATGCAATGGTTGAGAATTGACCGTTACTATTCAGGAACTCCTGATGAACCGATTGTAAGTAACCAACCGATGCTTTGCCAGCATTGCGATAACGCTCCTTGCGAAAATGTTTGTCCGGTTAACGCAACTAATCACAGTCCCGATGGACTGAACCAGATGGTTTACAATCGTTGTGTTGGTACTCGATATTGTTCAAATAACTGCCCTTATAAAGTACGGAGATATAATTTCTTTAATCACCGCGATCACTTTGCTGATGCTTATTATGATAACGATTTAACATCACTAGTTCACAATCCAGAAGTCACTGTTCGTTCTCGCGGAGTTATGGAAAAGTGTACATTCTGTGTTCAACGAATTATGGAAGCACGCTCGAATGCTACCCGTGATGGAAAAACTGTGAAAGGAAGTGATGTTGTTACAGCTTGTCAGCAAGCTTGCCCGACAAATGCAATTACTTTTGGTGATACGAACGATCCGAATTCTGATGTAGCAAAATTAAGAGAACATAATTTGTCATATCATGTTTTAGAAGAATTATATATTAAACCGAATGTTACATACATTGCCAAACTTCGAAATACTCATTCGGAGGAAATTTAGTGAGTACTGTTGATTACACACGGGAATTATCTGTCTTAGAAGGTAAACATGCTTTAAGAGAACTTGATGATTTAATTGCAAAACCTCTTGAGATAAAGCCGGATAAGAAATTTTATATCGCATTAGCAATTGCTCTTTCTATGACCGGCTTATTAGTACTAGGTCTGGCTTTAACTTTTTATTATGGTATCGGAATGTGGGGAAATAATATTCCGGTCGGCTGGGCTTTTGATATTGTAAACTTTGTTTTTTGGGTTGGTATCGGTCATGCTGGAACATTGATTTCTGCAATTTTATTTTTGTTCAGACAAAAATGGCGTACAGGTATTGCCCGATTTGCGGAAGGTATGACAGTCTTCGCAGTTATGACAGCGGGATTGTTTCCGTTAATACATGTTGGTCGCCCATGGCTGGCTGGATATTTATTCCCTTATCCAAATCAGCACTCGGTTTGGGTTAATTTTACATCGCCATTGTTGTGGGATGTTTTTGCTGTTTCAACTTATTTAACAGTCTCGTTGATTTTCTGGTATGTTGGATTAATTCCAGATCTGGCAATATTACGCGAGCGGACAAATCATAAAATTAAAAAAGTAATTTATTCTACTTTCAGTTTAGGATGGAGATTCTCAAATCGTCATTGGCAGCATTATGAAATGGTTTATTTAATTCTTGCGGGATTTGCTACTCCGCTTGTTCTTTCCGTTCATACAATAGTAAGTTTTGATTTTGCAGTTTCAGTAATTCCCGGCTGGCATACAACAATCTTTCCTCCGTACTTTGTTGCCGGTGCTGTATTCTCCGGATTTGCAATGGTTCAAAATGTTTTGATCATAGTTCGAAAAATTTTCAACTATGAACAGATTATTACAGTTGATACTCTTGAGAAGATGAACAAGATAATGCTTCTCACCGGTTCTATGGTCGGTTACGCATATGCAATGGAATTTTTTATTTCTTGGTACAGCGGAGTAGAAGCAGAACGATTTGTTTTCTTGAACAGAGCATTGGGACCTTATGCATGGGCATACTGGATAATGGTGACTTGCAATGTTGTTTCGCCGCAGCTCTTCTGGTTCAAAAAAATTAGAAGAACTATTCCGGTAATGTTTGTAATTGCAATTTTTGTAAACATAGGAATGTGGTTCGAAAGGTTTGTTATTATCGTTACATCGCTATCAAGAGATTTCTTACCTTCAAGCTGGGCATATTATAAACCAACATTAGTTGATGGAATGATTTTAATAGGAAGTTTTGGATTTTTCTTTACATGGATTTTGCTATTTACAAAAGCTTTGCCTGTTGTTTCTATGGCCGAAGTAAAAGCTGTTGTTGACGGTGCTCAACCTACTCATAAGGATCATTGACGATGAGCGAAAAAATCTTATATAGTTATACTGGAATTTTCGATACACCGGATGAAGTAACACATGCGGCTGAAGAAGCAGTAAAGCAAGGTTACACAAAGTATGATGTAAACACACCATACCCTTTGCATGGAATGAATAAGGCGATGAATCTTCCACCTTCCAAACTTGGGTATGTTGCATTGATCTTCGGACTTTCTGGAGCGCTGGGAGGTTTACTCAGTTTATGGTGGGTTTCTGCAATTGACTATCCTTTAGTGATCGGCGGTAAACCATTCTTTTCATTCCCAGCTTATATACCGGTAATATTTGAAGTGACAGTTCTTTCAGCCGCAATAGCTACAGTGCTTGCAATGTTGTTTTTCTTTTTCAAATTACCCAATAATGCTCATCCGCTTCATGCAACTGATTACATGAAAAAAGTTTCTGTTGATAAATACGGAATTGTAATTCAAGCAGATGATCCAAAATTTGATGAAGCATCAGTTAGAAAATTTTTAGAAAGAGTTCATGCAAAAGAAATAAATGCTGTTTATTGGGTCGAAGAAGAAATTACTCATAAACATAAAATCTTCGAGCCGAAGTTTTTAACATTTTTATTAGTTGTTGTAATTATAACATCAGGTACAACATATTTTTCTTTGAATAAGTTGATGTTTATGCTTCCTTTTAATTGGATGATGGAACAACAGAAACAAAATCCTCAGCAAAAAAGTCTTGTCTTTGCAGATGGATTTGGTATGCGTAAACCGGTTGAAGGAACTATTGCACGCGGATTTCTTCCATACGAATTTCAAGGTCAACCCGATCTTGCCGGAGAAAAATTAATTAATCCAATTCCGATTTCTAAAGAATCGTTACAGCTCGGACAAACTAAATATGATATCTATTGCAGTCCCTGTCACGGATATCAAGGAGAAGGGGACAGCAGATTACGAGGACAATTTCCTAATCCTCCTAGTTTACATTCGGAAAAAGTTAGAACATGGAGCGATGGAAGAATTTTTGCAGTTCTAACAGACGGACAAAATATTATGCCGTCTTATTCAACTCAGCTAACAGTTGACGAAAGATGGACAGTAATAAATTATGTAAGAGCATTACAAAGAGCGCTTAACGCTAAGGAGTCCGATCTACAATGATTTCTTCTTCAGTTGAATATCAGAAAAAAGAATTGCCGTCAAAAGTTCAAACAATTGGTTTGGGTTTGCTGTTAGTAGGATTGTTAATAGTTGTCTTAGGTTATGTTGTTAATCCCGAAAGAAGCGCTTACAATAATATTATTGGATTAACATTCCTTATTAGTATTGCAGTTGGTTCTCTCTTCTTCGTTGCGATTGAATTTTTATCCGGCGCAGCGTGGAGTACTCCGTTTAGAAGAGTCGGCGAATTTTTATCATCTACGGTTTGGATTCTTCCATTACTTTTTATCCCGCTCTTATTGAATGTGAACACAATATTTCAATGGACTCATCCTGCACCGGCAGATAAAACTTTGATTGATAAGGCTCCATATTTAAATGTTTCTTTTTTTGTAGTGCGTGTAATTGGTTTTTGGCTTCTATGGTTGTTGTTCTATTATTTGATGATTAGAAATTCCCGTAAACAAGATCAAACAAAAGATCAACATCTGACAAAGAAGAATATTAAACTCTCAGCTATCTTTATGCCATTATTTGCGTTAACAATTTCTTTTACGGCTATAGATTGGTTAATGAGTATTGAACCTCATTGGTTCTCAACAATTTTTGGCGTTTACTATTTCTCGGGAACTATCCTTGCTGCATTGGCAATCGGAGCTATCTTTATTGTTTTGTTGAATGAACGTGGATTTTTTGTTAAAGGAATTCATACAGACAGCTACTACAGTCTTGGAGCGTTAATTTTTGCATTCACAAATTTTTGGGCATACATTGCATTCAGTCAGTTCCTATTGATTTGGTATGCAAATCTTCCCGAAGAAACTTTCTGGTTCCTTGCAAGATGGGAAGGGAATTGGAAATTTTTCTCTGTCGGATTAATCATAGTCCATTTCTTAGTCCCTTACATCGGTTTGCTTTCACAGCCATCAAAGATGAATCCTAAGCGGTTAATTTTTATGTCCGGCTGGATTTTGTTTGCACATTATTATGATTTGTATTGGCTCGTAATGCCAAATTTCTTTAAGGAAGAGATTCCATTCAGTTGGATTGAATTAGGGTTCCCTTTATTAATAGCCGGTTTGATAATTCTTGTCTTCTATTATCAAGCAAAGAGAAATAATTTAGTGCCGATTGGCGACCCAAAACTAAAACGCGGAATTGATTTCAGATTATAACAGAATATATCTATGAGCTTAAATAAAAAACAAGAAGATGAATTGAAGTTTAGAGAATTGTTGAAAAATCCAATACGATTATTCGGCTGGGTTTTCCCGTTGTTCTTTGTAATCATACTTTTATTCGGAATCTATTTTGTTACTAATCTCAATCAGATTTCTTTTAATGAACAAGTTGTTGGGATAGCAGATACAACCGGCATCAAAAAAGAAATTCCCATAAAGAAAGGCGGTGTGATGCCTGCTGTGGATTTGGATCTTGTGAAGAATCCCGCTCCGGATTTTATAGCAAACGGTAAAAAAATATATGAAGCAACATGTATGTCTTGTCACGGTGAAAAGGGATTAGGGGATGGAACTGTCGGTACTATGTTAAATCCAAAACCAAGAAATTTTCATGCTGTAGATGGCTGGACAAATGGAAGAGATGTAGATCAGATGTATAAAACACTTCAAGAGGGAATTCCGAAAAACGGAATGGCTGCTTATGAATATTTGCCAAAGATAGATCGCTTCGAAATTATTTCTTACATAAGAACTTTTGCGCAATTTCCTCCGGTTACAGACGATCAACTGATTAATCTTGATATGAACTACCAGGTTTCGCAGAGTGCAACAGTAACCAGCACTATTCCGGTTAGTCTTGCTGAGACAAAACTTGAAGAAGAAAATTCTACACTGAACATGCAGTTTTTAAAATTTCAAAAAAATGTGAATGATACACAAGGAAATGCCGGAGCCAATGTTTTGAAGAATTATTCAGTCAATCTAAAAAAAGTTTTTACTTCCTTCTCACGTTTAGGTGCTAATCAAAGTCTTGATAATTATGTTTCTATTGTAATAGCAGATCCGATTAATGCCGGTTTTAACCCGGCAGTTGTTCAGTTATCTAATGATGTATGGAAAATGCTTTATGATTATCTGAAATCTTCAACGATGTAAGACAATAAATGAAAAACACAAAATTATATCTGATATTATTTCTTCTGATTTCTTTTCCTTTGTTTGCGCAAAAGAAAATTGAAGTTGGAATTGACGAAAAGCTTGGCAATACTTTACCTATGGATTTAAGTTTCCAGACTTCGGAAGGTAAGACTGTAACTCTTAAAGACATTATCAGCAAACCAACTTTAATTGCTTTGGTCTATTATGAATGTCCCGGTATTTGCAATCCTATGCAGAATGAATTAGCATGGACAATTGATAAACTCCAACTTGAACCCGGGAAAGATTTTCAAGTAGTAAGTATTAGTTTCGATCATAAAGAGACTCCGGCGGTTGCAGCGAAATGGAAAAAAAATTATTTATTAACGATCAAAAGAAAATTTGATCCAAGTAGTTGGCTCTTCTTAACCGGTGATAGTTTGAATGTTCATAAACTGACCGAAGCTTGCGGATTTTATTTCAAACCGGCCGATAAACAATTTGTCCATGCTGCAACTTTAGTAGCTATCTCACCTCAAGGGAAGATTTCCCGTTATCTATTCGGAACTAATTTTAATCCGTTTGATGTTAAGATGGCATTACTCGAAGCTGAAAGCGGAAAAACATCTCCGACAATTTCTAAAGTTTTACAATTTTGTTTTAGTTATGATCCCAATGGAAGACAATACACACTTAATATTACGCGAATCATCGGAGCTGTTATGCTCATTGGTATCGGAATATTTTTGAGTGTTTTATTAATGAAGAAAAAGAAAATAAATAAGAACCAAGGAGTTAAAATAAATGGCTAATGAGATAGCCGTGAAAAATTTTTATCAGCAGAGTACAAACAAACATACCGGAATTCTTTCCTGGTTGTTGACAAAAGACCACAAGAGAATAGGTCTGATGTACATGATGGCGATTATGTCATTCTTTGTCGTTGGAATGATCATCGGGTTACTGATGCGACTGGAATTGATCGCACCGGGCCGTACAATTATGAATGCGCAAACTTACAATACATTATTCACTCTGCACGGAGTGATAATGATTTTCTTGTTTATCATTCCCGGTCTTCCGGCTATTTTCGGAAATTTCTTTTTACCTATTCAAATCGGTGCAGCGGATGTTGCATTTCCAAGATTGAATTTACTTTCATGGTATATTTATATGATCGGTGCAACATTGGTTATAGTTTCACTTTTTCTTCCGGGTGGACCGATTGATACAGGCTGGACATTTTACATCCCATATAGTATTAGAAGCACAACAAATGTTTCGATGGCTTTATTTGCTGCATTTGTACTTGGGTTCTCTTCAATTCTAACCGGAATAAATTTTATAACAACAGTTCATAGATTACGCGCTCCTGGAATGGGATTTTTTAAGATGCCGTTGTTTGTTTGGGCAACTTATGCTACTGCTTGGATCCAAATTATTGCTACACCGGTTATTGCAATTACAATTTTACTTGTGATAATTGAACGGGCATTTGGTGTGGGGATATTTGATCCTGCACTTGGCGGAGATCCAATTTTATTTCAGCATATGTTTTGGATCTATTCACATCCTGCTGTGTACATAATGATCTTGCCGGCAATGGGCGTGGTCTCGGAAATTATTCCTACATTTTCGAGAAGAACGATTTTTGGATATAAACAAATTGCTTATTCATCGTTAGCAATTGCGTTTATCGGATACCTTGTTTGGGCGCATCATATGTTCAGCAGCGGAATGAGCGATACAGCACGATGGATTTTTTCTTTACTCACATTCATTGTTGCGCTTCCCAGCGGCGTTAAAATTTTTAACTGGGTTGCTACAATGTATAAAGGTTCTATTGATCCGCAACCGCCATTCTTATGGGTTATGAATTTTATCTTTCTTTTTTCAATTGGCGGATTAACCGGACTTGTTCTTGGTTCGCTCGCGACTGATATCCATCTTACCGATACTTATTTTGTAGTAGCGCATTTCCATTATGTTATGTTCGGTGGAACAGGCACAATCTTTTTCGCCGCACTTCATTACTGGTTCCCTAAAATGTTCGGCAGAATGTATAACATGAAATTTGCACGCATTGCAGTTGTATTATACTTTATTGGATTTAACATGCTCTACTTCCCAAAATTTATTATGGGTTATATGGGAATGCCGAGAAGATATTACGATTATCTTCCGCAGTTCACTCCGTATCAAAGAATTTCTACAATAGGGTCATGGATTTTAGTTGGAACAATATTTTTCATTTTTGGATACTTAATTCATGCTTTACGAAAAGGGAAGAAAGCTACATCAAATCCTTGGGGTGGTGTTACGATGGAGTGGCACATTCCTTCTCCACCGCCGTTAGAAAATTTTAAAACTATTCCAACCGTTACGCATGAACCTTATGATTTCAGCCAGCTTAAGGAGATGAAGAATGAGTGATCATCAAGAAGCTGCTGTTCATCAACTTCATCGTGATGATGCTGGTGCAAGAATGGGAATGTGGCTTTTCCTTTTTACCGAAGTACTTTTATTCGGTGGAATGTTTTTAGTTTACGCTGTATATCGTTATCAATATCCTGATCAATTTCATCTCGCTGCTAGGGAACTGAATACAACTTTGGGTACACTGAATACGATTATTCTTCTAACAAGCAGTTTGACTGTTGCACTTTCGATAGCAGCTCTTCAGAACGGAAATAAATTTCTTTCGCTGATTCTACTTTCCGCAACATTATTATTTGCTTTGACGTTTATGGTAATAAAATATTTTGAGTGGACGACCAAAATAGCACATGGAATTTATCCCGGGTCGCCTGAACTATTAACTAAACCCAATGGGCAAATACTTTTCTTCGGTTTATATTATGTGATGACCGGCTTGCATGGTCTTCATGTTTTAGTCGGTATGGTTGTAATCTCTTTCATGATCGTATTCATTGCAAGAGATAAAGTTACTCCGGATAATTATGTGAAGCTGGAGAACTCGGGTTTATATTGGCACTTAGTAGATCTAATTTGGATTTTCTTATTCCCACTTTTCTACTTAATTCAATAAAGGAAGATTCATGAGCGGAAACAATAAACACCATATTAGTTACGGAACATATATAATAGTTTGGCTTGCACTGCTTGCGTTTACATCACTTACAGTTACGATTGCTGGTGTAAATTTGGGAAGATATACTCTCTTCATTGCTCTTTCTATTGCTGCAATTAAATCTGCGCTGGTTATAAATATTTTTATGCATATAAAATTTGACGAGCCGATCTTCAAAGTATTTCTTGGAATAAGCGGTTCTACTTTATTTATAATTTTTCTCTTAACATTTTTTGATTATATCTATCGCTGAGGAATTAAATGGGTTTTGGTCCAACTACACATACTGATTCAGTTGATTTTGTGATGTTATATATTGTTGCTATTTCTGTAGTTCTGCTTTTAGGAATTACTGCGACAATGATTTATTTCGTTTTCAAATTCAACAGAAAGAAAGGACACGCCCCGGTTGATATTCACGGCAATATTCTTCTTGAAGTAGTATGGATCGTTATTCCAACATTACTTGTTCTTTCAATGTTTTATTTCGGCTATTCAAGTTTTAGGGAGCTAAGAGATATTCCGGCAAATCCTTATACCGTTAAAGTAACCGCGAGGATGTGGCAGTTTTCTTTCGAATATAAGAACGGGAAAAAAGCAGATACACTTTATGTACCTGTAAACACCGGAATTGATTTAGAGATGCAGTCAATGGATGTGAACCATGCCTTTTACATCCCTGCATTTAGAATTAAAGAAGATATTCTTTACGGTAAAACAACGCATTTATATTTTACACCTAAGATAGTCGGTGATTATGATGTAGCATGTGCCGAGTATTGCGGATTGAATCATTCAGCAATGTACACAAAAGTAAAAGTTTTGCCGGATAGTAGTTTTTACAAATGGTTAGAACGTCCCGGTGTTCCATTAACAAAAATTCAAACGAATAATTGAGCGATAATTGTTTCATCAATTAAAAAAACATATTGGAATAATTTTAGAACTCGGCAAAGTTAAAATAACTTCCTTTGTTGCAGTCTCTACATCGGTAGGATTCATCCTCCATTCCGGAAAGTTTGAATGGACTCTGCTGTTCGTTGTGATAGGTGTATTCTTATTAGCTTGCGGTTCATCCGCGTTGAATCATTATCAAGAGAGAATCCTTGATGCACAAATGGAACGAACGAAGGGAAGACCAATACCTTCAGGTAGAGTTACACCTTTCTATGCAGTTGTTGTTTCGTTTTTGTTGGCAATCATTGGTTTAGCGATAATTTATTTCTCATCAAACTTAACAGCGTTGATACTTGGTCTTGTTGCTTTGACCTGGTACAATATAATTTATACTCCGTTGAAAAAAAGATTTGCGCTTGCTGTTGTCCCGGGTTCTGTCATAGGTGCACTTCCGCCGATGATCGGCTGGGCTGCTTCCGGAGGAAATGTATTTGATATGAAAATATTATCACTCGCATTATTCTTTTTCATCTGGCAGATACCGCATTTTTGGCTCTTGCTTTTACTTCACAGTAAAGATTATGAGAAAGCCGGATTCCCGACACTCACAAAAATATTTAATGATCTTCAGCTTGGAAGAATAACTTTTATTTGGATTGCAGCGCTAGTTACAAGTTGTTTGTTGATTCCTTTCTTTAACGTATCATCAAGTTTCTATGCTCTAATAACATTGTTTCTGCTGGGTGTTTGGCTAATGTGGAAAACGAAAGGAATATTATCAAATTATCTTGAAAGAATAATTTTCAGAAAAGCTTTCTTGAGTAT